>NZ_VISU01000002.1:0-346490 GCF_007827625.1 Micromonospora sp. CNZ297 | reverse complement strand
GCGCCCGGTCCCTCCTGCCCCCGGCCGCCCCCCCCCCCCCGGGGGGGGGGGGTCCGGCCCCCTGGGGTTGGGCCCCCCCCCCCCGCCGCCCCTCCTCGTTTCTCACCCGGTACGGGTGAGCGCGCCTCACCCGTACCGGCGGGAGGGTCGGGGCATGACCACCACGTCCGCCGTGCGCACCGACCAGCAGATCCAGCGCGACGTCCTCGCCGAACTGGACTGGGACGCGCAGACCCGGGCCACCGAGGTCGGCGTGACAGTCGCGCGGGGCGTCGTGACGCTCACCGGCCAGGTGGACAGCTACGCCCGGCGGTGGGCCGTCGAGCGCTGCGCCCACCGGGTACGCGGCGTCCGGGCGGTCGCCAGTGACCTGGCGGTCGACCTGCCCGCCACGGACCGGCGTACCGACGCCGACATCGCGATCGCTGCGAGCCGGGCGCTGGAGTGGGACAGCTTCGTGCCCGCCGAGCGGCTGGACGTGACCGTCGCCGACGGCTGGATCATGCTGCGCGGCGAGGTCGAGTTCGGCTTCCAGCGCCGTACCGCCGAACGGGAACTGCGCCGGCTGCGCGGCGTACGCGGGGTGACGAACCTGGTCGAGGTGCGGCCGCCGACCCCGCCGAGTGACGAGCAGAAGCGGATCGACCTGCGCCGCCTGCTGCTGCGGCGTACCGGGACCGAGCGGATCGACGCCCGGGTCGACGGCGACACGGTGGTGCTCGACGGTGTGGTGAGCGCCTGGTGGCAGCGGGAGGACGCGGAACGGGCCGCCTGGGCGCTGCCCGGCGTACGGGAGGTGCACGTCGGGATCGTGGTGTCCGGCTGACCGCCCGTCGTTTACCGCGGGCCGGGCCGGGAACCCGCGCGCAGCGGGGTACGCCGGGGACCGACGGGGAGGACTCGTGGCCGTGAACCAGCAGTCCTCGGAGCGCGCGTGGGCCGGGCCGTTGCGGATCGCCATGGTGGTGCCGCCGTGGCTGTCGGTGCCGCCGCCCGGCTACGGCGGGCTGGAGACAGTGGTGGCGGGGCTCGTCGACGCGCTCGTCGACAGGGGGCACCGCGTCACGCTGTTCGGCGCCGGGACCGAGCACGGCACCGCCGCCGACTTCGTCTCCACCTGCGACGACCTCCAGTACGAGCGGATGGGCGAGTCGCTGCCCGAACTGGCGCACCTGGCCCACGTGGACCGCCTGGTCGACCCGGCCGACTTCGACCTGATCCACGACCACACCACGATCGGCCCGATGGTGGCCGGCCGCCGCCGCGTGCCCACTGTGGCCACCGTGCACGGCAACCCGGTCGGCGAGTACGGCACTGTGCTCGGCAACACCGACCGGGGTGTGGGCCTGATCGCGATCTCGCACGCCCAGCGCCGGGCCAACCCGGGGTTGCCCTGGGCGGGCACCGTGCACAACGCGATGCCGCTGCGGGACATCCCCCGCAAGCGCAGCCCGGGCGCGGGCCCGGTGCTCTGGCTGGCCCGGTTCAGCCCGGACAAGGGCCCGGACGTGGCGATCGCGGCCTGCCGGGCGGCCGGGCTGCCGCTCACGCTCGCGGGCAAGTGCAACGAGCCCGCTGAGCGCCGCTACCTGGAGCAGGTGGTCCGGCCGCTGCTCGGCGACGACGTGACGCCCGTGGTGAACGCGGATCGGGTGACCGCGCTGCGGCTGCTGCTGGACGCCCGCTGCCTGATCATGCCGATCCAGTGGGCGGAGCCGTTCGGCATGGTGATGGTGGAGGCGATGGCGACGGGTACGCCGGTGGTGGCGCTGGGCCGGGGCGCGGTGCCGGAACTGGTCCGCGACGGGGTGACCGGCTTCGTCTGCGACCACCCGGGCGAGCTGCCGGCGGCGTTGCGGGCGGCGGCGGACCTGGACCCGGCGGACTGCGTGGCGCACGTGGCGGAGAACTTCTCGGTGGAGCGGATGGCCGCCGACTACGAGGCGGTCTACCGGGGCTTCCTGGCCGCGCGGGCGCCCGCACGGGCACAGCGGGCGGTCGCGCCGGTCGTGGCCGGCTGACCCGTCAGGTCTGCCCGGCCACGAGTTCCGCCGCGGCGGCGTCGAGTCGCCGCGCGTACCCGGGGCTGATGCTGCCCTCGCGGCGACGTTCGTCGATCTTGCCGCGGAGCCGGTCCACGGCGGCTGTCACCTCGCCCTCGCCGTTCGCGGCGACCGCGTTGCGCAGCAGGTTGCGCAGGTCCACCCCGACGTCCTCGCGGATCTGGCCCTCGGTCAGCCCGGCCTCGATCAGCCCGTCCACCCGTTCGGCGGCGTCGGCCTGACCGGCGGCCGGCGGGCGCACGCCGCCGGTCGACGGCAGAGTGGTCGGCCCGGCCGGCGGCGTGGTGGCCGGCTCCTCGGTCACCGGCGGTTCGGCGGGCGACGGCTGCACCGGCCCGGCGGTCGGCAGCACCCGGGGGCCGGCGGGCCGGTCCGGCGTCAGCGCGGACGCCAGCAGCGCCGCCGCGGCGACCACAGTCACGCCGACTGCGGCCAGCGTGAGGGTCCGCCGCCGGCCCGGAACCGGCTGTGCGGCGGGATCCTGCCCCGGCTCCGGGATCGGCTGCGCCGCGGGGGCCTGGCCCGGGGCCGGCGGCCCCGCCGGTTCCGGGCCGGCCGGCGGCGGGGAGGTCAGCGCGGGCAGCGTCATGGTCGGCGCCAGCATGGTGGCCGCCTGCGGGTCGGCGGGCAGCATCTGGTCGCGCAGCACGGCGGCCACCTGGTGCGCGGTGGGCCGGTGACGCGGGTCGCGGGCCAGGCAGCGCAGGCAGATGTCAGCGACCGGCCCGGGCAGGCCCGGTACGTCGTCCAGTGTGGGCTCCGGACAGTCCGCGAGCGCCGCGCTCAGTTGTTCCCAGGTCTCCGCCGGGTACGGGGGGTGCCCGGTCAGCGTCTCGAACAGCAGCACGCCGAGCGAGTACACGTCGGTGGCCGGCTGGGCGGGCGCGCCGTCGAGCCGTTCCGGGGCCACGTACGCCGGGGTGCCGAACGTGCCGCCGTCCTCGTCGTCGTCCGGCGTGCCGATCCGGGTGGCGATGCCGAAGTCGAGCACCTTCGCGCCGGTGCCGGTCATCATCACGTTGGCCGGGGTCACGTCGCGGTGCACGATGCCGAGCCGGTGCGCCGCGGCCAGCGCCTCGGCCACCTGCGCGCCCGTCTCCACCGCCGCCGGCCAGGGCAGCGGCCCCTGGGTCAGCAGGTGTTCCAGCTCTTCGCCGCTGAGCAGTTCCATCACCACGAACGAGGTGATGGAGCCGTCCGGGGCCACCGTCTCGCCGTAGTCGTGCACGGCGGTGACGTGCGGATGGTCGAGCTGGGCGGCCGAGCGGGCCTCCTCGCGCACCATGTCGCGGAACCGCGCGTCGGCGGCGAGCGAGGGGGCGAGCACCTTCACCGCCACCACCCGGTCGAGCACCTCGTCGCGGGCACGCCAGATCACCGACATGCCACCGGCACCGATCCGGTCGATGAGCCGGTACCGCCGGGCCAGCAGACGGCCGGCCTGGAGTGTCGCCATCAGCTCGCACCTGCCTGGGCTCGGGAGCGCTATCAGGTTGCGGGAATGTGTCTGACCTGTCAACAGTCGTCCCGTTGACGATCGCGCTGTGTCATAGCTCGGGCGGCGTCGCGTGACGCTCCCACCTCGGTCGGGGCGGCCACCCGGCCGGGTGTGGGCCGCGTGCCAGGATGAACGGCATGGCAGCAGGTCCGGTGGCGTTCGTGCTCGGCGGCGGGGGAGTGCTCGGCGCGGTCGAGGTGGGCATGCTGCGTGCCCTGTTCCGCGCCCGGATCAGACCCGACCTCGTGCTGGGTACGTCGATCGGCGCGGTCAACGGCGCCCTGGTCGCCGCCGACCCGACCGAGGCGGTCACCGACCGGCTGGTCCGGCTCTGGGCGTCGCCCGAGGCCAGCGAGGTGTACGGCGACTCGGTCGCCCGGCAGCTGCGCCGGTTCGCGGCACGTACCCACCTGCACTCGCCCCGCCCGCTGTACCGCCTGCTGGAGAGCGCGCTGGGCGAGGACACCACGTTCGCCGACCTGGCCGTGCCGTTCCGCTGCTGCGCCGCGAACATCGAGCGCGCGGCCGAGCACTGGTTCCACACCGGACCGCTGGTGCCGGCGGTGCTCGCCTCCGCCTCGGTGCCCGGGCTGCTGCCCCCGACCCAGCTCGACGGCCAGCACTACATCGACGGCGGGGTGGTCAACTCGATCCCGGTCGGCGAGGCGGTGCTGCTCGGCGCGAAGCAGATCTTCGTGCTCCAGGTGGGCCGGATCGAACGCGAGCTGACGCCGCCGCGCCGCCCCTGGGAGATCGCCCAGGTGGCGTTCGAGATCGCCCGCCGGCACCGGTTCGCGCGGGAGATGGCGGCGCTGCCCGAGGACGTCGAGGTGCACGTGCTGCCCACCGGCGGGCTGGAGCCGCGCGACGACAGCCCGTGGGCGTACCGGGACACGGCGGCGGTGGGACGGCGGATCAGTCGCGCGTACACTGCCTCCCGCCGATACCTGGACACCGCGCTGGAGCGCTGAATGCCGCTGCCACCCCGCTGGCTACGCCGGCTGGTGCTCGCCCCTGGTGTGGTGCTGCTGGCCTTCTTCGTGGTGACCACGCTGCCGGCCTGGGCGCTGCTGGCGCTCGCCGCGTCCCCGCTGGTGCCGGGACGGCTGCGCCCGCTGCGGCTGCTCTGGATCGGCACCGTCTACCTGGTCTGGGACGCCGCCGCGCTGCTCGCCCTGTTCCTGCTCTGGCTCGCCTCGGGCTTCGGCGCGTACAAACGCGCGCCGGCCTTCCAGCGGGCCCACTACGTCCTGGCCGGGTGGTTCCTGCGGATCATGTTCTGGCAGGCCCGGTGGACGCTGCGGCTGAGCATCGACGTGGTCGGCACCGACCCGGACACCGCCCTGCCGGGCCGTCCCGAACTCGTGGTCTGCCGGCACGCCGGGCCGGGCGACTCGTTCATCCTGATTCACGCGCTGGTGAACTGGTTCAGGCGGGAACCCCGGATCGTGCTCAAGGAGACCCTCCAGTGGGATCCGGCCATCGACGTGCTGCTCAACCGGTTGCCCAACCGGTTCATCGCGGCCGGGCCGGACGGGCGGGAGTCGGTGGTGCGGCAGATCGGGCACCTGGCCACCGGCCTGGACGACGACGACGCCTTCGTGATCTTCCCGGAGGGCGGCAACTTCACCCCGTCGCGGCGGCTGCGCGCGATCGACCGGCTGCGGTCGCTCGGCCTGGAACGGATGGCGCGGCGCGCCGAGCGGCTGCGGCACGTGCTCGCCCCGCAGCCGGGCGGGCTGCTCGCCGCGCTCGACGCCGCGCCGGACGCCGGCGTGATCTTCGTGGCGCACACCGGCCTGGACCAGATGCTCACCGTCGCCGACGTGTGGCGCGAGCTGCCGATGGACAAGCGGATCGTGATGCGGTTCTGGTCGGTGCCGCCGGAGGAGATCCCGGCCGGCAAGCAGGAACGCATCGACTGGCTGTTCGACTGGTGGGCCCGCATCGACACGTGGATCGCCGCCAACCGCAACGGCGCGGCCGACACCTGACCGATTCCCCCCCGCGCCTGCTCGGCGTGGCGGCGGTACGCCACGTAGGGTGCGCTGGTGGATCAGATCTGCGTGGTGACGACTGTGGTGGACGCCCGCGGGGTCGCGGACGTGCTGGCGGCCGCGGCCGTCGCCGGCCGGCTGGCGGCCTGCGCCCAGGTCGGCGGCCCGGTGGACAGCACCTACTGGTGGCAGTCGGCGATCCAGACCACCGCCGAGTGGCAGGTGCGGTTCAAGACCGCGCCGGACCGGGTGGACGCCCTGGTCGACCAGCTCCGCGCCAACCACCCGTACGAGGTGCCGGAGATCCTGGTCAGCCGGGAGGACAGCGGCAACCCCGGCTACACCGCCTGGGTACACGAGCAGACCCGGCCCTAGGTACTCCTACTCTGTCGGTCCGCTCCGCCGCTGACGAAGCTGGCGGGGTGGAGAACACCGGCTACCCCTGCCCCGGTTGCGGCGCCCCGGCCGACCTCGTCGCCGGATGCCGCGCCTGCGGCCGCCCGCCCTACCCGCCCGCCGCCGAGGTTGTCCGGCTGGACCGGGAGATCACCGAGCTGGTGCCGCGCGTCGAGGCGGCCCGGCTGACGTACCAGGATCTGTCCGGCCGGCTGGTCACGGCCCGGCAGCGGCGGGCGGTGCTGGCGGCCCGGATCCGGCAGGAGATCCCCGCGCCGCGCGCCGCCGGTCCCGCGCCGCTCCCGGCGCCGGCGCCGCCGCGTCAGCTTCCGCCCACCCCCGTCGCGGTACGCCCCGGCGGCGCGGAGACCTCCACCCGCGCGGTCCAGGGCCTGCTGTTCGTCCTCGGTGGCCTGCTGCTCGGCACCGCCGCCGTGGTGTTCACCGCCGTCGCCTGGAGCACGTTCGGGGTGGCCGGCCGGGCGCTGATCCTGCTCGCCGTCACCGCGCTGGCCCTGGTCGCGCCGCTCGTCGCCCGGGCCCGCGGGCTGCGCGGCACCGCCGAGACGCTCGCCTCGGTGGCGCTGCTCCTGGTGGTCCTGGACGGATCCGCCGCCTGGTCGGTGGACCTGTTCGGGGTGACCGGCCTGCCCGGCAGCCGGTACGCGGCGCTGGTGGCGGCGGGCAGCGCCGCGGTGGCCGCCGGTTACGCGCTGGTCAGCCGCCTCACCGCACCCTGGTTCGCGGCGTGGCTGCTCGCGCAGCCGGTGCTGCCGCTGGCCGCTGCCGCGTTCCGGCCCACCGCTGCCGGCTGGGCGCTGGTGCTGACCGCCGTGGCGCTCGGTGACCTCGCGGTCGTGGTCGTGCTGCGCCGCCGTACCTCCGGCAATCGCACGGCGCTGGTGGCCGGGCGGGTGCTGGGCTGGACCGGGCACGGCACGGCGCTGGTCCTGGCGGCCGGCTGCGCGCTGGTGCCGCTGGCGGTCGGCCACGCGGCGGGCACGCCGCTGCTGGCCGGCGGTCCGCTGCTGGTGGTGGCGCTGGCGCTGGTCGCCGGCGGGCTCGCCGCGGGTGGCCGCCTCTGGCGCGCGACGGCCACCGGGCTGCTGGTGCCGGTGCTCGCGGTCGCGCTGATCCGGCCGGTCGGCGAGTGGCGGTCCGGGCTGCTGCTGCTCGCCGCCGGCCTCGTGGTGGCGGCGCTCGCCGGTGCGGTCCGGGCGTTGCCGGCGCCGGTCCGGACCGGTCCGCTCGTGGGCGCGCTCGCCGTGGCCGCCGCGCTGGGCCAGGTGGCGGTCGTGCTCACCGGCCTGGTCGGCGCGTCCACCGCGAGCGTCGGCTTCCCGGCCTGGCAGGGCGGCCGGGACGTGCCGGTCCCGTCCTGGGGCTGGCAGCTTCCGGTGGCCCTGCTGCTGACCGCCGGGGCGGTCGCGCTGCTGACGCCCCGGGCCGTCCGGCCGCTCGCCGGCGTGGCCGCCGCCGGTCTGGTCGCCCTCGCCGCGCCGGCCGTGACGGCGACGCCGTGGCCGCTGGTGCTGGTCGTGGACCTCGCGACGGCCGCCGCGCTGCTGCTGGCGGCGGTGGCCCGGCCGCGTGGAGGGCGGGTCGTCGTGCCGGTCACCGCGTCGGCCGGGGCGGTACTGCTCGGGCACGCGCTGCTCGTCGGCTGCGCCGCCCCGGGCGGGGCCGTGGCCGTGCTCGCCGTCACGGCGGTGCTCGGCGCGGCGCTCGCCGCGCTGGGCCGACGTGGACAGGGCGCGCAGCCGGTCGTCGGCGGCGTCGCGCTGGCCGTTTCGCTGCTCGCCGTACCGGCGGGCGTGGCGGTCGCGCTGCTCGGCCTCGGCGCGCCGGCCTGGTGGCAGCTGCGCGGCGCGACCGCCGCCGTCGTGGTGCCGGTCGTCGTCGTCCTCGCCGTCCGTCGCCTGTGGACCGACCTGAGCGGGTACGCCTCGACGGGGCTCGCCGTCGCGCTCGCCGGGGTCGGCCTCGGGCCGCTCGTCGCGCCGGGCGGGGAACCGGTGGCGCCGTACGCCACGGCGGGGGTGCTGCTGGCGCTCGCTGCCGGGGCCGGCTCCCGGCCGGTGGTCGCGCTGCGCGCAGTAGGTGCCGTGCTGGCCGTCGTGGCGTTGCTGGCCGTGTCCCCGGTGGTGCTGACGCTGCTCGTGGACCTGCCGGTGCAACCCTGGTCCGGGGTGCCCGCCGTCGCGGCTGCCTCCGCCGGGACCGCCCGCGCCGGGCTGGTGCTGCTGCTCCTGGGCGTCGCCGCCGGGGCGTACGCCGCCACGGACCGCCGCGTCGCCTGGTGGCTCGCCGCGCTGCCGTTCGGCGCTGTCGCGCTGCCGGTGCTGGCGGAGGCGGCCGGTGCCCCCTGGCCGGTGGTGCCGGCGGTCGCGTTCGGCGTCGGGCTGGCCGCGCTGCTGGTCGTCGCGCTCACCGGCGCGCGCCCGGTGGTGCTCGTGCCGCTCGGGGCGGTGCTGGCCGTACCCGGGTTCGGTGGCCTGCTCGCCACCCGGGCGGGAACGCTCGCCGCACTCGGGGCGCTGGTGGTGGCCGGTGCCGTGACCGGGGCGGCCGGGCGGCCGGCTGTGGTCCGGATCGCGGGGTGGCTGGGCGCGGTCGCGACTGCCACCGGGTTCGCGGTCACCGCGTCACTGGCGGCGGGGCTGCCGCTGCGTACCGCGGCGTTCGCCGCCCTGGCCGTCGCGGCGGTGACGCTGCACGCGGTGCCGCTGCTGCGCGTGGTCCGAGGGCCGGGCGGCGTCGGCACGGGGCGGGCCGGTGCGTGGGCGCTGGAGGCGGCGGCGCAGGCCGTGGCGCTGCTCGCGCTGCTGCTCACCGGTGGCTCGCTGCGGTACGCGGCGGCGGTCTGCGTGCTGTGGGGTGTGGCCGTCGCGGTCCGGGTGCCGCGCCGGGGCGAGTCGCCGGCCGGGCGTCGCGTGCTGGCGGCGGTGGCCGCGGGCAGCGAGCTGGTCGGCGGGTGGCTGCTGCTCGCCGCGGGCGGGGTGGTCGTGCTGGAGGCGTACACGCTGCCGGCGGCGGCGCTCGCCCTGGGCGCCGGGCTGCTGGCGCTGCGGCGCCGGCCCGGGCTGACCAGCTGGCTGGCGCTCGGCCCGGGACTCGGCGCGGCGTTCCTGCCGAGCCTCGTGTCGGTGCTGGTGTCAGGCGAGCCGCAGCCGTGGCGGCGGCTGGCGCTCGGCGCGGCGGCGCTCGCCGTCGTGCTCGGCGGGGCGGCCCGGCGCTGGCAGGCGCCAGTGGTGCTGGGCGCGGCCACGCTGGTGCCGCTGGCGCTGCACGAGCTGGCCCGGGGCTGGGACCTGCTGCCCCGCTGGATCTTCCTGGGCCTCGGCGGGCTGCTGCTGATCGGGCTTGCCGCCACCTACGAGCGGCGCCGGCGCGACCTGGTCCGGCTGCGCGACGCCGTCGCCCGGCTCGGCTGACCCGGCGGGGATGCGGCCCGGGCGGGAGACGATCCCGCCCGGGCCGATCCGTTCGCCTCACCTGATCGGCGAACCACCGTCGACCGGGATGGTGTGGCCGTGGATGAAGGACGCGTCGTCGCTGGCGAGGAAGCAGACCGCGCGGGCGATCTCGTGCGGCTCGCCGTACCGGCCGGCGGGCGCCTGCATGGTCAGGTCGTAGAACGGGAAGTCGCTGGTGATCTCCGCGCCCTCGAAGGCGGCGGTCTTGATCACGCCGGGGCCGATGCCGACCGCGCGGATGCCCTGGTGGCCGTAGTCGTAGGCGATCTGCTTGGTCAGCCCGATGACGCCGTGCTTGGCGGTGGTGTACTCCGCGCCGACCTCGCTGGCGACCACGCCGGACGCCGACGACACATTGATCACGACGCCCTTGCCACGCTCCAGCATGTGCGGCAGCGTGGCCTTGGTGGCGAGGAAGACGCCCTTCAGGTCGACCTCCATGACGCGGTCCCACTGGCTGTTCTCGATCTCCAGCAGCGGCACGTACGCGCCGAACACGCCGGCGTTGTTCACCAGCACGTCGATGCGCCCGTACGCGTCGAGGGCGGCGCTCACCATGGCGCGCACCGAGTCCTCGTCGGTGACGTCGGCCGCCACCGCCACCGCGTCGCCGCCGGCTTCCTTGACGCGCATGACTGTCGCCTCGGCGCGTTCCAGGGAGAGGTCGGAGACGACCACCTTCGCGCCCTCGGCGGCCAGCTCGACGCACATGGACATGCCGAGTCCGGAGCCCACCTGGTCGGGGCTGAAGCCGCCGCCCGTCACCAACACCACCTTGTCCGTCAATCCACGCACCGCGCTGTCTCCCGTCTGTCGATGACCGTGCAGCCCGCCTATCGGCCGTTCGACTGAGTGGTACTCACCTTTACGTACAGATTAGCTGGTCAGAGCGGGTGCGCCCACCGTCGTGAGGGCTCGCTGCGGTGTGACGAAGATCGTTTGCGCCGCGCCGGCCCGGAGAGGTAGGGCCAGCACCACCTCCGAGCCGGGGGTCTGCGGGATTACCCACGGCGACGGTCATCGCCAGAATCGGTGACGGAGAGTCGCGTACGGAGCGTGGCTCGCGGCATCGGGGGCGACATGACCACTTCCACGTCGACGGAACCCGCGGCACGGCGGGGCAGCGACTACGCGCGGCTGTCCCGCCGGATCGCCGAGGCGGGACTGCTCGAACGGCGGCCCGGCCGGTACGCGCTGCGGATCGCGCTCACGCTCGGCGCGTTCCTGGCCGGCTGGATCGTGGTGGCGCTCGTCGGTGACTCGTGGTGGCAGGTGCCACTGGCGGTGGTGATGGCGGTGGCCACCACGCAGGTGGCGTTCCTCGGCCACGACGCCGGGCACCGGCAGATGTTCCGCCGGCGCGGGCCGAGCGAGGCGGCCGGATTGGTCGCCGGCAACCTCGCGGTCGGGCTCAGCTACGGCTGGTGGGTGGACAAGCACAACCGGCACCACGCCAACCCGAACCACACCGACGAGGACCCGGACGTCGGCGCGGGCGCGCTGGTCTGGACGTACGAGCAGGCGATGGCGACGCGCGGCCTGAGCCGGTGGATGGCCCGCCGCCAGGCGTGGCTGTTCTTCCCGCTGCTGCTGCTGGAAGGGCTGGCGCTGCACGTGGCGAGCGTGCAGGCGCTCGTCGGCCGGGAACCGGACGGGCGGTGGCGGGTGCCGATGCGGCACCGGGCCGTGGAGGCGCTGCTGCTCGCCGCGCACGCCGCCGGCTACCTCGGGCTGCTGTTCGCGGTCATGTCACCGGCGAAGGCGCTGCTGTTCGTCGCCGTGCACCAGGGGCTGTGGGGCCTCTACATGGGCTGCTCGTTCGCCCCGAACCACAAGGGCATGCCGATGCCCACCGCCGACGACGAGCTGGACTACCTGCGCAAGCAGGTGCTGACCTCGCGCAACGTACGCGGCGGCCGGTTCGTCGACCTGGCGCTGGGCGGGCTCAACTACCAGATCGAGCACCACCTGTTCCCGAACATGCCGCGCGCCAACCTGCGCCGGGCCCGGCCGCTCGTGATGGCGTACTGCGCCGAGCAGGGCGTCCCGTACGCGGAGACCGGGCTGGTCGAGTCGTACCGGCAGGCGCTGGCGCACCTGCACGACGTAGGCCGGCCGCTGCGCGCGGCCTGAGCGCGGCGGGCCGGGCGGGGGCGAGCGGCGCCCGCCCGGTGGCGTGCGCCCCTTTCGGGAGTGCGCCGCCACGCCGCCGACGGGGGTGGCCGGTAGGGTCGTCGCATGGTGGAGGACGCGCCGCGGTGGTGGCGCGCGGCGCGGCGGGCCGACCGGCCCCGGCCGCGTCACGGGACGACATCGTGCGGAGCTGCGGCATGAGATTCGAGATCAGCAAGGTGCTCGACGCCATCGAGGGTCGGGTCTGCACCGATCCGTCGCTGGCCCGGGCCGTGGTCGACCTGGCCGAGGTGATCCGCTGGCAGAACCTGGACGGCGGCCGTCCGGCCAGCCTGCTGCGACTCGGGATGGTGATCGACGCGCTGTCCCGGCAGATCGGCGAGGACAGCGTCCCGGTCTACGCGATCGTGCACCGGGCGCTGCTGTCCGACGCCGACCTGACCTCGAACGAGCGGATGGTGGTGCGCCGGTGGGCCGACGACGGCCTGGTGGAGGTGCTCGACCAGCCCGGTGACCGGATGCTGGAGGTGGCCGACCTGCTCGGCCTTCCGGTGCTCACCCGGGCGCGGCTGGACGGGCTCGTCGGGCGGTACCCGTGGGTCGGGCAGGCGGGCCGGGTGCTCGCCCCGGTGCCCGGCGCCGGCGGGCCGGTGTTCATCGCGCACGTCGGCGGCGGCCAGGACCCGGCCACCGGCAGTCGCTCACCCGCGGGCGTCAAGGTGCTCTCCCGGAAGTGGCGCTGTCCCGAGCCGGGCTGCGCGCTGTTCGGCGGCGGTGGGGGCGGTGGCGCCTTCGCCGACCTGGCCGCCGTGGACCGGGTGCCGGCCGAGCAGCCGCCGCCCACGCTGCGTACCGGCGCGCCGACCTGCCCCCGGCACGGCGCACGGCTCTCCGACGCCGGCCCGCGCCCGCGTACCGCTGTGCTCGCCGTGCGCATCGGCGGTCTGGTCCGCAAGCGGTTCGTGCTCACCGAGACCGAGCCGGTGGCGATCGGCCGGGCGCCGGACGGCCCGGGTGGGGTGACGCTCGGCCAGTGGCTCAACGACGAGGCCCGGCGCTGGATCAGCCGCAGCCACATCCGGCTGGAGCTGCGGGTGGGCGAGGTGGTGGTCACCGACACCAGCACCAACGGCTCCGGCGTACGCCCCGGTGGTTCGATGGCCGAGCACGAGCGGATCGCGCTGGCGCCGCAGCAGTCCCGGGTGCTCGCCGAGAGCGACCTGATCGAGCTGTACCCGGGCGTGCAGGTGGGCCGCGCGGACGACATGAGCAGCGACGCGAAGTACACCCCGAACTCGGTGATGGCCGAGGCGCCGACCATGGCGATGCGGCTGCCGCGTCCCTGACGGGCACGTGCGAAGGCGCCGGGACCGTCGCGGTCCCGGCGCCTTCTCGCGTACGGAGTCGGTCGCGTACGACCTCAGCCGGCCAGGACGGCGGCGAGCTGCGCCACCGCGTGGTCGATCTCGTCGGCGGTGATCACCAGCGGTGGGGCGAGCCGGATGGTCGAGCCGTGCGTGTCCTTGGCCAGCACGCCCCGCTCCATCAGCCGCTCGCACGCCTGCCGGCCGGTCATCAGCTCCGGGTCGATGTCCAGCCCGGCCCACAGGCCGCGCCCGCGTACCGCCACCAGGCCCTTGCCGATCAGGCCGCGCAGCCCGGCGTGCAGCCGCTCGCCCAGCTCGGCCGAGCGGCGCTGGAACTCGCCGGTGGCGAGCAGCCGGACCACCTCGGTCGCGACCGCGCAGGCCAGCGGGTTGCCGCCGAACGTCGAGCCGTGCTGGCCCGGCTGGAGCACACCCAGCACGTCGCGGTTCGCCGCCACCGCCGACACCGGCACGATGCCGCCGCCGAGCGCCTTGCCGAGCAGGTACATGTCCGGCTCGACGCCCTCGTGCTCGCAGGCGAACGTCGCGCCGGTACGCCCCAGACCCGACTGGATCTCGTCGGCGACGAACAGCACGTTGCGCTCGGTGCAGACCCGGCGCACACCCGGCAGGTAGCCCTCCGGCGGCACCACGACGCCCTGCTCACCCTGGATCGGCTCCAGCAGCACGGCCACCGTGTTCTCGTCGATCGCCGCGGTCAGCGCGTCCAGGTCGCCGTAGGGCACCACTGTGAAACCCGGGGTGTACGGCCCGAAGTCGGCGCGCGCGTCCTCGTCGGTGGAGAAGCTGACGATCGTGGTGGTACGGCCGTGGAAGTTGCCCTCCGCCACCACGATGTTGGCCTGGCCCGGCGTGACGCCCTTGACCTGGTAGCCCCACTTGCGGGCCACCTTGATGCCGGTCTCCACCGCCTCGGCGCCGGTGTTCATCGGCAGCACGAGGTCCTTGCCGCACAGCGCGGCCAGCTCGCGGCAGAAGTCGGCGAACTGGTCGTGGATGAACGCGCGGCTGGTCAGCGTGAGCCGGTCGAGCTGCGCGTGCGCGGCCTCGATCAGCTTCGGGTGCCGGTGGCCGAAGTTCAGCGCCGAGTATCCCGCCAGGCAGTCCAGGTAGCGGCGGCCGTCCACGTCGGTCAGCCAGGCGCCCTCGGCCGACGAGATCACCACGGGCAGCGGGTGGTAGTTGTGCGCCGTGTGACGCTCCGCGTCCCGGACCGCGGACGGAGTCCGCAGCATGTCGTCGATGATCACTTGCTCGCCTTTCCCTGACGGAGTCGCAACGTGCAGCACTTCGGTCCGCCGCCGGCCTTGCGCAGCTCGGACAGGTCGATCCCGATGGTCTCGTAACCCCGGTCGCGCAGCTTCGCGGCCAGGTCGGTGGCCTGCGCGGGCAGCACCACGTGCCGGCCGTCGCTGACCGCGTTCAGGCCCAGCACCTCGGCGTCGGCCATGGTGGCGTGGATCGCGTCCGGGAACAACCGGCGCAGCACCGCCCGGCTGCCGGGGGAGAACGCCTCCGGCAGGTACGCCACGGTGCGCTCGTCGAGCACTGTCAGCGCGGTGTCCAGGTGGTAGAAGCGGGGGTCCACGAGCTGCATGGTGATCACCGGGTAGCCGAAGACCTCCTGGAGCTGCGCGTGCGAGGCGTGCGCGGTGCGGAACCCGGTGCCGGCGAGCAGGTGGTCACCGGCCAGCAGGACGTCGCCCTCGCCCTCGTTGACGTGCTTCGGGTCGTACATCTCGAAGCCGGCGCCCTCGAACCAGGCCCGGTACGCGGGCGCCTCGTCGGCGCGCTGCGGGTCGCGGAACTGCACCGCCATGGCCTTGCCGTCGATCACGGTGCCGCCGTTCGCGGCGAAGACCATGTCCGGCAGGCCGGCGACCGGCTCGATCAGGTCGACCTCGTGGCCCAGGTCCAGGTACGTGCGCCGAAGCTGCTCCCACTGCCGGATCGCCAGGTCGGCGTCGACCGGGGCGGTGGGGTCCATCCACGGGTTGATCGCGTAGTCGACGGCGAAGTACGTCGGCCGGCACATCAGAAAGCGCTGGCGGATGGCGTCCATCGTCATGTCGTGCTCCCAGAGTCGGGCGCGCCCGGCCACCGTCGGCCCACGGGCTGGCGCCGTGGTCCAACGTTATGCGGCCCGGGTAGACGACATCCACCGCGGGAAGTTGCGTTGAGCAGCGAATCGTTGCGTTGAATCGGTCAGCAGCGAGTGATCGTTGCGCCGACCCAGGACACACTTCGGGGGCGGCGAACCGCCGCCCCCGAAAGAGGTGTTGCCCGGCCGGTGAACCACCGGAACTGATCGGGCTGGCCGGCCCTGCCGGCGATCGGGACAGTGCCCGTCAGAACCAGTTGCCAAACTGTGAGTCGAGCCACTCGCGGAAGCGGCCCACCCAGTCGCCGTCGGTGGTCGGCCAGTCGAACTGGCCGGTCATCGCCACGATGCCGAGCACCACGGCGGCCAGGCCGACAGCGATGCCGATCAGCGCGTCGGTCTTGCCCGCCACGTGCCGGCGACGGGTGGCGATCAGGCCCAGCACCGCCAGCACGGCGCCGACCGCGCCGACGCCGATGCCGTACCCGGCGAGCGTGCCGGAGAGCACGAACAGCGCCCCGACGACCGAGACGATCAGGCCGAGCGTGGCGAGCAGGCTGGCCCGGGGACGCTTGGTGGTGTACGGCTCCGGCCGGTCCACCCGGCCGTCGCGGTCGGTGTCCGTACCGTCGGGGCGGCCGTCCCGGTCGAGGTCGGTGCGGTCCGGACGGCCGTCGCGGTCCAGGTCCACGGTGCGCTCGGCGGCGGGCGCCGCGCCGACGGTCCGGGCGTCGGTCACCGGAGCGGTCCGCGTGTCGGCGTCCACCCGGCGGCCGGTGACCGCGCGCGCCGCCGCGCCCCGGTCCGCCGCCCGTCGCCGCGCCTCCGCGTCCCGCTCGTCGTCGGCCGCCGCGATCCGGGCGTCGGTCGCCGTGGGCGTCCTCCGGCCGTCGGCGGTCGTCGCGCCGAGGTCGCGCGCGTCCCGGTCGGTCGCCGCGTCCCGGGCGCGCTCGTCGTCGGTCGCGGTGGCGGCGCTGCGGTACGTGGTCCGCTCCTCGTCGCGGTCGGTGACCACGGGCCGGCCGGCCGGCTGCTCGGCGGTCCGGTCGCGCTCGTCGACCACGCCGTCGCCGTTGGTATCGGTACTGGTCGCCGGAGAGTTCCGGCGGGACAAGATCTTCACGATGGCACCTCCTGATCCAGGCGCGGAGGCCGCGCATGACAAGCAGGAAGTACCCAGGGGTGCCGAAATCGACACCCCTGGGTTCGCTCCGCACGCTCAGGCGTGCCGTCCGGTCACGACACCGTGCGTGACCACTGCTGGTTGGTGCCCGCACCGCAGGTGTACTGCTGGACGTCCGCGCCGTCGCCGGTGCCGGCGTTGACCACGTCCAGGCACTTGCCGCTGTGCCGGGCCCGCAACTGGAACCAGCCGCCGAGCGCGGCCCACTGCCACTGCTGGTTGGCGCCGCTGCCGCAGGTGTACTGGATGATGTTGGCGCCGTCGGCGGTGGACGCGTTAGCGACGTCGAGACACTTGCCGCTCGCCGCGTTGACGAGGCGGAACCAGCCGCCACCGGCGTCCTGGAACTCCCACCTCTGGTTGCCGCCGCCGTTCCAGCCCCACTGCTTGACCTCGGCGTTGTTCGCCGTGGAGCCGTTGATCACGTCGAGCACCCGGCCGCTGTGCCGGGCGGTGACGCGGTAGTACGTGGGCGAGTTGCCGGTGACCGTGCCCGCCGCCGTGTCGACGGTGACTGACGGATACCAGGTCAGGCTCATGCTGGTGGCGGTCGGGAAGGCGATCGGCAGCCACACGTACTGGGAGTCGTTGGCCGGCCCGCCCCAGGCGCCGGCCCACCTGTCACCCAGATAGAGGTAGCTGGTGCCGGACGTGCCCTGGATCGGCAGCACGAAGGCCGGCTGGGAGTTGAAGGTGGTGCCGTTGCCCACGTCGGTCCAGCCGCTCCACGGTCCCGAGATGCTCGGCGCGGTGGCGTACCGGGCCTGGTTCGGGCTCCAGCCCGTCGCCCCCGAGGTCAGCAGGAAGTACGTGGAGCCCCGCTTGAACATCGCCGGCGCCTCACGGTGCGCGCCGTCCCAGAAGTTGCCCACCAGGGCGGCGACGTTGAGGTAGTCCGAGGTGAGCCGGTAGATGTTCAGGTCGTAGTTGTCGTCGGCCGCCGAGATCATGTACGCGGTGCCGTTGTCGTTGTAGAGCGTGATGTCGCGGGACATGTGCTGCCCGAGCGGCCGGAAGCTGCCGTGGTACGTGTAGTTCCCGTCCACGGTGGCCGACGAGGCGACAGCGGCCCGCGCCTCGTTGTAGTCGGACCCGTTCTCCTTGTGCATCCACATCACGAACCGGCCGGTGCCCGCGTTGTAGACGACCTTCGGCCGCTCGATGTTGGCGACCCGCAGCTCCGCGGCCGACGACTGGGTGAGCACGTTGTTGCGGAACTCCCAGGTGCGCAGGTCCGTGGAGCGGTAGACGGAGACCGCCCGGAACGTGTTGTCCGGGTTGCGGTTCTCGCCGAACCAGTAGTAGTAGTCGCCGACCTTGAGGACACCGCCGCCGTGGGCGTGCACCACGGCGCCGCTCGTGTCGGTGAACTGGGTGCCGTTGGTGACTGTCACCGGCGCCGCCAGCGCACCCGCTGCCGGTCCCACCACCGTCGCCGCGAGGGCCACTGCGAGCGCCAGCCCCGCCGCGAGGAGGCGGCCGGTGCCGCCGTGCCGTGCCGTCCACCACATGCCGGTCACCGCCCGCAGACCGGCGTGATGGCGGCGGGCGTCGCGCTCGTCGCCACGAGCAGGCCGAACGTCGTCGAAGCACCCGGCGCCAGCGTCCCGTTCCAGGAGGCGTTGCGGACCTCGGCGTCCTGGCCGGAGCCCTCGGCCACCCCGCCCCAGACCGACTGGATGCGCTCGTCACCGGACCACCGCCACGAGACGAGCCAGCCCGGGACCGGCTCGGTGCCGTCGTTGCGCACCGTCACCGTGGCGACGAAGCCACCGCCCCACCTGCTGTCGATCGTGGCCGTCGCGGAGCAGAGCGACAGCGTGCGCGCCGGTCCGCCGATCACGTACGGATCCCGTACGCCCTTGGTGTCGCCGAACCGGAACCAGTACGCGGTGCCCGGGGTCAGGCCGCCGACTGTGACAGTGCCCGACCGTTCCGGCCCGGTGACCGCCTCGGCCACCGGGTCGCGCCACCCGGTGGCGTCCTCGCGGCTGGCGAAGAGGCTGACGACCAGCGGCGGGTCGTATCCGCAGGGCGGGCTGAGCACCATCCAGTAGGTGATGGTGATGCTGGTCGTGGTGGCCCCGGTCACCTGGCCGCTGACCGGCAACGCCGGCGGGCACGCGAACGTGGGCGTCGGGGTCGGCGTCGCCGCAGTGGTGAGCGTCGTCGTCGTGGTGGCGGGCGACCGGTCGGCGCCGGCCGAGGCGGCCAGGCCGGTGAGGGCGAGGGCGGCGGCCAGTGCCGCGCCGAGCGTACGGAGCATCTGTCTCTCCCGAGCTGGGGGCGCCGGGGGCGGTCGGCGCCGGAGTGGTGGTGGACCGCGATGTCGCCGCCGTGACGGCACGGCGGAGCGCCGGAGACGACTGCCCGGCACCGGGGTGGCGCATCACCCCGCGCTTGTCCCTCCGGCGAGATCGAGCGGCTCGCACTGGCTCCCGAGCGCTGCCGCCGCCAGTCTTTCAGTCGACGAACATCGATTCAATGTCGTCCCAGGACCCGACGTCGCCGGCGGTCCGATCCGCTGGCTACGCTTGGTCGTTGTGCCAGAGGGACACACCATCCACCGCCTCGCCGCCCGGCACGCCGAGCTGTTCGCGGGCGACAAGGTGCACGCCGACAGCCCGCAGGGGCGCTTCGCCGAGGGCGCGGCCCGCCTGAGCGGCACCGTCCTGGACGGCACCGAGGCGTACGGCAAGCACCTGCTGCACCACTACGCGGGCGAGTTGACGCTGCACGTACACCTGGGTCTGTACGGGAAGTTCGCCGACGGGCCGGGGGAGCCGCCGGCCCCGGTCGGGCAGCTGCGGCTGCGCCTGCACAGCGATCGGCACTGGCTGGAGCTGCGCGGCCCGACCGCCTGCGAGCTGCTGACCCCGCCCGAGGTGGCGGCGCTGCGCGACCGGCTCGGGCCGGACCCGCTGCGCGCCGACGCCGACCCGGACCGGGCGTACGCCCGGATCCGCCGCAGTCCCACCCCGCTGGCCGCGCTGCTGCTCGACCAGTCGGTGGTGGCCGGCACCGGCCTGATCTTCGTGACCGAGGCGCTGTTCCGGGCCGGCCTGCCGCCGCTGCTGCCCGGCCGGGAGCTGACGCCGGCCGGCTGGGCCGAGCTCTGGGCGGACCTGGTGATGCTGATGACCCGCGCGGTCGAGCGGGGCCGCATCGACACCGTGCGCGACGCCGACCTGCCGGAGGTGACCGGCCGTGCGCCGCGCGTCGACAGGCACGGCGGCGAGGTGTACGTCTACCGCCGCCCCGGCGCGCCCTGCCACGTCTGCGGCACCCCGGTCAGCCGGGGCGCGCTTGCCGGGCGCAACCTCTACTGGTGCCCCACCTGCCAGGCGGGCTGAGTCACATCTCGTCGAGCAGCCAGCGGGCCGCCTCGACGTTGCCGGGGAAGACCTGGTCGCCGCCGATGCTCCAGGCCACCGTCTGGCCGATCGCCCAGCCGCGTACCCGCTCCCGGTCGAGGCCCAGCTCGGCGCTGAGCCGGTCGAGCCGGTGCCGCACCGCCGCCGGGGAGTGACCCAGCTCGGCGCCGCGCACGAGTGGCACCACCGTGAACTCCCGCTCGCCGACCAGCGGCTTCGGGTCGATCACCAGCCACGGTTCGCGCCCGGCGGCCAGGATGTTGCCGGCGTGCAGGTCCTGGTTGACGAGCACCTGCTCACCCTGGCTCGGCGCCAGCTCGGCGAGCAGCCCGAGCGCGGTGTCGAGCAGGCGCCGCTCGTACGGGCGGCCGGCCCGTCGCCAGTTACCAGGCATCCGCTCCGCCCAGCCGGCCGCCTCCTCGGCCAGCGGCGTGAACGGTTCACCGGCCGGCACCGCGAGCCCTGGTAGCAGGCCGACCGCGACGTCGAGCGCCGCGTCGGCGGCCAGCGAGTGCAGCGGCGTGCCGGGGTCGCACCGCTCGACCAGCAGTGCGCGCCGATCGGCGTCGTGCCCGAGCAGCCGGATCGCGCCGCGCCCGTCCCAGTGCGCCAGCGCCGTTGCCTCGTGGACGCTGTCGTCGTCCGGGTATTGGAGCTTCAGCACCGCCCGGGTGCCGTCGGGGAGTGTCGCGGGCAGCGCCAGTGAGGCGAACGCGTACGCGAACGGCGGGCCGACCGTCAGCTCCCACCGCGCGACGCAGTGGGCCAGCCGGCCGGGCAGCTCCGCGAGCCACGCCCGGCCGGCCTCGGTCTGCTCGACCCAGCGCAGCCCGTCAGGAATGTCGCACCGCATCCGGACATCCTGACCGGTGCGGCGACGATCCGCTGTCCCGGGCCGGGTCTCGCCGGTCTGCGGTCTGCGGTCAGCGCAGCCGGCGGATGTCCCCGTATGCGCGGTAGAAGCCGCCCCGGCCGGACTCGCGGACCTCGGTGACCAGGTAACGCGCGCCCGGCTCCCGGATGCCCTTGGGGAACTGCACCGACCAGTCCCGCCGGTAGCCGTCGGCGAGGACGTGGACGCGCAACCGGCCGCCCTGCTCGACGCACTGCACCAGCACGCCGTCGCGGTCGTCGGTGGTCACCTCGACCGAGGTCCAGGCGGCCGTCTCGGGCATCCGGGCCGGCGCCTTGACGTCGACCACGTCGGGCACGCTGCCCGCCTCGGCCGCCCGGATCGCCGCCTCGCTCGCGTCGATGCAGGCCAGGTAGCCGCTCGTGGTGACCACGTAGAGCCGGTTGTCGTGGTACTGCATCGAGTACGCCGAGCCGCAGCCGGTGCCGAGCTTCCACAGCCGGTTGCCGGCCTGGTCGAAGCAGTAGATCGAGGAGGCGCTGTCACCGGCGAACACGTACCGGCCGCCCTCGGCGGTGGCGCAGGAGAAGACCGCGGCGTCGCAGTGGTAGACCTGCTCGGCCCGGCCGTCCTTGCGCAGGCGCACCACCTCGCGGGTGCCGGTGCCGGCGAAGACGGCGTCCCGCTCCTGCCAGCCGAAAAGGACGGCGCCGGTGCCGGTGTGCCACAGCTCGCGCCCGGTGCGCCAGTCGTAACCGGTGACCCCCTGCGAGTGGCCGTGGTAGAGCGCGTCGGCGTCGCAGCGCACCATCCACGCCGACCGGCCCCGCCCCGGCCGGCGCCAGAGGAACTCGTCCTCGTGGTCGATCGCGGAGATGCCGCCGTCGCGGTCGGACACGCCCAGTACGCCGTCGTGGATGTCGAGCCAGTAGATGTCGATCTCGGGCGCGATCGCGTACGCCGCGCGCGGCACCTTGCCGGACAGGTCGTAGACGTTGCCGTCGTCGCAGCCGGCGTAGACCCAGGCGTCGTCGGCGACGATGCACTTCACCCCGTCGGGCAGCCGGACCTGGTTGACCAGCAGGGCGTCGTGGTCGAGCGTGGTGATCACGCCGTGCTCGTTGCCGACCATGCAGTGCCTGTCGTCGACGAAGATGCCGAAGGCGGGCGCGCCCGAGGCGTACCGCCAGAGGACCGGGGCGGTGCGGGCGGTCGAGCGGGTGCTGACGATCTGCCGGCGCGACACCGTCCGCTTCTGGCGTACGCCGGGCACCGCCGGGGCGTACCCCTTGCGGACCTTCTCGCCGATCTTCTTCGCGGCGGCGGCGCGGGCGCGGGTGTTGTCCGGGTAGGTGCTCGTCTTCACCTGGCCCTGGTCGCCGATCCGCCCGTAGCGCACTGTCATCGCGGTGTCGTCGACCACCACCTCGTAGAACTTGTGCGCTCCACCATCCACTTCGGACAGTTCGAGGTAGGTCGTCTCCTGGGACATGGGGGTATACCTCCGAGGGGAAGTGCCGAACCGGCAACGCGCACACGCTAACCCCCGGCACCGACAAACCCGGGTGTCGGTGTTAAGAAGGGGCCCTTCCTCTACCGGAGGCGTTAATAGGGGGCCCTTCCTTACACGGCGGCGAGGGCGTCGACGGCCTTGCGGGCGGCGATCAGCACCGGATCCCACACCGGGGCGTACGGCGGCGCGTACCCCAGGTCGAGCGCCGTCATCTCGTCCACTGTCATGCCGTTCCACAGTGCCACCGCGAGCGCGTCGATCCGTTTGGCCGCCTCGGACCAGCCGACGATCTGCGCCCCGAGCAGCCGCCCGCTGGGCCGCTCGGCGATCAGCTTGACCGTCATCGGCCGCGAGCCCGGGTAGTAGCCGGCCCGGTTCGTCGACTGGGCCAGCACTGTGACGAACTCGAAGCCGGCCTCCCGCGCGTCCCGCTCGCGCAGCCCGGTGCGGCCCACCTCCAGCTCGCAGACCTTGGTGACGGCGGTGCCGATGACGCCGGGGAAGGTGGCGTACCCGCCGCCGATGTTGATGCCCGCGATCCGGCCCTGCTTGTTGGCGTGCGTGCCGAGCGGAATGTGCACCGGCATGCCGCTGACCCGGTGCAGCGACTCGACGCAGTCGCCCGCCGCCCACACGCCGGGTACGCCCGGCACCCGCATCCGGCGGTCGGTACGGACCGCCCCGGAGGGGCCGATCGGCAGGCCGGCGGCCTCGGCGAGCGCGGTGTTGGGGCGTACGCCGAGACCCAGCACCACGACGTCGGCCGGGATCGGCCCCTCGTTCGTGACCACCGCGGAGATCCGGCCGTCCCGCTCCTGGAGACCGGTGACCTGAAGGCCGGTGCGGACGCCGATGCCGGTCGCGCGCATCGCGTCGGCCACCAGCTCGCCCATGTCCGGGTCGACTGTCGACATCGGCTGGTCGGCCTGCTCCACGAGCTGGACGGAGAGCCCGCGCTGCACGAGCGCCTCGGCCATCTCGACGCCGACGTAGCCGCCGCCGACGACCACCGCGCGCCGGGGCCGGGGCTCGCGTTCGAGCCAGCCGATCAGCGCCGCGCCGTCGTCGAGCGTCTGCACGCCGAACACCCCTGACACGTCGTCGCGTGCCCAGTCCGGCTGCACCGGGGACGCGCCGGTGGCGTACACCAGGGTGTCGAAACCGGCGCGGACCTCGCCGCCGCCGTCCAGGTCACGCGCGAGGATCTCGCGGCGGTCCAGGTCGATGGCGGTGACCTCGTGCCGGGTGCGGACCTCGATGCCGAAGTCGTCGCGGAAGGTCTTCGGGTCGCGGGCGATCAACTCGTCCCGCTCCTCGACCAGGCCGCTGACCCAGTAGGGGATGCCGCACGCCGAGTAGGAGGTGAAGTGCCCGCGTTCGAACGCGACGATCTCCAGCTCGGACCGGTCGCGGCGGCGACGCGCCTGCGACGCCGCCGACATCCCGGCGGCGTCGCCGCCGATGACGATCATGCGCTCGGCCACGTCGCCCATCCTGTCACGCCGGGCCACGGCCGCGTGGCCGCTCAGCCACGGGTCTGCCGCGCCACGTCCGCGACCACGTCGACGAGGCTGCCGGTACGCGCGAACACCGCCCGCTGTCGTGCCGCGCCGCTGCCGTGCCGGCGCAGCCCGCCCAGCAGATCGGTCACCCGGTCCAGGTCGCCGTGCCGTTCCAGTTCCGGGCGCAGCCGGTCGACGAGCCGGTCCAGCAGCTCCCAGGCCGGGCGCAGCTCACCGTCGGTGAGGTCGACGCCCTCGCCCTCCAGCCCGTCGTGGGCGGCCCGCCAGTGCGCCGCCACCAGCAGGTGGTGGTCGGTGTTGACGGCCGGGCGGCCGGCGGCGATGTCGGTGAGCGCGGTCGCGACGAGCGCGCGGACCAGCGCCGCCACCAGCACCGCGTCGTCCACCGACGGGCAGACGTCGCCGATGCGGATCTCCACCGTGGGGTACTTCGCGGACAGCCGGGCGTACCAGTAGAGCATCCCCTCGTCCAGCATCACACCGCTGGCGATGAGCTGCCGGATCAGCCGCTCGTAGTGCTCGTGCGACTCCAGGTACGGGGTGGGCGCGACCGACGGCCAGCGTTCCCACTCCACCGAGCGCCAGCTCGCGTACCCGGTGTCCTCGCCCCGGGAGAACGGGGAGTTGGCGGTGACCGCGTGCAGGATCGGCAGCCAGGGCCGGACGTGGTTGAGCACCTGCACACCGGTGTCCGGATCGGGGATCCCGACGTGGATGTGCATGCCGTTGTTGCCGGGACCGGGCACCAGCAGCCGGAACCGTTCGATCATCCGGTCGAAGCGCGGCTTGTCCACCACCGGCGGCACCGGCCCGTCGACCGGCCCGGTGCCGATCGCGAGCAGCCGTACGCCGGCCCGCTCGGCCGCGTCGGCCAGTTCGGCGCGCAGCATCGACAGCGAGTGCCGGATCGAGGACAGGTCCAGCCCGGGCGGGCTGCCGATCTCGATCTGGCTGGTCTGGAACTCGCGTTCCACCTGACCGCGCAGCTCGGCCGGCACCTGCTCCATGACCAGGTCGACGGCGGGTACGGCGGTCCCGGTGTGCGGGTCGGCGAGCAGGAACTCCTCCTCGACGCCGACTGTCAGCAGGTCGGTTCCGCCCGATGCGGCGCTCCGCTCCCGCTCCGCCACTGAGCCACTCATCGTCACCACCGTCTCCTCCGGACCGCTCGCGGCACCGTGCCGCGTGGTCGAGGACCTGTTACCCACCGTGTCCGTTTGGGGAAACGTGCCGCTGGGTGTGTCGGCGCCGGTTCGCCCGAACGGGTCGTGCCGCCGGTGGGCGTGCACGGGCCCGCGGGGCGTGACACGGCGGGCTAGGGTGGCCGTGTGACGGGGATGCTGGCGGTGCTGACGGGAGCGTGGGCGTACGCCCTCGCCCTGTTCGCCGACCGGCCGGCCGGGCTGATCGCCGGTGCGGCCGTCGTCGCCGCGCTGCTGCTCGCCACCCTGCTCGCGCTGCGGGTCCGCGCGCTGCCCACGCCGCCCGGCACCCGGTTCGCCGCCGCGCTGCGAGCCCGCGCCCGCCGTCGCGGGGTGCCCCGGCAGGTCGACCCGGACGCACCGGGGCGTCCGCGCCCCCGCGCTCCCGGCCTGCACCCCTCGGCCGCGTAGCCACCTTCTTCCGGCCCGCGCCGGCGGGCCGGTAGATCCCTCCATCCCGGCTTCCGCGGCCGATTCCGTCGTCATCCGTCCCGCCGTGCGGCACGTCGCCGCCCGGGACACCCGGAATCGCCATCGAGGGGTCCACCCATGCTCGCCTTCGCACCGTTGCACTCCGCGGCCTCGGCCGCGGCCACAGTCGTCACCTGGCTCGCCGACGTGCTCGCCCCGCTCACCGGCGGCGCCGCGACTGCGGCCGCCATCGTCCTGTTCACAGTCGCCGTCCGGCTGCTGATCTCCCCGCTGACAGTGGCCCAGGTCCGCGGGGAGCGGCGTCGCACCGCGCTCGCTCCCGAGGTACGGGAACTCCAGCGCTGGTACGCCGACGACCCGGCCCGCCTCCAGAGCGAGCTGTTCGCGCTCTACCGCAACGCCGGGGCCAGCCCGGTCGCGGGCTGCCTGCCGGCGCTGTTGCAGGCGCCGTTCTTCCTGGTCATGTACCGCCTGTTCGCCACCGGTGACGGCGCGCCGGAGCTGCTGGGGGAGCGGCTCGCCGGCGTACCGCTGGGGTGGCACCTCGGCGACGGCCTGGCCGGCCCGGTGCCGCTGGTGTTCGGCGTGCTGCTGGCCGCGCTGCTCGCGCTGGCCTGGTGGTCGTCGCGGCGGATGCGCCGGGCGGCGGCCGCCACCGGCACCGTGGCCGGGACGCCGGCCGAGGGTCCGGGCGCGGCGGTGCTCGGGCGGGTGCTGCCGCTGCTGCCGTACGGCACGGTGCTGGTGGCGCTCGTGGTGCCGCTGGCGGCGGTGCTCTATCTGGTCACCACCACGGCGTGGACCGCGCTGGAGCAGGTGGTGCTGCGCCGGCCGCAGCCGGCGGCGGCCATCGACAAGCGTTGACAAGTGCGGGGGCGGGCGCGTAGAAATCGCTCTCAGAGAGCGCTCTCCCGGACCCGTCCCCGCAGAGAGGCACCCCGAATGAATCCGATCCCGGCGGCCCCGGCCGCCTCCGCCACCGTGCCCCGAACACGCCGCCGGCTCGCCCTGGCCGCCGGTGTCCTCGCGCTCACCACAGCGCTCGCGGGCGTCTCGATGACCGCCCAGGCCGCGGTGCCCCCGACACCGTCCGGGTGGAGCCTGGTGTGGAGCGACGACTTCACCGGCTCCGCCGGCACGCTGCCCTCGTCCGCCAACTGGATCATCGACACCGGCACCGGCTACCCGGGCGGCCCGGCCAACTGGGGCACCGGCGAGATCCAGACCTACACGTCCAGCACCGCGAACCTGGCCCACGACGGCTCGGGCAACCTGCGCATCACGCCGTTGCGGGACTCGGCCGGCCGCTGGACCTCGGCCCGGATCGAGACGGTACGGGCGAACTTCAAGCCGCCGTCGGGTGGTGTGCTGGCCCTGGAGGGCCGGATCCAGATGCCGAACGTGACGGGCGCGGCGGCGTCCGGGTACTGGCCGGCGTTCTGGGCGCTCGGCTCGCCGTACCGGGGCAACTACCAGAACTGGCCGGGCATCGGTGAGTTCGACGTGATGGAGAACGTCAACGGGATCAACTCGGTCTGGGGCGTGCTGCACTGCGGCGTCGCGCCGGGCGGCCCGTGCGGGGAGTTCAACGGCATCGGCGCCTCCCGGGCCTGCCCGGGCAGCACCTGCCAGTCGGCGTTCCACACCTACCGGTTCGAGTGGGACGCCTCGACCAGCCCGCAGCAACTGCGCTGGTACGTCGACGGCCAGCTCTTCCACACCGTCGGGCAGAACCAGATCGGTGAGCCGTACTGGAGTCAGATGACCAACCACGCCGGTTACTTCCTGCTGCTCAACGTGGCGATGGGCGGCGGCTTCCCGGACGGCGTGGCCGGCTCCGCGACGCCCACCGCGTCGACCGTGCCCGGCCGGTCGATGCTCGTCGACTACGTGGCCGTCTACACCCGCGGCGGCGGGAGCAACCCGTCGCCGACGCCGACCACGCCGCCGCCGGGCGGGGTGCGCGACGCGTACGCGACGATCCAGGCCGAGTCGTTCAACGCGCAGAACGGCGTGCAGGTGGAGACGTGCGCCGAGGGCGGCCAGGACATCGGCTGGCTCGCCAACGGCGACTGGGCCCGCTACGACAACGTCGACTTCGGCTCGACGCCGCCGCGCGACTTCGTGGCCCGGGTCGCCTCCGGCGCGGCGTCCGGCGTGAGCGGGCTGGTGGAGGTCCGGGTGGACAGCCCGACCGCGCCGCCGATCGGCAGTTTCGCGGTAGGCAACACCGGCGGCTGGCAGACCTGGCGCTCGGTGCCCGGCAACGTCGGCGCGGTGACCGGGCGGCACACGGTCTACCTGACGTTCAGCAGCGGCCAGCCGTCCGACTTCGTCAACGTCAACTGGTTCACCTTCCGCCGCTGAGTGCGGCCGGGACGCGGCCCGGACCCCCTCCGGGGTTCGGGCCGCACCGGTGCTGGACAGAAACAGTTAACACTCTTAATAATAGGCGCACGTCGACGGTTGTGAATCCCTCTCCACCCCCGCCCGTCCCCTGGAGGACGCCGTGAGACTCCGCCCCCGCCTGGCGACGCTCGCCGCCGCGCTGACCACCGCCGTGGTCGCCGGTGCCCTGCTCGCCGCGCCACCCGCCTCCGCCGCCACCGCCGCGTTCGTCCGCACCTCCAGCTGGAGCAGCGGGTACGAGGCCCGGTTCACAGTCACCAACGACAGCTCCGCCGCGATCTCCTCGTGGAACGTCCAGTTCGACCTGCCGTCCGGCAGCACGCTCGGCTCGTTCTGGGACGCCCGGCTGACCACCTCCGGCCAGCACGTCACAGCCGTCAACCAGTCCTGGAACGGCGCGCTCGCCCCGGGCGCCAGCACCAGCTTCGGCTTCGTCGTCAGCGGCACCGGCGACCCGGTGAACTGCACGGTCAACGGCGCCTCCTGCACCGGCGGCGGCAACCCCGGCAACCCGGGCGCACCGGCCACGCCGGGCGGGCTGCGGGTCACCGGCACCACCGCGTCCGCCGTCTCGCTCGCCTGGAACGCGGTCTCCGGCACCGTCACCGGCTACCGGGTGTACGAGGGCGGCACGGTCAAGGCCACAGTCACCGGCACCTCGGCCACCGTCTCCGGGCTGGCCGCGTGCAGCGGGCACAGCTACACCGTGGCCGCGTACAACGGCACCGGCGAGTCGGCGAAGTCGGCGGCGGTCGCGGCCACCACCAGCGGCTGCACCGGCGGCGGTGGCGCGATGGCCGCCGCGCCGTACCTCTACCCGGGCTGGGGCGATCCGCCCGCGCCCGCCACCGTGATGGGCGCGACCGGCGTCAAGTGGTTCACCATCGCGTTCGTGCTCTCCGGCGGCGGCTGCACCCCGGCCTGGGACGGCAGCGGCCCGCTGACCGGCGGCACGCATGCCGCCACCATCGCCGCGATCAAGGCGGCCGGCGGCGACGTCATCCCGTCCTTCGGCGGCTGGAGCGGCAACAAGCTCGGCCCGAACTGCTCGTCCGCCGCTGCCCTGGCCGGCGCGTACCAGCAGGTCATCAACGCGTACGGGCTGAAGGCGATCGACATCGACATCGAGAACAGCGACGAGTTCGAGAACGAGGTGGTGCAGGACCGCATCCTGGACGCCCTGAAGATCGTCAAGCAGAACAACCCGGGGATCAAGACGATCATCACGTTCGGCACCTCGACCACCGGGCCGTCGTACTACGGCACCCGGCTGATCAACCAGGCGGCGGCCAAGGGCGCCGGGATCGACGTGTTCACCATCATGCCGTTCGACTTCGGCGGCGGCGCGAACATGTACCAGAACACCGTGAACGCGGCCGAGGGCCTGAAGACCGCGCTGCGCAACGCGTTCGGCTGGTCGGACGCCACCGCGTACGCGCACATGGGCCTGTCCGGCATGAACGGCCTTTCCGACCAGCAGGAGCTGACCTCGCCGGCCACCTGGACGCAGATCCGCGACTGGGCGAAGGCGCGCGGCCTGGCCCGGTTCACGTTCTGGTCGGTCAACCGGGACCGGCCCTGCCCCGGCGGCGGCGTGGTCGCCAACTGCTCCGGCATCGCGCAGAACACCTGGGAGTTCACCGGCATCACCGCGGGCTTCTGACCCGCGCGGCGGTCAGCGCCCGGTGGTCACCGACTGCCGGGCGCGCCGCCGGCGCACCTTCTTCACCGCCCAGCTCACGATCATGAAACCGAAGACGGCGAAGATCGCGTAGTTGAACCACTGGCTGTACTTGTCGACGTCCTCCCACCGCGAGCCCAGGGTGAACCCGGCGCCGACGATCAGGGCGTTCCACACCCCGCTGCCGAGCGTGGTGAGCAGGATGAACTCACCGAGCGGCATCCGGTTCGCGCCGGCCGGGATGGAGACCAGGCTCCGGACCACCGGCACCACCCGGCCGATCAGCACCGCCCACCGGCCGTGCCGCTCGAACCAGCGGTCGGCCTTCTCCAGATCCTGCAGGTCGACCAGCGGGATGTGGTCCAGCCAGCGCTTGAGCCGCTCCTCGCCGAGCGCCGCGCCGAGCCAGTAGAGCACCAGCGCGCCGAGCAGCGAGCCGACCGTCGCGGCGACCACGATGAACACCACGTTGAACCGGCCCTCGGCGGACAGGTAACCGGCCATCGCCAGCACGATCTCGCTCGGGATCGGCGGGATGATGCTCTCCAGCGCCACCAGCAGCGCCACGCCGACCGCGCCGAGCGAGTCGATCACGCTCGCCACCCAGCCGGTCAGCCCGGTGAACTGGTTCGGGTCGACGTCCTGGGCCAGGGCCATGGGGGTCCTTCCACGCGAGAGCCGGAGATCCGAAGGTGTTACCCGGACCGGCGGCTGTCACACCTGTGACTCAGCCCTCCGGGTGCAGCGCGGCGTCCGCCGGACCCCGCCGCCAGCCGGTGAAGCGGACCAGCAGGCCGCCCCGGCTGGGCGAGCAGCAGTACGGCCCGGCCGACGCCTGCGCCGCCGGATCGAGTGGGGCGACGCGGACCAGCCGCCACGGCTCGTCCTCGCACCGGGCCCGCACGGTGAGCGCGTCGCCGGCCCGGCTCACCCGGACCGTCACCTCCCGGCCCGACCACGGCGGCACCGGCGCCACCGACCAGTCGGAGAACTCGTCGGTGACCACGGCGCCCACCTGCGGCGAACCGTCGCTCACCTCGACCCCGGCCTTGGTCCACCGCCGCTTGTCCACCCGGACCAGCACGCCGGCCTGGTCGAACTGGGCCGAGTAGTCGAGGACGAACGACACCTCCACGGCGCTGCCCGCCGGGAACGGCGCGAGCAGTGCCGAGCCGTCGTCGTGCACGAAGCCGTAGCTGGTGCGCCGCCAGAAGTCGCTGCCGCCGTGCGGCTCGACCAGCAGGCCGCCGTCGACCGGCTCGGCCCGCTCCGGCGGGTTCAGCCAGGTGCCGGCGGACCAGTCGTACGCCTCCTCACTCATCCCGGCACCGTACCGGGTTTGCCGCCGCGCGCGTTCGGAGAAGTAGTCCTCGCATGGGTGACAGGTGGTATCAGGAGGCGGTCGTCTACTGCCTCGACGTCGACACGTACGCGGACTCCGACGGCGACGGGGTGGGTGACTTCCAGGGGCTGATCGGCCGGCTGGACTACCTGGCCCGGCTCGGCGTGACCTGCCTGTGGCTGAACCCGATCCACCCCTCGCCGAACGAGGACGACGGGTACGACGCCACCGACTTCTACAACGTCGACCCGCGCCTGGGCACGCTCGGCGACTTCGCCGAGCTGCTGCACCAGGCGAGCAACAGGGGCATCCGGGTGATCATCGACCTGGTGGTCAACCACACCTCGGACCAGCACCCGTGGTTCCAGTCCGCCCGGTCCTCGCCCGACTCGCCGTACCGGGACTGGTACGTCTGGGCCGACCACGAGCCGGACGACCGCCACCAGGGCATGGTCTTCCCCGGCGAGCAGCACGAGACGTGGACCTACGACCGGACCGCCAAGGCGTGGTACTACCACCGCTTCTACAAGTTCCAGCCGGATCTGAACATCGAGAACCCGAAGGTCCGCGCGGAGATCAAGAAGATCACCTCGTTCTGGCTCCAGCTCGGCGTCTCCGGCTTCCGGATGGACGCGGTGCCGTTCATCATCGAGCGCACCGAGCCGGGCAACCCGAACTCGCCGAAGGACTTCGACTTCCTCACCGACCTGCGCCAGCACGTGCAGTGGCGGCGCGGCGACGCGGTCCTGCTGGCCGAGGCGAACGTCGAGCCGGACGAGCTGCCCGTCTACTTCGGCGACGGCAGCGGCTCGGGCAACCGGATCCACATGCTCTTCGACTTCATGCTCAACGGCCGGCTGATGCTCGCCCTGGCCCGGGAGGACCCGGAGGTGATCATCGAGGCGTTGCGCGACACCCCGAAGCTGCCCACCGGCGGCCAGTGGGCGACGTTCCTGCGCAACCACGACGAGATCGACCTGTCCCGGCTCACCGCCGACCAGCGCAACGACGTGCTGGCGAAGTTCGGGCCGGACGAGAACATGCAGCTCTACGGCCGGGGCATCCGTCGTCGTCTCGCGCCCATGCTCGGCAACGACCGCCGGCACATGGAGCTGGCGTACTCGCTCCAGTTCTCGCTGCGCGGCACGCCGGTGCTGCGCTACGGCGAGGAGATCGGCATGGGGGAGAACCTGTCGCTGGACGGGCGCGACGCGATCCGTACCCCGATGCAGTGGTCGTACGCGGACAACGCCGGGTTCTCCACGGCCGAGCCGGAGAAGCTGGTCCGCCCGGTGATCGACAAGGGCGAGTACGGCTACCAGAAGGTCAACGTCACCGCCCAGCGCAAGGATCCGCGGTCGCTGCTCGGCTGGTTCGAGCGGATGATCCGGACGCTGCGCGAGGCGCCGGAGACCGGCTCGGGCAGCACCACCCACATCGACGTGCCGATGCCGCCGGGCGTGCTCGCGCACCGCGCCGACGGTCGTACCGGGACCATGGTCTTCCTGCACAACCTCGGCACCGAAGACGTCGAGGTCGACCTGAGCACGCTGGCGCCGGAGGCGGACCTGCCGATCGACGTGCTCAGCGACCGCAACTACGAGGACGTGGGCAAGCTCGACCGGCTCAAGCTCGGCGGGTACGGCTACCGGTGGATCCGGCTCTGCCGGGGCCACGAGCGGTAGGGGGCGGCGTACCGGCGGGTTAAGCTCCTTCGATCGAGCCACAAGTTACCGGGAGGTAAGCATGTCGGAGGAGCCCCGCGTCGCCATCGTCACCGGAGCCGCGCGCGGCATCGGCGCGGCGACCGCCCGCCGGCTGGCGGCCGACGGCATGGCCGTCGCCGTGGTCGACATCGACGAGTCCGCCACCAAGGAGACGGTGGACGCCATCGGCTCGGCCGGCGGCCGGGCTCTCGGCGTCGGCGCCGACGTGTCCGACCGGACCCAGGTCGAGGCCGCCGTGGAACGGATCGCCGCCGAACTGGGCGCACCGACAGTGCTCGTCAACAACGCCGGTGTGCTGCGCGACAACCTGCTGTTCAAGATGACCGACGGCGACTGGGACACGGTCATGGGCGTGCACCTGCGCGGGGCGTTCCTGTTCAGCCAGGCCGCGCAGAAGCACATGGTCGAGGCGAAGTGGGGCCGGATCGTCAACCTGTCCAGCACCTCCGCGCTCGGCAACCGGGGCCAGGCGAACTACTCGGCCGCCAAGGCCGGCCTGCAGGGCTTCACCAAGACGCTGGCGATCGAGCTGGGCCCGTTCGGGGTGACTGTCAACGCGGTCGCGCCGGGCTTCATCGTCACCGACATGACCGCCGCGACCGCGGCGCGGATGAAGGTCGACTTCGACGATCTCCAGAAGCACGCCGCCGCCGAGATCCCGGTACGCCGTCCCGGCCGCCCGGAGGACGTCGCGCACACCATCTCGTTCCTGGCCAGCGAGGGCGCGTCCTTCGTCTCCGGTCAGGTCATCTACGTCGCCGGCGGTCCGAAGGACTGACCGGCCCCACCCGGCGCGGGCCCGCTCAGGCGGGGTCGCGCCGGGTGCGCCAGAGCCAGAACAGGCCGAGCACCGGCAGCACCAGCGGCACGTAGCCGTAGCCGCTGCCGAAGTCGGACCACACCGTCTCGTCCGGGAACAGCTCCTTGTCGGCGATGCTCAGCACGCCCACGCCGAGCACGCCGACCAGTTCGACTGTGCAGCAGGCGAGCGCGACCCGGCGGCCGGTGTGCCCGGCGCGGGCCAGCCCGACCGCCGCCACGATGTAGATCAGCGCGGCGAGCGCGGAGAGCAGGTACGCCACCGGCGCCTCGTCGAACTTCGTGGCGATCTGCAAGCCGGCCCGCGAGGTCGCGGCGATGGCGAAGACGATGTAGACGGCGATCAGCAGCCGTCCCGGGCCGCGGTTGGTGGCGCGCTGCTCGTGCGCGGTCGTGGTGTCAGCCACCGAGGACCTCCCAGGTCTGCTGGAGCCGTACCGCCACCACGGGCGTGACCAGGCAGATCGCGCAGACGATGCCCGAGCCCCAGCGGGTCGGCTCCATCCGGGCCAGCACCCAGGCCAGCGGCGGCAGGCAGACGAGCGTCGCCAGGTAGCCGAAGAACGCGCCCGGCTCGCCCGGCCGCTCGCCGCCGCCGAGCGCGACGAGCGCCGTCACGGTGAGCGCGAGCAGCGCCACCTCCAGCACGGCCAGGCCGGCGAACTGGATCCGGTCCGGCGGCCGGTGGCGTACCGCCGCCACCAGGGCCCAGACGGCGAGCGCCAGCGAGATCACGATCGCGACCGTGGCGAGCGGTCCGTCCACCGGAGAGGCGGCCGCCGCGCTGGTCGTCGACACGGTGTCGTTCACCGGCACAGCCTACTAACCGGTGTAGTAGCGGCTCGCCCGCCGGGTCGGGGCGCGCCGGACGGGCCGGGGGACTAGCGTGGATCACGGTCCCGGCGTACGCCGGTGGCGGACGTCGACGGCAGGGGGTCGGGGTGCGGTTCGGGTTGTTCGGCACGGGTTACTGGGCGGCGGAGACGCACGCCGCGGCCATCGAGGCGCACCCGCGGGCCCGGCTCGCCGGCGTCTGGGGGCGCAACCCCGCGAAGGCGGAGGAACTGGCCACCCGGCACGGCGTACCGGCCTTCACCGACGTCGACGCGCTCATCGACGCCTGCGACGCGGTCGCCGTGGCGCTCCCGCCGGACGTGCAGGCCGACATCGCCGTGCGGGCCGCCACCGCCGGGCGGCACCTGCTGCTGGACAAGCCGCTGGCGCTCGACCTCGCCGACGCCGACCGGGTGGTCGACGCGGCGCAGGCGTCCGGGGTGGCCTCGGTGGTCTTCTTCACCCAGCGCTTCCACCCGAACGTCACCGGTTTCCTCGCCTCGACCGCGGCGGCCGGCGGCTGGCAGCACGCCCGCGCCACCATGTTCGCGTCGATCTTCCAGCCCGGGAACCCGTACGGCGACTCGACCTGGCGGCGGGAGCGCGGCGCGCTCTGGGACATCGGCCCGCACGCGTTGTCGCTGATCCTGCCGGTGCTCGGCCGGGTCACCCGGGTCGCCGCGATGGACGGCCCGAGCGGCCTGGTGCACCTGCTGCTCACCCACGACGGCGGCGCGACCAGTTCGCTCTCGCTCACCCTGGACGCGCCGTCCGAGGCGGTCACCCGGGATTTCGTCTTCTTCGGCGAGAACGGCACCGAGACCGTCCCGCCCGGCGACGGCAGCGCGCTCCAGGCGTTCGGCGCCGCGCTCGACCAGCTGCTGGAGGAGGTCGACGCGGGCACCCGCGACCACCGCTGCGACGTGCGGTTCGGCCGCGAGGTGGTGGCGGTGCTGGACGCCGCGCAGACCGCCCGCGCCCAGGGCCGAACCGTCGAGATGTAAGGAAGGGCCCCTTCTTAACGCCTCCGGTAGAGGAGGGGCCCCCGCTTAACACCCCACCGGTCAGGCGTCGGCCAGCGTGACCAGCGCCTCGCCCAGCTCGGTGGGGGTGTGGAACTCCTCGGCCGGCAGGGACCGCAGCGCCTGCAGCGCCTCGGTGTCGGCGCCGTTCTCCTGGCCCCAGCGGACCAGGTCCTCCCGCGAGACCGGGTAGTCGAGCCCGGCCAGGAACTCCCGCAACTGCGCACCGGTGACGGTCATGCCGCCCGGCTACCCACTGAGCCCGGCACCATGCCCGCCGGCGGGTGCGGCCCGGGTCCGCCGTACGCCCGCCGGACCCAGCGGCGGCGGTTTGTCCCGGCGGGCCCCGGGTAGCCGCTGACATGCTGGTACAGCGGCTCGGCGCGCCGAGCGACTTCGACCCCTTGCTGGACCGCGTGCGGGACGCCCGGGTGGTGATGATCGGCGAGGCGACGCACGGCAGCTACGACTACTACCGGCTGCGGGAGCAGTTGACCCGGCGGCTCATCGCCGAACAGGGGTTCGACTTCGTGGCGGTGGAGGGGGACTGGCCGGACTGCGACCGGGTGCACCGGTCGGTGGTTGGCGCGCCGGACGGGCCGGCCGATCCGCTCGCCGCGCTGGAACGGTTCGAACGCTGGCCCACCTGGATGTGGGCGAACGCCGAGGTGGCCCGCTTCTGCCGCTGGCTGCGGGCGTGGAACCTGGAACGCCCCGAGGGGGAGCGGGCCGGCTTCCACGGGCTGGACGTGTATTCCCTCTGGGAGTCGATGCAGGCCATCTTCGACTACCTCGGTGAGGAGGATCCGGCCTCGCTGGAGGCGGCCCAGGAGGCGTACCGCTGCTTCGAGCCGTACGGCAAACGGGCCGAGGAGTACGGGACGGCCAGCCGGTTCGTCTCCGCCCGGTGCGAGGAGGAGGTGGTCCGGCTGTTGGCGCGTACCCGGGAACAGGCCGCCGCGGACGGCCCGGACCGCTTCTCGGCCTGGCAGAACGCGGAGGTGGTGGCCGGCGCGGAGCGGTACTACCGGGCCATGGTCGGCGGCGGCCCCGAGTCGTGGAACGTCCGTGACGTCCACATGGCCGACACGCTCGACCGGCTGCTCGACCGGTACGGGCCGGGCTCGCGGGGCATCGTGTGGGCGCACAACACGCACGTCGGCGATGCCCGGGCCACCGACATGGCGGCGGACGGCATGGTCAACATCGGGCAGCTCGGCCGGGAACGGCACGGCCGGGACGCGGTGGCGCTGATCGGCTTCGGCAGCTGGCGCGGCAGCGTGGTGGCCGCGCCGCGCTGGGGCTCACCGGCCGAGACGATGGTGGTCCCACCGGCGCGGGAGGGCTCGGTGGAGCATCGGCTGCACGAGCTGATGCCGGACCGGGCGGTGCTGGTCTTCGGCGGCGACGACCAGCCGGAATGGGTGACCGGCGAGGCGGACCACCGGGCCATCGGGGTGGTGTACGACCCGAGCTTCGAGTCCTGGGGCAACTACGTGCCGACCCGGCTGGGTGAACGCTACGACGCGTTCATCTGGTGCGACGAGGCCACAGCGCTGCACCCGCTGCCGACGTGCGTCACGCCCGGTGAGATGGAGACGTATCCGGCGGGTGTGTGACGGGTGGGGCCCCGCGGGGGCCCCACCCGTGCGGATCACACGTTCGCGTGCTGCTTCTCGGCGAGGTGGGCGCGCAGGCCCTCACCCTCGACGTCCACGTTGGGCAGGATCTTGTTCAGCCAGCGCGGCAGCCACCATGCGGCGTTGTTCAGCAGCGACATCACCGCCGGCACGATCGTCATCCGGACCACGAACGCGTCGATGGCGACACCGATCGCGAGCGCGAAGCCCATCGACTTGATGATCGGGTCCTCCAGGAAGACGAAGCCGCCGAACACCGAGATCATGATGAGCGCGGCGGCGGTGACCACCCGGGCGCCGTGCCCCATGCCGTTGATGGTGGCCTGCTGGGCGGTGTCGCCGTGCACGAAGTCCTCGCGCATCCGGGAGACCAGGAAGACCTCGTAGTCCATGGCCAGGCCGAACAGGATGCCGATGAGCAGGATCGGCAGGAAGCTGACCAGCGGGGCCGGGGTGTCCAGGCCGACCAGGTCGGCCAGGTGGCCCTGCTGGAACACCGCCACAGTGATGCCGAACGTGGCCGCCACGGTGAGCAGGAAGCCCAGCGCCGCCTTGACCGGCACCAGGATCGACCGGAACACCAGCATCAGCAGCAGGATCGACAGGCCCACCACCAGCAGCAGGTAGACCGGCAGCGCGTCGGAGAGCTTCTCCGACACGTCGATGCCGACAGCGGTGACGCCGGTGAGCAGCACGTCGGCGTTCTGGATGCCCGACACCTGCTTGCGGATGTCGTGCACCACCGTCTCGGTGGCCTCCTCGGTCGGCCCGGTCTTCGGGATCACCCCGATCAGCGCGGTACGCCCCGACGGGTCGACCTGCGGCGGGGCCACCGCCAGCACCCCGTCGGTCTTCTGGACCAGCGCGGTCACCTGCGGAATGGCGGCCTGGGTGGCCTGCGGCGAGTCGGCCGTCACCACGACCGCGAGCCGGCCGGTGAAGCCGGGGCCGAAGCCCTCGCGGATCAGATCGCTGCTGACCCGGGCCGGGGTGCCCTCGGCGGCGGCGGAGGCGTCCGGCAGCGCCAGGCGCATGTCCTGGGCCGGGATCGCGAGCAGGCCGAGGCCGAGCAGCCCGACCAGGATCACCGGGATGCGCAGTCTGGTCACCCACCGCGCCCAGCGGAATCCGAAGCCGGAGCGGTCCTCCGAGCCGGTGGTCGGGTCCTCGACCGCCTTGCGGTCACGCAGCTTGCGCGGCAGCACCTTGTGTCCGGCGAAGCCGAGCAGCGCCGGAGCCAGCGTGATCGCCACCAGCACGGCCACTGTGACGGTGCCGGCGGCGGCCAGGCCCATCACGGTGAGGAACGGGATGCCCACCACGGCAAGGCCGGCGAGCGCCACCACGACCGTCGCGCCGGCGAAGACCACAGCCGAGCCGGCGGTGCCGACCGCACGGCCGACCGCCTCCTCCGGAGAGAGTCCGTCGAGCAGGTTCTGCCGGTGCCGGGAGGTGATGAACAGCGAGTAGTCGATGCCGACCGCGAGGCCGAGCATCAGCGCCAGGATCGGCGCGGTGCTGGTCAGCTCGACCGCGCCGCTGAGCGCGAACAGACCGGCCATGCCGACGCCGACGCCGATGAGCGCGTTCAGCATGGTCATCCCGGCCGCCACGAGCGAGCCGAACGTGATCACCAGAACGATCGCCGCGACCAGCACGCCGATCGCCTCGGTCGAGCCGACCTCCGGCTCACCGTTGAGCACCTCGCCGCCGGGGGCGATCTGCCAGCCCTGCGCCTCGGCCTGCGCGCCGACCTTCTCGTACGCGTCGCGCTGCTCGTCGGTCACCTCGTCCGCGCCGCCGGCGAACTGCACCTGGATCAGCGCGTACCGGCCGTCCGGGGTGAGCGCCTGCGCCTGGTACGGGTCGACCGCGCCGACCACGCCCGGGAGCGTGGCCGCCTCCTGCGTGACCTGCTTGACCACCGCCTGTCCGGCGGGTGAGGTCAGCGCGCCGTCCTGCGGCGCCTTGATCGCGATCGTGCCGGTGGCGCCGCTGGCCGCCGGGAAGCGGTCGGCGAGCAGGTCGATCGCCTTCTGCGACTCGGTGCCCGGCATGGTGAAGTTGCTCGCCGTCGGGCCCCTCAGCGTGGCCGCGGCCAGGCCGAGTCCGACGAGTACGACGAGCCAGACGACGGCGACGAGTCGCCGCCGGCGCAGGGATGCCCGGCCGAGCCGGTACAGCAGGGTCGCCATGGACCTTCCTTGTCCTCGGGGTTCGGATCAGGTGGTGACTTCGAGCGCGCGGTACGCCACGGCGAGCAGCGCGGGTCGCAGCTGGTCGTCGGGGATGTCCAGGAACTCGCCGCAGGTCTCGGCGATGCCGGCGAGCACGACGAGCGCCGCGACGCGTGCCTCCGGACGGTCGGAGAAGCCGGAGAAGGCGGCGATGAGTTGTTCGGAGATCTGCTGGATGTGGGCGAACGCGGGCTGCTGGAGCAGGTCGGGGAACTCGCCCCGGAGCAGCGCGATCTCCCGGCGGAAGCGGACCGCCAGGTCGACGAAGCCGTCCGCGGCGACGCGTTGGGCCTCGGCGCCGGTGTGCGCGGCGATGCGGACGTCCAGCTCCTCCAGCATCGTGATGGCCGGGGCCATCAGCTCGCAGAGCAGGGCGTCCTTGCTGGCGAAGTGGTAGAGCACCGTCGCCTTGGAGCAGCCGACATCGCGGGCGATGTCTTGCAGCGAGGTGCCCTTGTACCCGGTGACGGCGAACCGGCGAGCGGCCGCGGCCAGCAGCTCGTCGTGGGTGGCGGTGGTGGGTCGCGCCATGTCCTCCAGCATGCCTGACCGATCGGTCAGGTGCTGACCGATCGGTCAGATCGCGCGCGTGGCGTTCGCCACAACGACCCGTTTTCGCAGGTCAGGCCGGTGGGCGGCCGTGTGTGCGGTCGTACTCGGTCCGGGCCGCGCTGATCGCCTCCCGGTGCCGCTCCGCCCAGCTCGTCAGCGCGACCAGCGACTCGTACAGTTCCCGGGCCATCGGCGTGGCGGTGTACTCCACCTTCGGCGGCACGGTGGGATGCACGTGCCGGTGAAGCAGCCCGTCCCGCTCCAGGTTGCGCAGCGTCAGCGTGAGCATCCGGCGGCTGATCCCCTCCACCCGGCGCTCCAGCTCGGTGAAGCGGACCGGGCCGGCCGAGGCGGCGATCAGGATGCCGATGGCCCACTTTCCACCGACCCGGTCCAGCGCCTCCCGCACGGTGCAGGCGCTCGCCTGCACCGCCGCGTCCGATCCGCACCGCTCCGACTCCGCCTCACCCACGCCCCCGATCGTCGCAGGTGCCGGCCGGTGCGGCGCGCCGGGCACCGTGTCGGGGTTGCCGAGCCGGGCCCGGCCCGGGATGGTGGTCCGATGGGCGCCGCCGACGAGACCCGGGCCGGAGTGTCGCTGACCAACCTCGACCAGCCGCTGTTCGACGGCGCCGGGGCGACCAAACGCGACCTGGTCGACTACCTCGACGCGATGGCCGACCGGATCCTGCCGGAACTGCGGGACCGGCCGCTGTCGGTGCTGCGGGTGCGGCCCGGCCAGGAGCCGTTCATGCAGAAGAACCTGCCGAAGTACACGCCCGGCTGGGTGCGCCGCACCGAGGTGTGGGCGGAGGCGTCGCACCGGCGGATCTCGTACGCGCTCTGCGACGACCGGCGGACGCTGCTCTGGTTCGCCAACCAGCGCGCCTTGGATACGATCAGCACATGAGACTACTCGCTGCCTACCGGCTGAGCCAGGCCACCGACGCCAGCACGTCAATCGAGCGGCAGCGGGAGACCGCGCAAAGGTACTCCGACCTGGGCGGACACCATTTGGTCGGCGAGGCGATCGACAGCGACGTAAGCGGTGCCAGCGACCCCTTCCGGCGGCCGGGCCTCGGGCCGTGGCTGCGCGGGGAGCGCGAGGGATTCGACGGGCTGCTGGTATGGCGGATCGACCGGCTAGCGCGGTCAACGCTGCACTTCGCGTCACTGCTGCGGTGGGCGCAGGACAACGGCAAGACGATCATCAGCGCCACCGAGGGATTCGACCTGAGTACGCCCATGGGGCGCGCCATGGCGACGATCATTGCCGTCCTGGCCGAGGCCGAGCTAGAAGCGATCAGAGACCGTAACCGGGGCGCGCGGGCGTACCTGACGAAGGTCGGCCGGCACTGGGGCGGGAAGGTACCCGTGGGCTACATGGCCGAGCAGCAGGCCGACAAGACATGGAAGCTCGTACATGATCCGGTCATCGCGCCGGTCATCCAGGAAGCGGCACGGCGGGTCATCGCGGGCGAGACGGTCTCGGCGGTCGTGGCCGACCTCAACGGGCGCGGCGTGCCGACCGCGCTCGATGAGCAGGCGCGGCGGGCAGGGCGGGAACCAACGGGCCGGCGGTGGACGGTGGCCACGCTGACGCGGACGCTCACGAGCGAACTCACGCGGGGCTATCAGGTGCCCGAGGTGCGCGGGGATGACGGGCTGCGGGTGCGGCGGGCCGTGCCGCTCGTGGCCGATGCGGAGTGGGCCAAGCTACAGGCGTCATTGGCTCCGAGGCGGGCCGCCAGCCAGCCACGGCGCAACTCGGCGTACCTGCGCGGGGTGCTGTACTGCGCGTGCGGCGAGCGGGCCAACAAGGTCACGGCCAAGGGCGGCGCGTACTACCGGTGCCCGTCGCGGTCCAAGTACGGCAAGCACTGCGGCAAGTCGGCCACCGTCAAGGCGGACGAGGTAGAGGCGTCGGTAGACGCGGCCGTGCTGCGCGACCTCGGGCCGCTGCCTCTGCTGCGGCGGACGTTCGTGCCGGGCGTCGACCACCGCGAGGAAATCGAGGCGATCAAAGCGGCAATGGACAACCTGACGGCGCAGCTCGGCCGACTCACCGGGCGGGCCGCCGAGGCGGTAGCCGACCGGCTCAACGAGCACGGCGAGACACTGGCCGCGTTGGAGGCTGAGCCGGTTATCGCGGACGACTGGGAGGAAGAACCGACCGGCGAGACCTACGCGGCGCACTGGGGCCGGCTCGATGCGGCCGGGCGCAACTGGGCCATGGTGGCTTTCGGCGTCAAGGCCACGATGGGGCCGGGCACGGCCGTCACGGTGGACGTAGCGCCGCAATCGTTCCTGGACGTCATGGGCGGCATCAGTGTGGAGGCATAGGCAGAAACACAGAGACCCCCAGAGCCACATTGGGCGCGGGGGGTCTCTGTGTTACGGGTGGGGCTTACTCGAAGACAGGTGCCAGGGTCAGGCCGGCGACGGCGCGCCCGGGGGGAGGGCGTTCGCGCCCACCACCTACGTCAATGACGATGGAACCACCGAAGATGGTTGGATGGTCAGCACTGACTCGAAGCTGATGTTCGTTGCCCCAGATCAGATCCGTGTCGCTACCACCGAAGAGCTCACCGACGAGGAGCCCGCTTAACCCGCTCGGTGCAAGGTCGCGGGATGCCAGATTCCCAAGCTGACAGTGCGGGTTCGATTCCCGTCACCCGCTCCACCACGAAGGCCCTGGCCCGCTCCACGGTGTGTGGGTCGGCGGCAGACGGGATGGCAAGCAAGGTGACAGCGGTGACGATCTCAGTAGGATGCTGGGATGTCTCGACCAGTGATCTTCGACCTCTTCCATACCTTGATCCACGGGGCTGATGAGGAGCGTGACCGGGTAGTCGGCGAAATGGCGGTCATGGTCGGCGTGGCTCCGGCCGAGCTGGTCACCGCGTACCACGCCACCTGGCGGGACCGGCTGGTCCGGTGGGACGTGGAGGAGACCATCCGCATCCTCGCCGGACGCCTCGGCGGTACACCGACCGACGCGCAGGTGGCACGGGCCGGTGAGCATCGGCGAGCCCTCGGACACCGGGTGCTGGACAGCGTCTCGCCCGCCACCCTGGACGTGCTCGACGCGCTACGCGCCGATGGTCGTCCGCTGGCCCTCATCAGCAACGCCACCTCGGACACCTCCGAGCCGTGGCCGCAGAGTCCGCTTGCCCGACGGTTCGATGTCGCGATCTTCTCCTGCGATGTCGGGCTGGCCAAGCCCGACCCGGCGATCTATCACCTTGCTGCCGAGCGACTGGGGGTCGAGCCGGCGGAGTGCTTCTTCGTCGGCGACGGCTCAGACGGTGAGCTGCCCGGGGCGGCAGCGGTCGGTATGACCGTCTTCCGGACCACGGAGCACAACGACACCGACCCCAGCTGGGGCGGGCCGGTTATCCATACCTTGGGTGAGCTGCCCGCCATACTCGGAGAGCCGTCCAAGGTCATGGAGCCGGCCGAGTAGAACGGTCAGTACAGCCACTCGTACAGCCAAGCCCGCCGACAGATACCGTCCGGGGCCGATGGCAGGCGACACGGCGAGCAGCTCAGCGCCAGTCACCGACCTAGGCAGACAGCCGTCTTGATCTTGAAAGGCAGTGGTTGGACCGGGCCATCCACGGGCCACGACGTGGTGTCACCGGGGGCAAAACCAGGCCACTTGAGAGCGCGTTGAACAGGCGTACCACCACGCTCCGAGCCGATCTTGTGAGATTCCCAAGCTGACAGTCTGGGAGCCACACGTGGGAGCCACCGGGGCGGACTGGACCGGACGGAACGGAACCGATCGAGTTGCCGAGCGTGCGAGGACCAGGACCAGGCGGACCACAGCGAACGGCCTAGACATGGTCTTGGGAATCTAGGGATCAGAAGGTTAGGGGTTCGAGTCCCTTCGGGCGCACAGCAGGTCAAGGGCCGGTTCCCGTCACGGGAGACCGGCCCTTGTTTTTTTGACCCCCATGGCTGACCCCGCCTACGCGTCGAAGAGGAAGCCGAGCCGGTCCACGGCGTCCTGCTGTACCCGCCGCGTGGCCTCCACGTAGATCGAGTCGGTTGACGCAGGTCGGGCCGGCGTGCCAGTGCGGGTCCGTTAGAACGGGAAGTCTTCGGCGGGCGGCGGCACCATGGGCGGGCGGGTGCCGTGCGGCGGCGGACACGGGCCGTCGCTGTCGAGGTGGTAACCGCAGTCCTCCTGATGGGGGGCGCGGCGCAGCACGGGCGGCCAGGGCGTGCCGGGCGGTACGTAGTGCCAGCACTGCGGGCCGGGGCCGATCTTGTGGGCGGGGTCGTCGGGGGTGCTCATCGGCCACGCTCGCGGCGCTGCATCGCCTGACGCACGCGGGCATGCACCCGGCGGTTTCCGATGCGGCACGGCCGGCACAGCCGGCGGAAGCCGTCGAGGGTGCGCCGGTCGGGGCCGAACGCCGACAGCGGGCGGGGGGTGTTGCACTCCGGACAGTGCTTAGTAGTGGTCACGGAGGGCCTTCTTTCGATTGGCGCGGTGCATCTCCACGGCGCGGGCAACAGTGGGTGCGTTGCACGACGCTTGCCAGGCGACCGACCGGACGGTCATTTCCTCGCGTAGCTCGCGCTCGGCAATGGCGGCCAATTTCTCGGGATCGTCGCCATAGATGGGCGGCCGGCCGGGCATAATCAGGCGGTGCGGACGAATTGCCATGTGGGCGATGTCTTTATGGCTACCAATCTCGGCGCGCTCGTCGCCCCATTCCATAGCAACCGCGGTGCTGGTTAGTGCCTTTATATCCAGCGTCGAAAGGTCTGCATTATCGCTGGGCCATTGCCCAATTCGGCGCCATTTCTGGCCGGCGCCGGTGATGTGGCGCATGGTCAATCGGGAGCGGCGGCCGGCGAGCTGGGCGAGCCGAGTAGCGGTCGCGGGGTCAAGATGGCCCGGTTTTGAGCCTCCACCGTTATTCGCATTCATGCCTATTTCCATTCTTTGCGAGCCATTTTGGTTTTTTGGGAAATCGCAGCTTTACTGGGCTGACAGCGACGCGCCATGCCTACCGGGAGGGCTTTGGTGGGGGGCATGGGAGGCATGCCCCAGGGGGTGCGAGGGTCTGCGAACGGCGCGGCGAACGCACGCGCGCAATTCCATAAAGGAACGACACAATACGTTCGCTCGCACATTCACCATTCAAGTAATCAATTCATTCATGCACAACTACAATTCATGCCAACATGCAGCACACATTACGTCGTCTGCAAGAACGGTTCTGCGTCGACAACGTGGGCAAAGGCGTGCCGATGTGCGTGCCTTGCTGATAGGCAACAAGGCACGCACATCGACCACATCACTCACGCATTCTCGTCGTTGCTGTCCTGCGCAATAGGAGGCAGGCCGGCGAGCCGCCGCGCCAATTCCTCGGGCGTTCCAGCCGCTACCTCGGCACGATAGAACTCCTCATCGGTCATGCCGGCCCGGCGGGAAGTGCGGGACCGGCCGGAGGTCTTGACGGCGTAGAGGAAATTGGCCATGGCGTGATCGAGATTCATAAATTTGCCCCCTCCGGGGTCGAGATAGACGGGGCGGGGGTGTTCATTTCGACGCGCCGATCAGCGCCCGGTGCGGACGATCGCGGGGCGGGGCGCTGGCACCCAACTTCGCTTCCGTATCGGCCATCCGGCACTGCGCAGAGCAGTAGCGGTACCTTCTCTCCGTGCGGAACGGCGTCGCGCAGCGCGCACAGTGGCGTTCGTGCAACGGTTCCGAGGCCGGCTGCGGCTCGGGGGCCGGCACGGGCTGCGGCTCGGGCTGCGGCTCGGCCTGGACGTGACCAGCGGCGGCACGCTCGCGGGCGCGGATGGCCTCGCGCTCCACCTTCTCGCCTGCGAGGTACGCGGCCTCCATCAGCTCGGCCCTACGGGCGGCCTTGGCGACCTTGGCTCGGCCTCGGCGCGCGGCGGCGGCCTGGCCGGCGGTCGCTCGGCCTTCCCGGTGGGCCTTCTGCCAACCGATGTCGTGGCGTTGCTTGCTCATGCGAACGGCCCCCGGATGCTCTTGACGATCTCGTTGATGTGGTCGGGCGTCTCGCTCTCATAGCCCTGGATCTGGCGGGCCACGCGGCGGATGTCCTCGGCGGACCGACCGGCCTCGGGCTGCTCGGCGGCTGGCTGCTCGGCGGCCTCCCGCTCGGCCCGGATGGCGGCGAATCTCGCGTCCACCTCGGCATCCCAAGCGGCGGCCTCGGCGTCGGTCAACGGCTGGCCGGCGGCGTCGTATCGCTGGTTCATCAGGAACCACTCGCAATCACGCGCAGCGCGCGCAGGAGGTCATCCACGCTGCCCAGACGCCGGAAGCCGTCAACGACGTTGGTGTGCGCGTTGTACTTGGTCGACCGGGGGATCAGGACGGCCAGCCGGTCTGCCATCTTGCGGATCTCGTCCCGGTCGCGCTCCTTGCGCTCCTCGACGTACGGCGTAACCACCTCGACCAGCGCAAACTGCGCGTTCACAGCCGGCGGCATCAGGGCGCGGTGCGCGGCGATGATCTCATCGCGGCGGGCCTCCCAGAACACATCCGGCTTGGGCTGCCTCACCTTGCCGGCCAGCGCGGCGGCCTTCACCTCGGCCTTGTCGTCGGCGTACTCGTCGGCCAGGTCGTCCATCTTGTCGGCGGACGCCTCCAGGGCCTCAACGGCGGCGGTCAGCTTGTCGAGCGCGGCGGCCACCTCGGGCACCTCGGCGGCGATCTCGTCAACGAACGGCGGCAGGTGCGGCGCGCGGCGGCCAGGCTTGGCGAGGTGCTCGGTGCCGTGGCTGGTCTGCGTGACGGCGGTGTCGAGGTTGGGGAAATCGATGGACACGGGGTGTCCCTTTCATTGCTCGCGGATCACTCCGTTGGCAGCGCGAGCGGGGGTAGCCGGTATCCGACCGGCGGCGGGGGTGGATCAGTTGGCGAACGGGTCGTGGTCGCGGGCGGCCTCTTCACAGACGAGGCAGCCGGGGACCGGCCACAGCGAGACGTGCGCGCGGTGGCGCTGCCACTCGTCGCGGTTGCGGGCGGCGTGGCGGACGTTGCAGGGATGTGCGGCGCGGGCGTCGCGGGCGGCCATCAGGGCGGCGAACTCGGCGGCGCGGCGGCGGTCGCGGTTGTTCATCCGGCCACCCCCAGGGCGGCGCGGGGCGGGGTGGCGCACCGTCCGCACGCGGTACCGATCTCGGCGGTCGGGAGGATGACCACATAGGACGCGCGCTTGCCGCATCCGTTGGCCTCACAGCGGAAGTCGGACGCCATCAGCAGCTCGTGCCGGCGCTCGGGCGAGACGTGGATAGCGGTCATGGGGCGGTCTCCATTCACAGGTAATGCACCTCCTCGGGGCCGGCGGTCGGCGGTCATCGGGGGGCCGTCCACGTCTGCGGCGACGGGCGGCCGAGCGGCGACGGTGCCAGGCACGCGGCGGCGAGCCGGGCGAGCGTGTGGAAGAGTCGCGCGGCCATCAGCGGTCCCACATCGGACGGTCGCCGGGGCGGGTGTACGTGCGGTCGCGCATGACCAGGCGCTCGCGGCGGGTGCGGGCGGTGTAGATCGGGGCACCTCGCCAGAGATGCACGCCCATCCATCCGCGCTTGCCGTGGACAACGGCGCTCATCAGGTACTCGCGGGCGACGGCGGCGAACGTCTTGCGGCCGGCGGGCATGATCTCGCCAACCGCCGGGCCACGCTTGACGGCCACGCGAGCGCCGATCATCTGCGTGTCGGCGAACATGCCACCGGGGGCACCGGTCAACAGCACCGGGTCGGCGTCGTAGTCGAGCGTGTCGAGCGTGGACAGGTAGGCGTCGAACAGCGCCGTGCCTTCCGTGAACCGTCCGACCAGCCAGCGGAACGTTTGCAGGTCGGTCAGCCAGGTTTCGATGGCCCAGGCTGCGGAGCGGGCGGCGGGGGTCATCTCATCGCCGTATCGGTATGCGTCCACGGGGTCACCTCCAATCGGTTGCAGGGCAACGAAAAACGCCCCGGTCGTTGCGGGAGATGCGACCTCCCACAACGCCGGGGCGTTGGCTTTTCGGTGTTGCTGGCCGCGCCGTGTGTGTCGCATACACGCGGTGCGGGGGTCTGTCCTACCGGGACAGTCGGGACGCGCGGTGCGCGAGGTAGTCAGCCACGTTGGCGCGGAATGCGGCGGTGGCGTCGTCAGTCAGTGGCCGGGGCCGGGTGGCGGCGGGGCGGCGGGTGATCGTCGGGGCGGTCATGATTCCTCCACTCTGGACAGCGGCAGACAGCAAAACCGCCGGACATGGGTGGGCCGATCTCCTGGCGGCAACCAAGATCGGCACACTCATGACCGGCGGGGTCGAGGTGCGCGCGACGGGTTGCCGGTCGTCGCGGTGCGCGGGGTCCGTCCATCTCGGACGGCGGTCGTGCGGGGGGCTCACTATGTATGTCCCCCACGGGGGGAAACGCGCGCGGCGGGCCAGTGCTGGGCTCCCTGCTCGCACATAGTTCGTCCCACAAGGGGGGAAACCCGATCTTGGGACCGGGGCCGGGGGGCTTCACTGAGTATGTCCCACAGAGGTAAAACGCCCTGGTCACAGGCTTGCGGCGTTGCCGGGGGTGCTCGCTGCTGCCGGGGCGCAACCTTCCTCTACTGGGTTCGTCCTACAGCCGTACAGTACGGGCGTACGGTTTTCGGGCTGAGACCGGCGGGCGCGGGCGCAGCGGGGGCGGCCCGACTACCTGCCAGGTGGTAAGTCCTCAGCGATGTAAGGGCGGCGGGGGCGGCCCAGAATTACCCCCCGGATGGCGCACCCAGGGCCGGCAAGTGTCTGCACCCCGTCGGCACTTACCCCCCTGATAACGCACCCATCACCGGGCGCAGGCGCAGCGGGGGATGCCCAGGGACTACAGAGAGCACTATAAGTAACTACAGTTAGTTATAGTAGAGAGGTATAAGGGGGAGGAAATAGGACAGATTGAAGGGAGAAAGAAAGCGGGCGGCGGAGCAACAAGAGTCCGAACGCCATTACCCCCCGGATGACGCACCCACGTCTGCACCCCCCTCGGCGGCGGGGCGGACCAGCGGCCGGGGGCTGCGGCGTGATGGCATCGGGAACGGGCTGTGCGCCACGCTGCGGGCCGTGGGTGCCGTCCAGGTAGACGGGAAGGACGGGCGCAGAGCAGGGGCGCAGAGGCGGTCTCACAAAGGCACTTGTTGGCGGGCGGTCCGGGTCGGTGCCGACCAGCAGGCGGGGGCTGCGGCGTGATGGCATCGGGAACGGGCTGTGCGCCACGCTGCCGGCCGTGCGGGCTGTCCGGGGGGCATCGGACGCCGGACGCAGAGCGGCCCGCTACGGGGCGCGTAGCGGGCCACTTGTTGACGCGGGCGGCTTAGCCGGCAGCGAGCGCGGTGCGGGTTGCGGCCAGGTGCCGGCGGGCGGTCCGTGCCGACACGCCGAGCGCAGCGGCCACATCGGCGGCGGACAGGTGCGGGCGGGCGGCCACCAGGGCGGCCACTCGGGCGGCGGTGCCGGCCACGGCCGGCGGCGTGGCCGAGGCGGTCACGGTGGCCGGCGGCGTGGCCGAGGCGGTCACGGTGGCCGGCGGCGTGGCCGAGGCGGTCACGGTGGCCGGGTCGGGCGTGGCCGGCGTGCTTGCGACGGACACCGGGGCGGCCACCGGAGCGACCGGGGCCGGGGACGGCGCGGCCACCGGGGCGGCCTTACCGGACCGGGCGAGCACTTCCACAGTCAGCAGCAGGGCCACAGCCGGCCAGGCGGACACAACACGGGCGGTCACGGACGGCGGCGCAACGGCCACGTTGGCCACCACCGACGCGGCCACGCCGAGGATGAAGGCCAGCCACGCGGACCAGCGGGACCGGCGGCCGTCACCGAGCGCCAGCGTGGCCACGAGGATCATGCCGTCGACCGACAGCGGCAGCAGGGCGGCCAGCGTGGGTGGCTGGCCGGCACGCTCGGCCAGTAGCCGCATGTGGTCGTAGCTGGCAAGGGCGGCGATCGTGGTCACGGCCACCGTGCCGGCCAACGAGGCGATGCGGCGGGGGCTCATGCGGCACCTCCGGGCGACAGCACGAGCCAGCCGGACGAGACCGGGCAGACGTAGCCGGCGGCCGTGAGCGCGGCCAGCGCGGCGGTCACGGCCTGGTCCTCGGCGTCGCAACGCTCGGCCAGGTCGGAGACCGAGCCGAGCCAGACCGGGCGGCCGTCGTCACCACTGGCACCACCGGCGGCCAGGGTGATCAGGACCAACTTGGCGAGCGGGTCGCCGGGGTGCTGGGCGGACGCCCAGGCGGTCGCGGACATGCTCATGCGGCAGCCTCCAGAGCTTCGGAGCGGCAGGGGATGCACCGGCCGGCGACCTGGCCGACGTGCCCCGGCTTCGGGCAGCGGTCACCACCGGCCGGCGGCGGGAGCGCAGCTCCCCGGCGCTCGGGCGGGGTCCATCGGTTCTTCCCGTTGGAGAAATCCCGCGCGGAGCGCGCGGTGTTGGTTCCCTGACGGTTAAAGGCAGGTTCGGCGGAAGTGGGCTTCCGGGCAGGGCGGAAGCTAGCCTCCGGGGTGGCCGGCGGTGTGCTTCCGGCCGGGGTGGTGCTGGCGGCCAGGCGGGCCATGGCGAGGTTCCACACGATCGTTCGCTTGCTGCCACGCTCGGCACGCACGATCAGGCCGAGGGTTTCCAACTGGGCGAGGTCGGCCCGGACGGCACGCTCAGACTTGCGGGCGTACTTGGCGAGCGTCGCCTGAGACGGCCAGGCACCACGGCCGTCCGCGTCGGCGTGGTTGGCCAGGCCGACCAGCACGGCGACGCATGACGGTGGGACGTTCGGTGCCTCGCTGAGTGCCCAGCTCACGGCCTCGATGCTCACGCGCTCTCCCTGGGTGGGGGCGCGGCCGTAAGAGGGTGTTGTCCCTCTCCAAAGCGCGGGCGGTGGAGTACCACCCGACGCTGGCCCGCGCCGGTGCGCCCGAGCACCCGTCCCACCTGGTGCTCGACCTGGACCCGCCGGAGGGGGACGCGTTCGGCGCCGTGGTGCGGGTCGCTCTGCTGGTGCGGCAGGCGCTCGCCGACGCCGGGCTCGCCGGCGCGGTGAAGACGAGCGGCGCCAAGGGGCTGCACGTGGTCGTGCCGGTGGACCCGGCCACCACGGCGGAGGAGGCCGCCGCCGCGACCCGCGCTCTCGCCGTCCGTACCGAACGGCTCGACCCGGCGGCCGCGACCACCGCGTTCATCGTCGCCGACCGCGGCGGCCGCGTCTTCGTCGACTCCACCCGGGCGTACGGCGCGACTGTGGTGGCCGCCTACAGCCCCCGGATCCGGCCCGGCGCCCCGGTGTCGTACCCGGTGGGCTGGACCGATCTGGAGAGCGCGACCCCGGCCGACTTCACCGTGCGGACCGTGCCGGGCCTGCTGGGGGACCGGGATCCCTGGGCGGAGGCGCTGCCCGCGCCGCAGCGCCTGCCGGCGGACCTGGTCGAGCAGGGGCGGACCATCCCGGTTGCCCGGGTGCAGGCGATGCACGAGGGCAAGCGCCGCGCCAAGGCCCGCCGCGAGGCCGAGTGACGCCGGTCCGCGTCAGCGGCGCCGGGTCGTCGTCGCCGGTGGCCGCTTGCCCCAGGTGAACGCGATGAGCACCACTGCCAGCGCCCAGGTGACGATCATCGTCCAGATCGGGCGGGTCTCGGTGGCCGCGCCGACGAACCCGCCGATCGCGTAGCTGACCAGGCAGAGCAGGCCGGTCGCGGCGAGCCGCCCGGCCGCGCTGCGGCCCTCCGGCTCGAACACCCAGTCGGCGATGCCCTTCGTGGTGCGCAGCACTGTGCCGGTCTGGTACGACGTGGCGGTCTGCACGCCGAACGTGCGGACGACGAGCCCGCCGAGGATGCCGACCGGGAACGCCAGCAGCGCGGTCAGGATCGTGCGCTCGGTCAGCGAGTCGCGCCCCGAGTCGAGGGACCGGTCCACCAGCCCCCAGAGCACGAGCAGCGCCAGCATGGCGAGCAGTTCCATGCCCGGCGGGGTGAGCGGTCCGGCCGGGCGCACGCGGCGGATCCCGGCGCCGAGGAGGCCGCCCAGGCCGAACGCGACAAGTGACGCCAGCGCGGACGGCCACGCCGGCAGGTGATCGGCGGCACCCATTCCGACGAACGCCACGTTGCCGGTCTGAATACCCACGAACACCTTGTACTTGAGGAACGAGAAGGCGTCTACCACACCGGCGAGGCCGGTGGAGAGCGCAAGTGCCAGAAACGGTATGTGGAAGTCGTATTCCCCCACCCGCCAGCGATCCTCCGCGTTATTGGACATCGCCCTCCCTACCCCTCGTTCCGCCCGTTAAACCGTTGCGGCCCGCGATGCGCAGAAGTGCCGGGAAAAGTGTTTCCTGTCGTTTCCGGTGAATGGCGCGATCGCGTTATTCACCAATGGCATCCGGTTCGGCAGCATCGCAATTGCGTCTCGACGGCGAGACTCGAAGCCGAAGGAGGCCGAGCGCATGTTCGTGCTCCCTGTCGCCAGAATCCGCGTCACGTTCTATTCGATCGCGGCGCTGGCCGTCGCCGGAGTCGCCACGGATGCTCCGGTCTGGAGCATTGCGGCGTCGCTGTTCCTCTGTGTCGCGATTCCGCTCGCGGTGGCCTTTCAGAGCCCGGAACACCTGCGGGCGTTGTTCGTCCCGTCCCGGGCCGCCGAATCGGCGGTCCACACCCGGAAGGAAATCCGTCATGCCCCGATCCAATGACCGTGCCGGAATGGGATCATCGCCCAAGGACCACCAGATGGTCGGCACGGTCCCGCGGAATCCGGCGATCGACCAGTCACACCCCGACCTGGTGCATCCGCCGTCGACAGACAACGGGCTCATGCCGAACCTGGTGTTCCCGTTCTCGCTGGCGCACACGCGGCAGGAGAGCGGCGGCTGGACCCGGGAGGTCACCAACCGACTCCTGCCGATCGCCCACGACCTGGCGATCGTGAACATGAAGCTCAACCCCGGGGCGTACCGGGAACTGCACTGGCACATCCAGTCCGAGTGGGCCTTCGTCCTCACCGGCAGCTGCCGGATCGCCGCCGTGGACCAGGAGGGCCGCAACTTCCTGGAGGACGTCAAGGCCGGCGACCTCTGGTACTTCCCGGCCGGCATCCCGCACCACATCCAGGCGCACGACGAGGGCGTGGAGTTCCTGCTCGTCTTCGACGACGGCTGCTACTCCGAGGACGCCACGTTCCAGCTCACGGACTTCTTCTCGCACGTGCCGAAGGAGGTCATCGCCAAGAACTTCGGCTGGACGATGCAGCAGATGGCCAACTTCCCGCCGGAGTCCGAGCGGTACATCTTCCCGGGGCAGAGCCCGCCGCCGCTGGCCGAGGACCGGGTCTTCAGCCCCACCGGCGACGTGCCCCGGACGTTCAAGCACAGCCTGCTCGCCCAGACGCCGGAGAAGTTCGAGGGCGGCAGCGTACGCATCGCCGACTCGAGCAACTTCGCCGCGGCGATCACCACCACGGTCGCCATGGTGGAGATCGAACCCGGAGCGATGCGGGAACTGCACTGGCACCCGAACGGCGCGGAGATGCAGTACGTGATCTCGGGCAAGGGACGCATGGGCGTCTTCGCCAACCACGGCACCGCGCGCACCTTCAACATGGAGACCGGCGACGTCGGCTACGTGCCGATCTCGATGGGCCACTACATCGAGAACATCGGTGACAAGCCCTTCGTCTACCTGGAGCTGTTCCGGACCGCGAAGTTCGAGGACGTGTCGCTCGCCCAGTGGCTGGCCAACGTCCCGCCGGAGGTGGTCGCGGACACGATCAACGTGCCACGCGAGCTGATCGAGGCCCTTCCGAAGACGAAGAGCCCGCTGCAACGGCACTGAGAACGCGGTGCTGAGCGCGGACGCCGCGACCCTGTGGTGTCCGCGCTCCGCGCCGCATTCCTCAACCTTCGTCCCGCGACTCCCAGACCAGCGCCAGCTCCACCCGGTTGTGGACGCCGAGCTTCGCGTAGATCGAACGCAGGTGGGTGTCGACGGTGTGGAACGAGACGAACAGGTCCCGGGCCGCCTCCTGCTTCGTCATGCCGACCGCGAGCAGTTCGGCCACCCGTACCTCGGCGGGGGTCAGCGCGGCCACGGCCCGGCGGCTGGCGTCGTCTCCCGTCGTGCCGTCGGGCTCCGGCGTCCCGTCCCCGGCGACGCCGGCACCCATCCGGGTGTACATCGCGGCGCACTCGGCGAGCAGGCCGGGCGCCTCCGCCGGCGGCAGCCCGGGCGACCGCGCCAGGTCGTGCAGCGCGTCGGCCAGGGCCGGCCGGGCGGAGGTGGTGCGGAGCAGCCGTACCGCCGCGCGCAGCGCCGGCGGATCATCGGTCAGCAGCCCGTCGACCTGGTGCGCCACCCCGCGCCAGAGCGCGTTGTTCGCCATCCCGGCGGCCCGCTTCAGGTGGTCGGCGAGGATCTCGGCCCGCTGCCGGTCACCCAGCGCCAGCGCTGCGCGGACCAGCCGCGGGCCGTGGTGCGGCACCAGCAGCAGGGGAGCCATCGAGCGGTCCGGCATGGCGAACGCGGCCCCCAGGAGCGCGGCGTGCCGGCCCGGTTCCGGGTCGCCCGCGGCGGCGCAGCCCAGACGGAACCACTGCATGTCGTCGGGCCAGCCCACCGTGGGGCGTTCGTCCGCCAGCAGCTTCCGGGCCGCGGCCACCTCACCCCGGCGCAGCAGCACCTCCACGACCGTGGCGAGCAGGTCCACCCGGGCCTGCGCCGGCAGGGCGACACCGCGTTCGGACAACGCGAGGCGGGCCCGCGCCTCGGCCTCGGCCAGCTCGCCGGTGCTCAGCCGCAGGACGCAGTCCAGCGCGGTCACCAGCGGCTGCGCCACCGCGCCCAGCGTGTCGATCTCCCCGGCGACGCCGTCGAGCGCGGTCGCCGCGTCGACGTACCGGCCGAGCGCGATCTGGTTCGCCACCCGGTCGACGCGCAGGAAGATCGCCTGGGTACGGGCAGCCGGCTCGCCCGCGTCCACCTCCCGCAGGATCCGCGCGGCGCGGGGCAGGTCGCCGGTGGCGGTGGCCCGGGACGCGTTCGCCAGGGCCAGCCGGATGCCGCCGCCGGGGGAGGGGCTGCGCTCGTGCGCCCGCTCCGCCGCCGCCACCAGCTCGGCGGCGTCGGGATGCCCGAACCGGGCCGCCAGCGACGCCAGCATGGTGAGCGTCCAGCTCCGCCCGGCGGCGTCCAGCTCCTGGTTCAGCGCCCGCCCGAGGTACGTCAGGGACAGCGAGGGGCGCTGTGTCGCGTAGTAGGCCCCGAGCCGCCCGAGCAGCATCGCCCGCTGCCGTGGCCCGTACCTGTCGGCGGCGACCTCCCGGTGCAGCATGCGCAGCGTCTCGTCCACCCGGCCGGCCAGGTAGAGGTTGTCGGCGACGTCGACCAGCCAGGCCAGGCGCTCGTCGGCCGGGCCCGGTGCCGGGGCGGCCAGCAGCAGGTCCGCGGCGAGGCTGGGTCCGACCGCCGGGTCGGCCGCCAGCCGCGTGGCGAGCGCCCGGGCGGACCGGCTCACCGCCGGCAGGACCCGCAGGAGCTGCCGGGCGGCCTGGGCCGGGCGTCCGGCGTCGGCGAGCACCTCGGCGGCCGCCTCGCGCAGCGCCTGGCGCACCGAGGCCGGCGTGTCCCGCAGGACGTCGTCGCGCAGCGCGATCGAGGCCAGTCGCAGCCCGGCCGCGGTGTCGACGAGGAACCCGCGCGCGATCAGCTCCTCCACCGTCGCGTCGACCGGCTCGTCCGGCGTGGTGCCGGTGCGAACGGCCACCGCTTCGAGGAACCACAGGCCGCAGGGGGCGTCCGCGACGGCGACGCCGCGCAGGACCCACCGCTGCGCAGTGGTGAGCGACGAGGGTACGCCGGTGTGCATCTTGGGACGGTTGGTCAACGGCGTCTCGGGCAACTGGCTCACCTTCGCAGGTGCTGGGTTTCGACCCGTTCACCGCGAGGTTAGCCAGCTCACGACCTGCTCATCCCCGAATCGGGGGACAAAGGTGAGGGCGGCTCCGGATCTCCGGTGCGGGCCGCTAGATGACGCGGCGCCGGACCCGCCACACCACCACACCGACCAGGATCGCCGCGACGGTGACGAACACTGCCGCCTCGATGAGCTGGAACGTCCAGAACCGGTCCGCCGGGTGGTAGACCCCGAACTGCTGGACGCCGCGCGCGTGCAGGAACTGGTTGAGGTTGGTGCCGGCCCGGTCGGCGGCGTCCGTCAGCTCGGCGTACTCGGCCCCGCTCAGCCGCCGCCCGGTGGCGTCGGCGTAGCCGCGCTCGATCACCCAGTCGGCGACGCCCGGCAGGTGCCCCGCCCGGTCCGTCGAACCGCCGGCGGGGACCGGCTCCATGGTGGTGAGCGGCGTGGCGTACGCGGGACGGGCCAACAGCCCCACCGACATCCGGGCGGCGAGGAACGCCCCGAACGCGACGCCGAACGCGGGCAGGCTGCGCCGCAGGATCGCCCCCGCGGCGGTGGCGACGCCGAACGCGAACAGCGCGTACGCCACCGGAACGAGTCCCTCCAGGTCGAATGCGTCGTACTGGAACCGCCCCTCCCACGCGTCGAACGGCTGACGGAACCAGGTGAGCACCGCTGTGAACACCCCGGTGAGCGCGACGGTGACGCCGGCCAGTGCCGCGAGCTTTGCCGCCAGCCAGCGCATCCGCGGCACGGCCTGCGTCCAGGCGAGCTGCCAGGTGCCGTCCTCCAGTTCGCGCGCCAGCAGCGGTGCGCCGAGGAACGCGCCGATGACGACGGGGACCAGGTAGAAGGCCGCCAGGAGGTTCTCGACGTACCCGTACTCCTCGTCGAGCCGGCGGAAGGAGGCCGTGCAGGCCGTGTCGACGCCGGCCTGTCCCGCGCACCGGGCGGGACCGCCGGGGAACAGGTCGTGGGCCTGCGTCCCGAGAACGAGCAGGGCGACGCCGAACACGCCGACGAGCAGACCCAGGACGCAGACCTCGGTCCGGTGCTGGCGCCAGATCAACCACGTCACGCCGGCACCCCCGAGGTGACCGCGGCGCCCGGCTCGGACGGCCGGCGCAGGTACGCCAGCACCAGATCCTCAAGCGCGACCGGCTGGGCCTGCCATCCGGGCGCGGCCGGGAGCCCGCCGTCGCGTACCAGCAGGGTCGTGTGCCTGTCGCTGTGGACGGCCTCCACGACGGTGCCGGCCCGGTCGAGGTCGTCGGCCGTGCGCGGGCCGACGAGCAGCCGGTGCTCGGCGAGGAGGGTGTCGATGTCACCGGTGAGCGTGACCCGGCCCTGGTTGAGCACGACCAGGTGGTCGCAGACGCGCTCCAGCTCGTGCACGACGTGGGAGGAGAACAGGACGGTCACCCCGCCCTCGGCCACCGCGCCCATGAGGACCTGGAGGAACTCGTGCCGGGCCAGCGGGTCGAGGCTGGCCACCGGCTCGTCGAGGACGAGCAGGTCCGGCCGCTTCGCCAGCGCCAGGGCCAACGCGACCTGGGCCTGCTGCCCGCCGGAGAGCGTGCCGGCCCTGCGGTCGAGCGGGATGCCCAGCTTCGCCAGCCGGCGCTCGGCCAACCCCTGGTCGAAGCGGAGGTTGCAGGCCCGGCCGAAGCGGAGCATCTCGGCGACTGTGAAGCGCTTGTACAGCGGGTGGTCCTGGGCCAGGAACCCGATCCGGGACAGCGTCTGCGGGGTGCTCGCAGTGACGTCCCGGCCGAGGACCTCCACCGTGCCGGTGCTCGGTGCCAGCAACCCGACGACCAGGCGCAGCAGCGTGGTCTTGCCCGCGCCGTTCGGCCCGACCAGGGCGATCACGCCGCCCGCCGGCAGCGCCAGGGTGCAGTCGCGCAGCGCCCAGCCCTTCCGGTACCGCTTGCCCACACCGTCGGTGCGCAGCGCGAACCCGGTCGCTGTCACGCCACGTCCTCGTTCCTCGTCTGCTGGTGGACGGAGGTGAAGAGCGCGTCGACCGCCTGTTCGTCGAGGCCGGCCGCGTAGGCGCGGCGCAACCAGGTCTCCAGGCCGCGGCGCAGCGACGTGTACGTCGACGCCGACATCACGGCCGACTGCTGTGCGTTGACGAACGTGCCCTGGCCGGGCCGGCCGGTGACCAGGTTCTCCTGCTCCATCTGCCGGTACGCCTTGGCGACGGTGTTCGGGTTGATCGCCAGGTCCTCGACCACCTCGCGGATGAGCGGGAGGCGGTCACCGGGCTGGAGGAAGCCCAGCAGCACCGCCTGCCGGACCTGCTGGACGAGTTGCAGGTACGGCGGCACGCCGGAGTGGGTGTCGAGCCGGAAGACGAACACGGTGCTCCTCACTGCTTTACTAGTAACGTAGTAAAGCAGTGGATCGGTGGTCAAGGGAGCCGGCGCGCCCGGCCTGCCGAGGGATCGCCCGGAAACGGAACGAGCCCGGCAGCCGGGGCGGCTGTCGGGCTCGTGGAGATCTGTCGCCGATCGATGAGCGGCGGTTCTGTGAGGTGCCCCCGGCAGGATTCGAACCTGCGCTCCCGCCTCCGGAGGGCGGTGCTCTATCCCCTGAGCTACGGGGGCTCAGCGACCCGAGAAGAGTAGCAAACCCCCTCCCGGATCACCGAATCGGTACCCCCGCGAGTCGATCTTCGTCGGATCAGGCCGCGGCGACGGCGCGACCGCAGCTCGGCAGCGGGTGCAGCACGACCCGGCGGGGCAGCCGGCGGGGCCACTCGTTGCGCGGCCACGAGCCGTCCACGATCAGGTGCACGGTGCGTTCCTCGGTGCCGCTGAGCCGCAGCACGAAGTCCCGGGGCAGTGGCGGATCCACCGACGGCGTCGTGACCATGAACCGCACCCGTCCCCGCGAGGAGACCGCCGACACCACGTCGGCGGCGGGCATGGTGCCGCGCAGGCGTACCCGGCCGATCCAGTAGACCTCCGCCGCGTGCTCCTGGGCCGCCCGCGTGATCGCCGGATACTCGCTGCGTACCCAGCGCTCGACAGCGCCGACGCACAGGCCGCAGGCCCGCTCGCGCGGCTCGCGCGGCCCCAGACCCCAGGCCCGGAGGTACGCCCCGACGGTGCCGGCGTCCATCGCCAGCCCGAACCGGCGCTCGATGAGGGCGGTCAGGCTCTGTCGTGTCCAGAGCTCCTCGTCGAGGCCGAACTCGTCGGGGTGGACCCCCCGGAGCACGTCGATGAGTTCGAGTTCCTGTTCGCGGCTGAGCGTTCCCGGCTCGCCCTGCCGCAGTCCGCGACGGACGGCTGCCACCGCTCCGTCACCGCCGATGGTGTGGCGTCGGCACCAGCTGGTCACCGACCGCCCTGCGTCTCTGAGTGCAACCCCCACGTCTTGGGCAACGAGCCCGAATCGCAACTGGTCACGATATGTGGGTAGAAAACTCTCCAACCTCCACAATGACCCGTTAACCCCAAACCGTTACAAACACCCATACAGAACATTCCGGGCAGCCCTGAGGCTCCCGAGTTCGAGATCTTGGTACGAAACGGCCCTCCTGAGGGCCCTTCCGTACCAAGATCTCCTGGCGCGACCCCGCCGCCCCCGTCCCCGCGATCTTGCACTTGCCGCCCTCCGATAACGGGGTGAATCCGGCATCACCGGGGCAGCAACTGCAAGATCGCCGGGGCGGCGCGGCGCGGCGGGGCGGGGCGGGGCGGGGCGGGACGGGGACGGGGCGAGGGAGCGCGGGGACGGTGAGGCCCGGTGCCCCTGGGAGGGGGACCGGGCCTCGGTGGATCGGGTGGGGCGGGTGGTTACGGGGTGCCGCCCAGGCGCTTCAGCGCCGCGCCCAGGTTGGTCAGGTCGTTCTGCTGGGTGTTCTTCATCGTCTGGGCGACCGCCAGCACGTCGTCGTCGTGCCCCTCGTCGAGGATGCCGTCGATCATGTGCACCCCCCCGATGTGGTGGCGGATCATCATCTGGAGGAAGAGCACGTCGAACTCGCGGCCGCTCGCCGCGCGCAGCTTCGCCATCTCCTCCGGCGTCGCCATGCCCGGCATCAGGCCGTTCTTGACCAACCCGCCGCCGTCCTTCATCCACGCCATCGGGGCCTGGTCACCGGTCGGGTCCAGCTTCCAGGAGCGCAGCCAGGTCTGCATGGTGCCGATCTCGCCCTGCTGGCCGGTGGCGATGTCCACGCCGACCTGGCGTACCTCCGGGTCCTGGCCCTGGCTGAACGCCAGCAGACCCATCGCGACGGCCTGGTTGTGGTGGGCGGTCATGTCCCGGGCGAACCCGGCCTCCGCCGAGTTCTCACCCGGACGGGTGAGCGTCGGGGTGAGCAGGCCGCCCGCGTACCCGAGGACCAGCCCGACCACGAGGGCGGCGGCCACGGCCAGCAGGCCGTAACGGCGCACCGCGCCCCGGCCGCCCTGGTCGGCGGCCGGAGCCTCGTCGGTCTCGCTGTCGGTGGTCACCGGAGCGGTCATCGCGGCGTCCTTACTGGGTGGGCTGCTGGGGCATGGTGTTCTGGAGGTTGTCGCGCGGGGTGGTGCCGGTGGCGGTGACGCCCTGGTCGCAGAGCGCGTTCGGGCCCTCGATGGAGGCGTTCACCCGCAGGGTCTTGATGAAGTCGTCGATCCGGCCGTCGTCGGCGTTGTCGACCTTGAGCTGGTAGCCCCAGGCCTGGAGGGAGATCGGCTTGTCCAGCCCCTCGAACGGGCTGAGCATCAGCTTCTCCTTGCCCTGCACCTTGCTGCGGAGCTTCTCCACCTGGTCGGCGGGCAGGTCCGGGCGGTAGGTGATCCAGACCGTGCCGTGCTCCAGGCTGTGCACCGCGTGCTCGTTGGCGATCGGGGCGTCGTAGACGTCACCCATGCAGTTCTGCCACGCCTGGTTGTGCGGGCCGCCGACCGGCGGGGTGATGTCGTACTTGATCGCGCCGGGCTGGTGGTTGCCGCCCTTGACCAGGTCCTTGTCCTTCGCGCGGTAGTCGACGATGCCGTCGATCGCCTCGGCGCGCTTCTGCCACGGCTGGCCGCCCTGGTAGACCGCCCAGGCGCCGACGCCGATGATGCCCACGGCCAGTACGCCGACCGCGACGAAGAGGGCGATCGGGCCCCAGGAGCGGCCCTGGCTCACCTTCACCGGGGTGACCGGCTTGCGGCCCTTGCCCCCGGCGCCCTGCCGTGGCGTGCCCTTGCCGCCCCCGGCCTTGCCCGAGCCGGCCTTCGCGGCGGGCTTGTCGGCAGCCGCGGGCCGGCCGGCGGCCGGCTTCTTGCCGGTGCTGACCACGGTGGGACGGCGCTCCGGGCCGCCCGGGGTGCTGATGCTCATCGTGCCTCGTCAGGTCGGTCGGTCAGGGGAGCGCGGGGCCGGTTCACATGCTGGGTCGCCTCCGCGGTGCCCGAGTCTACCCCCGATAACATGGTTCGGTGACTCCCGCAGAACTCGCCGAGGTCGTCCTCGCCGCAGCCCACGCCGTCTTCGACGAGCGGGGACTGGACCGCGCCGCGCTGCCCGCGCAGACCACCGTCGAGCGACCCCGTAATCCCGATCACGGTGACTACGCCTCGACGCTGGCGCTCCAGCTCAGCAAGAAGGTGGGCGTACCCCCGCGGGAGCTGGCGACCGCGCTGGCCGACGAACTGGCCAAGGCGCCGGGGATCAAGTCGGTGGAGATCGCCGGGCCCGGCTTCCTGAACGTCCGCCTCGACGCGGCCGCCGCCGGTCAGCTCGCCAAGGTCATCGTCGAGGCCGGTCCGGCGTACGGGCGCAGCGACACGCTCGCCGGCCAGCGGATCAACCTGGAGTTCGTCTCGGCGAACCCGACCGGCCCGGTGCACATCGGCGGGGTCCGCTGGGCGGCCGTCGGCGACGCGCTCAGCCGCCTGCTCCGCGCCACCGGCGCCGACGTGGGCACGGAGTACTACTTCAACGACGCCGGCTCGCAGATCGACCGGTTCGCCCGCTCGCTGCTGGCCGCCGCCAAGGGTGAGCCCGCGCCGGAGGACGGCTACGGCGGCGCGTACATCGCGGAGATCGCCGCCGAGGTGGTCCGGCTGCGGCCGGACGTGCTCGACCTCCCCGAGGACGCCGCCCAGGAGGTGTTCCGGAACGAGGGCGTCCAGTTGATGTTCGCCGAGATCAAGTCCTCGCTGCGCGACTTCGGTGTGGAGTTCGACACCTACTTCAACGAGAAGGACCTGCACGACGGGGGTGCGCTGGACGCGGCGCTGGACCGGCTGCGGGAGCAGGGGCACGTCTTCGAGTCCGAGGGCGCGACCTGGCTGCGCACCACCGAGTTCGGCGACGACAAGGACCGGGTGCTGCGCAAGTCCAACGGCGAGTGGACGTACTTCGCCGCCGACTGCGCCTACTACCTGAACAAGCGGGAGCGCGGCTTCGACCGGGTCGTGATCATGCTGGGCGCCGACCACCACGGCTACATCGGCCGGATGAAGGCGATGTCCGCGTGCTTCGGCGACGACCCGGCGCGCAACCTGGAGATCCTCATCGGCCAGCTGGTCAACCTGGTCCGCGACGGCGCCCCGGTGCGGATGAGCAAGCGGGCCGGCACCGTGGTCACGCTGGAGGACCTGGTCGACGCGATCGGTGTGGACGCGGCCCGGTACGCGCTGGCCCGCTACTCGGCCGACTCGCCCATCGACATCGACGTGGAGCTGTGGACCCGGGCCAAGAACGACAACCCGGTCTACTACGTGCAGTACGTCGCGGCCCGTACCGCCGGGGTGGCCCGCAACGCGGCCGAGATCGGGCTGACCCGGGGTGACGCCGCCGCGTTCCAGCCGGAGCTGCTCGGCCACGACAAGGAGAACGAGCTGCTCAAGGCGCTCGCCGAGTTCCCCGCGGTGGTGGCCACCGCCGCCGAGCTGCGCGAGCCGCACCGGGTGGCCCGCTACCTGGAGGAGAGCGTCGCGCAGGCGTACCACCGGTTCTACGACAACTGCCGGATCGCCCCGCAGGGCGACGAGGAGATCACCGACACCCACCGGGCGCGGCTCTGGCTCAACGACGCCACCCGGGTGGTCATCGCCAACGGCCTGCACCTGCTCGGGGTGTCCGCGCCGGAGAGGATGTAGCGACATGCGGGCTCACGAGGCAGGCGCGCTGCACGGCGAGATCGGCACCCGGGGGCCGGCCTGGCTGCGTACCCCGGTCGACGTCAACGCCCTGGTGCCGCAACTGTGGCCGCGCAACGTGGCGCGCGGCTCCGGCGGCGCGCTCACAGTCGCGGGCCTGGACGTCCACGACCTGGCCGCGGAGTACGGCACCCCGGCGTACGTGCTGGACGAGGACGACCTGCGCGAGCGCTGCCGCGAGTTCCGGGCGGCCTTCCCGGACGCGGACGTCTACTACGCCGGCAAGGCGTTCCTGTGCCGCGCCGTGGTCCGGATGATCGCCGAGGAGGGCATGTTCCTCGACGTCTGCACCGGCGGCGAGCTGGCCACCGCGCTGTCGGCCGGGATGCCGCCCGAGCGGATCGGCTTCCACGGCAACAACAAGTCGGTGGCGGAGCTGACCCGGGCGGTCGACGCCGGGGTGGGCCGGATCATCGTCGACTCGTTCACCGAGATCGACCGGCTCTCCGCGCTGGCCCGCGAGCGCGGGGTACGCCCCAAGGTGCTGGTCCGGGTCACCGTCGGCGTGGAGGCGCACACCCACGAGTTCATCGCCACCGCCCACGAGGACCAGAAGTTCGGCTTCTCCCTCGCGGGCGGGGCCGCCGCGGCGGCCGCGTTCAAGATCCTCGACGAGGACGTGCTGGAGCTGCGCGGCCTGCACTCGCACATCGGCTCGCAGATCTTCGACGCCAGCGGCTTCGAGGTGTCCGCCCGCCGGGTGCTCGCCCTCCAGTCGCAGATCCGCGACGCCCGCGGCGTGGAGCTGCCCGAGCTGGACCTGGGCGGCGGCTTCGGCATCGCGTACACCACGCAGGACGACCCGGCGTCGCCGCACGACCTGGCGAAGCGGCTGCGCAAGATCGTGGACGGCGAGTGCGCGGCGGAGAACCTGGCCGTGCCGCATCTGTCCGTCGAGCCGGGCCGCGCGATCGTCGGCCCGGCGGTGTTCACGCTCTATCAGGCCGGGACCGTGAAAGATGTGGACGGCCTGCGGACCTACGTGAGCGTGGACGGGGGGATGAGTGACAACATCCGTACCGCGCTCTACGACGCCTCGTACTCGGCGACGCTGGCGAACCGCACGTCAACCGCGCAGCCGATGCTCGCCCGCGTGGTGGGAAAGCATTGTGAGTCCGGGGACATCGTGGTGAAGGATGAATTCCTGCCCGCTGACGTGCAGCCCGGAGATCTTGTCGCGGTGCCCGGCACCGGGGCCTACTGCCGGAGCATGGCGAGCAACTACAACCATGTCCCGCGGCCCCCGGTCGTCGCCGTCCGCGAAGGTCGGGCGCGGCTGATCGTCCGCCGGGAGACCGAAGACGACCTGCTGGCATTGGATGTGGGATGACCTCACCGGTTCGCTTGGCGCTGCTCGGCTGCGGCACTGTCGGCAGCGACGTGGTCCGGCTGCTGCACGAGCAGTCGGAAGACCTCGCCGCCCGGATCGGCGCCCCGCTGGAGATCGCCGGGATCGCCGTACGCCGGATCGGCCGTGACCGCGGCGACCTGCCGGTCGACCCGGCGCTGTTCACCACCGACGCGCTCGGGCTGATCAAGCGCGACGACGTGGACGTGGTGGTCGAGGTGGTCGGCGGCATCGAGCCGGCCCGCGGCTGGCTGGTCGAGGCGCTGCGCGCCGGCAAGAGCGTGGTCACCGCCAACAAGGCGCTGCTCGCCGAGGACGGCGCCGCGCTGCACGACGCCGCCGCCGAGGGTGGCGCCGACCTCTACTACGAGGCGAGCGTCGCCGGGGCCATCCCGCTGCTGCGCCCGCTGCGCGAGTCGCTGCACGGCGACCGGATCACCCGGGTCACCGGCATCGTGAACGGCACCACGAACTTCATCCTCTCCGCCATGGACGCCACCGGCGCCGGGTTCGCCGAGGCGCTGGAGGAGGCCACCGAGCTGGGGTACGCCGAGGCCGACCCGACGGCCGACGTGGAGGGCTTCGACGCCGCCGCCAAGGCCGCCATCCTCGCCTCGCTGGCGTTCCACACCCGGGTGACCGCCGCCGACGTGCACCGCGAGGGCATCACCGAGGTGACCGCCGCCGACGTGGCCAGCGCCAAGGCCATGGGTTGCACGATCAAACTGCTCTGCATCGCGGCCCGGGGCGTCGACGCGGAGGGCCGGGAGACCGTCAACGTCCGGGTGCACCCGGCGATGATCCCGCTGACGCATCCGCTCGCGAGCGTCGGTGACGCGTTCAACGCGGTCTTCGTCGAGGCCGACGCCGCCGGGCAGCTCATGTTCTACGGCCGGGGCGCCGGTGGCGCGCCCACCGCCAGCGCGGTGCTCGGCGACGTGGTGGCGGTGGCCCGCAACCGCCTCGCCGGGGTGCACGCGGCGAGCGAGTCGGCGTACGCGGACCTGCCGGTGCGCCCGATGGGCGAGGCGCTCACCCGCTACCACATCAGCCTCGACGTGGCCGACCGGCCGGGCGTGCTGGCCGGGGTGGCAGGCGTCTTCGCCCGGCACGAGGTGTCCATCGCCACCGTCCGGCAGGGTCCGGCAGGCGGGGACGCCGAACTGGTCATCGTCACCCACGTCGCGCCGGATGCCGCGCTCGCGGCCACCGTCGGTGAGCTGCGCGGACTCGACATCGTCCGTTCGGTGACGAGTGTGCTGCGGGTGGAGGGTGGCGCGTAACCCGCGCGTCCCGCCTGATGGTTAGAGCAGGGTGTGCCGGTGGCCGGCCGAGCAGGCTGGTCCACGCTGGTGACAGGCCCCGGAGCGGGGCGACGGACGCGAGGAGCACGACATGTGGCGGGGACTGATCGAGGCGTACCGGGATCGGCTGCCGGTCACCGGGGCGACTCCCGTCGTCACCCTGCACGAGGGCAACACGCCGCTGCTGCCGGCACCGGTGCTCTCCGCCCGGGTCGGCGCGGACGTGTGGCTCAAGGTCGAGGGCGCCAACCCGACCGGCTCGTTCAAGGACCGCGGCATGACTGTCGCGGTCTCCAAGGCCGTCGAGGCCGGTGACAAGGCGATCATCTGCGCCTCCACCGGCAACACCAGCGCCTCCGCCGCCGCGTACGCGGCCCGCGCCGGGATCACCTGCGCGGTTCTGGTGCCGCAGGGCAAGATCGCGCTGGGCAAGCTGGCCCAGGCGCTCGTGCACGGCGCGAAGCTGCTCCAGGTGCAGGGGAACTTCGACGACTGCCTCGGGCTCGCCGGCAAGCTCGCCCAGGACTACCCGGTCGCGCTGGTCAACTCCGTCAACATCGACCGGCTGCACGGCCAGAAGACCGCCGCCTTCGAGATCGTCGAGGCGCTCGGCGACGCGCCCGACATCCACTGCCTGCCGGTCGGCAACGCCGGCAACATCACCGCGTACTGGATGGGCTACTCCGAGGACCTGCGCGACGGCAACGCCACGAAGGCCCCCCGGATGTACGGCTTCCAGGCGGCCGGCGCCGCTCCCATCGTCACCGGTCAGGTGGTGCCGGAGCCGTCGACGATCGCCACCGCCATCCGGATCGGCAACCCGGCGAGCTGGACGAAGGCCATCGACGCGCGGGACGCCTCCGACGGCCTGATCTCGGCGGTCACCGACCGGGAGATCCTGTCGGCGTACCGGCTGCTGGCCCGCGAGGTGGGCGCCTTCGTCGAGCTGGGCAGCGCGGCCAGCGTCGCCGGTCTGCTCCAGCAGGCCGAGGCCGGGCGGGTGCCGGCCGGGTCGCGGGTGGTCTGCACGGTCACCGGGCACGGCCTGAAGGACCCGGAGTGGGCCATCTCCACCGCGCCGGCCCCGGTGACCATCGCCAACGACGCGCTGGCCGCCGCCCGCTCGCTCGACCTGGTCTGATCGCTCCGTCCCCGCGGCTTCCCCGGGCCTTGCCCGGCCCCGATTCACTCCTCCGTCCGGGGTGCCTCGGGCGACGCACTCCGCTGGGCCTCGCGGGCCTCCGCGCTTCCTCTGCCGGACCTCACTTGGGGGAGGTGGCGGCATCCCCCGATCTGCACCAGCTCGGGGAGGTGGTGGCATCCCCCGTCCTGATCCACTCCAGCTCGGGGAGGTGGCGGGATCGGGGTGTGTGGGATGCAGCCCCTTCGGCGAAATGGAGTCGATCAAGGGTGAGGAGGTGGCGGGTCGGCCCGACGGAGGGCATCCCCGCTCGCCTCGCGCGTCCGCGCTCCCGGCGTCGTGCTTGATCGACACCAGCTCGGGGAGGTCGCGGGTCGGAGTGGGTGGGATGCAGCCACTTCGGCGAGCTGGTGTCGATCAAGGCGGGCACGGGCGACCCCCGAGCGCGGAAGTGTCATCGGCTGGGGCGGATGCCGGGAGTGTCGGGGCGTGCGGCAGACTCAGACACCCCCGCCGGACACCTCTTCAGGAGTGAGTAACGCCGATGTCGCTGCTCGCCAGATTCAGCCTCGCCAACCGGGGGCTGATCGCCCTCGTCGCGTTGGTGACCACGGCCTTCGGCCTGTTCGCCGTGCCGTCGCTGAAGCAGCAGCTCCTGCCGTCGCTGGAGTTCCCCGCCGCGTTCATCGTGGCGACGTACCCGGGCGCCGCGCCGGAGATCGTGGAATCCCAGGTCGCCGAGCCGATCGAGAACAGCCTCCAGGGCATCCCGGGCCTCGACAAGGTCACCTCGACCTCGCGCGAGGGCGCGGCCACGGTCCAGGTGCAGTACGAGTTCGGCACCGACCTGGACGACGTGGTCAACAAGATGGAGACCGCGCTCAACCGGATCGACTCCCAGCTCCCCGAGGGCGTCGACCCGCAGGTGATCGCCGGTAGCACCGACGACCTGCCCGCAGTGGTGGTCGCCGCGACCGGTGACGGCGACGAGCGGGCGCTGGCGGAGAAGCTGCGCAGCGCCGTCGTACCGGATCTGGAGGCGCTGGACGGCGTCCGCTCGGTGGACGTCACCGGCGCCCGCAACCAGGTCGTGACGATCACGCCGGACCCGGCGAAGCTGGCCGCCGCCAAGGTGGCGCCGACCGCCATCGCGTCGGCGCTCAAGAGCAACGGCGTGGCCGTGCCGGCCGGTGCGCTCGCCGACGGCGACCGGTCGCTGCCGGTGCAGGTGGGCACGCCGATCCGGACCATCGACGACCTGCGCGGCATCGTGCTGACCACGGCTCCCGCCGCCCCGGTACGCCTCGGCGACGTGGCCGCCGTGGAGCAGCAGCTCGCCCCCGCCACCTCGCTGACCCGGACCAACGGCAAGCCCAGCCTCGGCATCGCGGTGACCGCCGCGCCGGACGGCAACGCGGTCGACATCTCGCACGACATCCGGGACCGGCTGGACGAGCTGTCGAAGGCCTCCGGCGCCGAGCTGACTGTGGTCTTCGACCAGGCGCCGTTCGTCGAGCGGTCGATCGAGAGCCTGACCACCGAGGGCCTGCTCGGCCTGGTCATGGCGGTCGTGGTGATCCTGGTGTTCCTGCTGTCGGTGCGTTCCACGGTGGTCACCGCGGTGTCCATCCCGCTGTCGGTGCTGGTCGCGCTGATCGTGCTCTGGTCCGGCGACTACTCGCTGAACCTGCTCACCCTCGGCGCGTTGACCATCGCGGTCGGGCGGGTGGTGGACGACTCCATCGTGGTGCTGGAGAACATCAAACGCCATCTGGAATACGGCGAACCGAAGCGGGACGCGATCCTCACCGCGGTACGCGAGGTGGCCGGCGCGGTGACCGCGTCCACGCTCACCACTGTCGCCGTGTTCGCGCCGATCGCCCTGGTGGGCGGCTTCGTCGGGCAGCTGTTCGCCCCGTTCGCGATCACCGTGACGGTGGCGCTGCTCGCCTCGCTGCTGGTGTCGCTGACCGTCATCCCGGTGCTGGCGTACTGGTTCCTGCGGCCGCGCGGCGGTGCGGACGACGCCGCCGCCCGGCGCGCCGCCGAGGAGAAGGAGCTGCGCAACCCGTTGCAGCGGGCGTACCTGCCGGTGATCGACTTCGCCACCCGCTCGCGGAAGACCCGCTGGGCCACTGTCGGCCTGGGCCTGCTGGTGCTCCTGGGCACGTTCGGCCTGGCGCAGAAGCTGGAGACGAACTTCCTGGACGACTCCGGCCAGGACACGCTCGCCATCCGGCAGGAGATGCCGGCCGGCACCTCGCTCGCCGGCACCGACCGGGCCGCCGCCCGGGTCGAGGAGGTGCTGCGGCGTACCCCGGGGGTGGAGACCTACCAGGTCAGCGCCGGCGGTGGGGACAACCCGTTCGCCGGCGGCGGCAGTGACCAGGCCACCTGGTCGCTGTCGCTCTCCGACGACACCGACGCCGCGACGGTACGGCAGGGCCTGCGCAAGGAGTTCGACGCGCTCGGCCCGGAGGTCGGCGAGTTGACGTTCGGCGGCGGGCAGAACGCCTCCGCCAACCAGGTCGAGGTGGTCGTGCAGGCCGCCGACCAGGAGACGCTGACCCGGGCGGCCGAGGCGGTACGGGGCGCGATGGCCGGCACGCCGGGCGTGGAGGACGTCACCAGCAGCCTGGCCACCCAGGTGCCGCGCGTCGAGGTGACTGTGGACCGGGTGGCCGCGGCCCGTGCGGGTCTCACCGAGGCGGCCGTCGGGCAGCTCGTCGCGCAGACGTACCGGGGAGCGCCGCTCGGGCAGGTGACGCTCGACGGTACGGCGCAGAGCGTGGTGCTGAGCAGCGGTGCCCGGCCGCCGCTGACCGTCGACGAGCTGCGGGCGCTGCGGGTCGGCGCGGTGCCGCTGGACGCGATCGCGGACGTCGAGCAGGTCGACGGCCCGCAGCAGGTGACCCGGATCGACGGGGAGCGCAGCGTCTCGGTCACCGGTACGGCGACCGGCTCGAACCTCGGCGCCACCACGCAGGAGCTGCAGAAGCGGCTGGACGCGCTGGACGTGCCGGGCGCCACGTACGTGATCGGCGGCGTCAGCGCCGACCAGGCCGACGCGTTCGCGGACCTCGGCCTCGCGGTGCTGGCCGCCATCGCGATCGTGTTCCTGATCATGGTGGCGACGTTCCGCAGCCTGACCCAGGCGCTGATCCTGCTGATCTCGGTGCCGTTCGCCGCGACCGGCGCGATCGGGCTGCTGCTGGTCACCGGTACGCCGCTGGGTGTGCCGGCGCTGATCGGCGTGCTCATGCTCGTCGGCATCGTGGTGACGAACGCGATCGTGCTGCTCGACCTGATCAATCAGTACCGGGCCCAGGGCATGGACGTGACCGAGGCCGTGGTGGAGGGCGGCCGGCGCCGCCTGCGGCCCATCCTGATGACCGCCGTCGCCACCATCTTCGCGTTGCTGCCGATGGCGCTCGGCCTGACCGGCGAGGGCGGCTTCATCTCCAAGCCGCTGGCGATCGTGGTGATCGGCGGCCTGCTCAGCTCGACGCTGCTGACGCTGGTGCTGGTGCCGACGCTCTACACGATGGTCGAGCACACCAAGGGCTCGTTCCGGAACCGGCGGCGGGGCGGCGCTTCCGAGCCGGTCGAGCCGCAGCCGGAGCCGGACCCGGTGCCGGTGGCGGTCGGCGGCGGGGAGCGCGCCGAGGAACGGGGCGTGGTGGCGCCGCCGCCGGCCCGCCCGTCGGGCGCGCTGGTCGACGGCACCGACCAGTTCGAGGTGCTCCGCCTGCCCAAGAGCCGCCAGTCGCCGCTCCCGCCGACCGAGTGACGGACCGGGAGGGGCCCCGCGCGGGCCCCTCCCGGCACCTCGGCGTGCGGGACACACCCGAACCGCGCCGGGCGGTACGCTCAGTGAGCTGCTGCCTACTTTCGGTTCGGGGGTGCGATGGCGGGGGGAGCGGGCCGGTGGGACCGGCGTACCGTGCTGCGCCGCTCCGCGCTGCTGCTCGGCGGGGCCGTGGTCGGCGCCGTCGCGACCGCCGAGAGCACCTGGGTGGCCGATCGGAGGCTCCCGATCGCGGGCGGCCCGGCGAGCGCCACGCTCGGCAACCGCCATCAGGACGTCGGCACCGGCGGGGTGCAGGTCGTCTGGGGGGTACGCACCGAAGAGCCCCTGGTGGCGCTCACCTTCGACGACGGTCCCCGCCCACAGTGGACCCCGATGGTGCTCGACACGCTCGCCGAGCACCGGGTGCCGGCCACCTTCTTCCTGGTCGGTGAGCGGGCCCGCGAGCACGCCGCGCTGGTCCGCGGCCGGATGGACGCCCACGAGGTCGGCAACCACAGCTGGGCGCACCGCGACCTGGCCCGGATGGACGCCGCGACGGTCTACGACGACCTGCGCCGCAGCCACGACGCGATCACGGCGGCCACCGGCTCGGCGCCCCGGCTGCTCCGCCCGCCCTGGGGGCACCTCGGCGGGTCGGTGCTGTACGCGTCGGCCCGGCTGGGCTACCGCCTGGTGCTCTGGACGCTCCAGATGGTCGAGAGCGAGTTCCCGCACGACCCGGCCGGGCACGCCCGGCGCATCGTCGCCGACGTGCGCCCCGGCACGATAGTGCTCGGCCACGACGTCGGCAACGACGGCCGGCTCGTCGCGCTCCGCGGCCTGCCCGACATGATCGGCGGTCTGCGGGCCCGGGGATACACCTTCGTCACGGTCTCCGACCTGCTGCGCCGCGCTGCCGCGCCCGGGGCGGCCCGGTAGGGTGCCCGCGTGTCACCCACCCTCTCGGTCCTCGTCCGCAACCGCGACTTCCGCCATCTGTTCCTCGCCGAGCTGGTGGTCTTCGGCGCGGACTGGTTCGTCATGGTGCCGTTGCTGGTGCTGCTGCCCGACCTGACCGGCAGCGGTGTCTGGGGCGCGCTGGTGCTGGCGGTGGACACCGGCACGACCGCGTTGCTGCTCCCGTACGCCGGAACGATCGCCGACCGGTTCGACCGCCGCAAGGTGATGATGGTGGCGAACGTGGGCGCGCTGGCCGGTGTGCTGCTGCTGCTCGGCGTGCGCAGCGCCGGCACGGCCTGGCTGGCGCTGGCGGCGATCGCGCTGGTGGCGGTGGCGAAGGCGTTCTACTCGCCCGCTGCCCAGGCCGCGCTGCCGAACGTGGTCGACCCGGAGGACCTGGCCGCGGGCAACGCGGTCGCCGGCTCGGCGTGGGGCACGATGACTGTGGTCGGGGCCTCGCTCGGCGGCATCCTGAGCGCCGTCGCGGGCCCGTACGCCAGCTTCTGGGTGGCGGCAGTCGGCCTGGTCGCCGCCGCGGGCCTGGCCGCGCTGATCCGCCGGCCGTTGCAGGCGCCGCGCGACCCGGCGGCGACGGTGCCGCGCACCTGGGCGGCGATCCGCGAGGCACTGCGCTACATCGCCCACCGCCCGCGCGTGCTGGCGCTGGTAACGGTCAAGTCGGCGGTCGGCCTGGGCAACGGCGTGCTCACCGTCTTCCCGCTGCTCGCCGGGGTGTACGGGGTGGGCGCGGTCGGCGCCGGGCTGCTCTTCGCCGCCCGCGGCGCCGGAGCCCTGGTCGGCCCGATCATGATGCGCCGGGTGCTGAGCAACCGGGCCTGGCTGCTCACCGGACTGGCACTGTCCATGTCGTTGTACGGCCTGGCCTACCTGGGCGCCTCGGTGGTGACCTGGTTCCCGCTGGTGCTGGTCCTGGTGTTCCTGGCCCACCTGGGCGGCGGCAGCAACTGGGTGCTGTCCAACTACGCGTTGCAGGGCGAGGTGCCGGACCGGCTGCGCGGCCGGGTCTTCGCCACCGACATGATGCTGGCGACGCTCGCCATCGCGGTGAGCCAGCTTGTGGTGGCGCTCGTGGTGGACCGGGTGGACGAGCGCACCGTGCTGGCCGGCTGTGGCCTGGTCACCGTCGTGTACGCGATCGGCTGGCGGTTTGCCACCCGGCGGCTCTCGCTCACCGACCCGGTCGACGCGCCGGCCCCCGAGCGCGCCGCCTGACACGCCGGTCCCACGCTCCGGGCGGTCCGGCCGGGCTGTCGGGGTGACGTCCTAGCATGAGCCGGTGCCGACCACATTCACCCCCGGCCCGGTGCGGGTCCGGGTGCCCGCGACCAGCGCCAACCTGGGCCCCGGCTTCGACGCGCTCGGGCTGGCCCTCGGCCGCCACGACGACGTCACGGCCGAGGTGACAGACGGCGGCGTACGGGTGTCGGTCACCGGGGAGGGCGCCGGCGAGCTGCCGTCGGACGAGCGGCACCTGATCGTCACCGCCATGCGGGCCACATTCGACGCGCTCGGTGCGCAGCCGGCCGGCCTGGCGCTGGAGTGCGTCAACCGCATCCCGCAGGCCCGAGGGCTCGGCTCGTCGTCGGCGGCGATCGTGGCCGGGGTGCTGGCGGCCCGCGCGCTGGTGGCCGACGGCGACCGGCGGATGGACGGCGACGCCGCGCTGCGACTGGCGGCCGAGCTGGAGGGGCACCCGGACAACGTCGCTCCCTGTCTGCTCGGCGGCTTCACCATCGCCTGGACCGAACCGGGCGGCGCGCGGGCGGTCTCGCTGCCGGTGGCGCCGGCCGTGCGCCCGACCGTGTTCGTGCCCGCCGAGCGCGGCCTGACCTCGGTGGCCCGGGCGGCGCTGCCCGCCACCGTGCCGCACGCCGACGCGGCGTCGAACGCGGGCCGGGCGGCCCTGCTGGTGCACGCGCTGACCGCTGATCCCGCGCTGCTGCTGCCGGCCACCGTCGACCGGCTGCACCAGGAGCAGCGGGCACCGGGGATGCCCGCCACGGCGGCGCTCGTCGGTGAGCTGCGTGCGGCGGGTGTGGCGGCTGTGGTCAGTGGGGCGGGGCCGACGGTGCTGGCGCTCTCCGAGGTCCCGGCGGGATTCCAGGCGGGAACAGATTGGCGCCGGTGGGAGTTGCCGATAGATGTCAGCGGTGCCCGGGTCATCCGGGGTAGACTTTGACACGCCGAGCGGGGCCCTGTTGCCGCAGGTCGGACGAGGCGATTACGCTCTAGACCTAGCACAGCCGCGAAGCATGCGATCTTCCTGCGGTTCGGCGCACCCCCGAAGCTCTCGGCGGTAGCCCGTCACCCCTGCTCAAGGCCCACGCCGCACCGCAGTTTCCACAGGTCGCCGCAGACGGCGAGACCTGCTCACCGATGGTGGTGAGTTGGGAAACCACCGGCTGCTGTGTCACAGACTCCCGCGACGCGTCCATGCGAGGCGGGTGCACCGAGGCCGCCCGGCCACCTGGTTCCACGACTCCGGGCAGCCCCGGGCCTATCGAGGGAAGGAATCCATTGAGCGACACCACCGACGTGACGTCGGATGTTTCCAACGTCGCTGGCGATGCCACCACCGCCGCCCCCACGCGCCGCCGGCGGAGCGGCACCGGTCTGTCGGCGATGCTGCTGCCGGAGCTGCAGAGCCTGGCCGCGTCGCTCGGCATCTCTGGTACCGCTCGCATGCGCAAGGGCGAGCTGATCAGTGCCATCACCGAGCGGCAGCAGGGCGGCGCGGCCGGAACCCCTCGACCGCGAGCCGAGGTGGCGGCTGCGTCCGCTCCCGCCCGTGAGGAGGTGCACGCGGAGGTCCGTGAGGAGCGGGCCGAGGCACGCCCCGCCGAGCAGGCGCCGGCCGCCGAGGTGACCGAGGGTCGTACCCGTGGTCGCCGCAGCCGGGCCGCCGCCGCGACCACCGAGGCGCGACCGGCCGAGGCGCCGGCGACCGAGGCGCGTCCGGCCGAGACGACGCGCGCCGAGGAGGCGCCCGCCGAGACCGGTGAGCGCGCCGAGCGTGGCGGTGACCGGGCCGAGCGCGGTGAGCGCAACGAGGGCCGGGGCCGTGAGCGCGGCGAGCGCGGCGGTGACCGGGCCGAGCGTGGCGGCGAGCGGGCCGACCGTGGCGAGCGCGGCGGTGATCGGGCCGAGCGCGGTGAGCGCAACGACCGTGGTGACCGTGCCGAGCGTGGCGACCGGGCCGAGCGTGGCGACCGCAACGAGCGGGGCGAGCGCGCCGAGCGCAACGACCGGAACGAGCGCGGTGACCGGGGCGGCGACCGCAACGACCGGGGTGACCGCAACGACCGTGGTCAGCGCGCCGAGCGGGACAACGACGGCGACGACGACGGCGAGGGCGGCGGCCGGCGGGGCCGGCGCAGCCGGTTCCGGGACCGTCGCCGCGGCCGCGGCGAGCGGGGCGAGGGCGAGAGCGGTGGCGGTCGCGAGCCGCAGGTCGGCGAGGACGACGTGCTCGTCCCGGTCGCCGGCATCATCGACGTGCTCGACAACTACGCCTTCGTCCGGACCACCGGCTACCTGGCCGGCCCGAACGACGTGTACGTCTCGATGTCCCAGATCAAGAAGTACGGCCTGCGCCGCGGTGACGCGATCACCGGCGCCGTGCGGGCCGCACGGGACGGCGAGCAGCGGCGCGACAAGTACAACCCGCTGGTCCGGCTGGACACCATCAACGGGATGGAGCCGGACGAGGCGAAGCGCCGGCCGGAGTTCTACAAGCTCACGCCGCTCTACCCGCAGGAGCGCCTGCGGCTGGAGACCGAGCCGCACATCCTCACCACCCGGGTGATCGACCTGGTCATGCCGATCGGCAAGGGCCAGCGGGCGCTCATCGTGTCGCCGCCGAAGGCCGGTAAGACGATGGTGCTGCAGGCGATCGCGAACGCGATCACCCGCAACAACCCGGAGTGCCACCTGATGGTGGTGCTGGTCGACGAGCGGCCCGAAGAGGTCACCGACATGCAGCGGTCGGTGAAGGGCGAGGTCATCGCGGCCACGTTCGACCGTCCGCCGCAGGACCACACCACAGTGGCGGAGCTGGCGATCGAGCGGGCCAAGCGCCTGGTCGAGCTGGGGCACGACGTGGTCGTGCTGCTCGACTCGGTGACCCGGCTCGGGCGGTCGTACAACCTGGCGGCACCGGCCAGCGGCCGGATCATGTCGGGTGGTATCGACTCCACCGCGCTCTACCCGCCCAAGCGCTTCCTCGGCGCGGCGCGCAACATCGAGAACGGCGGTTCGCTGACCATTCTCGCCACCGCGCTGGTGGAGACCGGATCCATGGCGGACACGGTCATCTTCGAGGAGTTCAAGGGCACGGGTAACGCCGAGCTGAAGCTGGACCGGAAGATCGCCGACAAGCGGGTCTTCCCGGCGATCGACATCAACCCCTCCGGCACCCGCAAGGAGGAGGTCCTGCTCGCGCCGGAGGAGCTGGCGATCATCCACAAGCTCCGCAAGGTGCTGCACTCGCTGGACTCGCAGGCGGCGCTCGACCTCCTGCTGGACCGGCTCAAGCAGTCCCGCACCAACATCGAGTTCCTGATGCAGATCGCGAAGTCCACTCCGGGCGAGTGAGCTGACGGATCCGACGAACGAGGGGCACGGCCGCATCGGCCGTGCCCCTCGTCGCGTACCGGGCCGCAGGCCGTGAAGTTTTTCTACGGTTAAGCCGCTAGGTATTGAAACTTCTGTTCACCGTCGGGTTGACTGTCGTCCATGCGAACCCGCAGTCGACCCGCCCGCCTCGCCGGCGTCCTGCTGCTGACGCCGTTGCTGACCCTCACCGCGCCGGCACCGTCCGCCGCCACTGCCGCGCCGTCGGCCGTCGCGCCGCCGGGCACCGCCGCCGAGGACGCGCCACGCGCCTCGTCCCGCCCCGACTCCGCCGTCGCGCTGGCCGGTGTGGAACCGGCCGGCGGCCTGGAGACCGCCAAGACCACCCGGCCGGTCGCGCCCGGCCTCGACCTGACCTCCTTCGACAGGTACGACGCGGCCGGCTGGCTGCGCGCCGACGCCCTCACCGCCGACCTGGCCGGCGGGCTGACAGTCGACTACGTGAACTCCGGCGAGGTCACCAAGGACGAGCCGCTGCGCGCCGCGGTGGACCGGTCCCGTGCCGTCGCGGCGGTGAACGGCGACTTCTTCGACATCAACAACTCCGGTGCCGCCCAGGGCGTCGGCGTCCGCTCCGGCGAACTGGTGCAGTCGCCAGTCGCCGGGCACCCCAACGCCGTCGGGATCAGCGCCCAGGGCATCGGCCGGGTCGTCCAGGTCGGCTTCGAGGGCACCGCGACGCTGCCCGCCGGGCCGGTGCCGCTCACCCAGTTCAACAACATGGTGCAGCGCGACGGCGTCGGAGTGTTCACGCCGCTCTGGGGCTCGTACACCCGCAAGCGGGCCGTGGAGGGCGCGGCCCGGACGGTCGAGGTGACGCTGACCGGCGGCCGGGTGGCGACCGTCGCCACCACGGCGGGCGAGGGGCCGATCCCGGCCGGCAGCACCGTGCTGCTCGGCCGCGAGGCCGGCGCCGACGCGCTCGCCGCGCTGCGTCCCGGCGACGCGGTGGACCTGACCTGGCGGCCGCGTGCCTCCGACGGCGGTGACCTGCGCGCCGCCGTGGGCGGCGGCAACGTGCTGGTCCGCGACGGCGTGGTGCAGAGCATCGCCGACGCGTCGCTGGCCCCGCGGACCGCTGTCGGCTTCTCCGCCGACGGCCGCAAGATGATCATGCTGACCGTGGACGGCCGGCAGGTGGACAGCCGGGGCGTCACCCAGACCGAGATGGGCCGCATGATGGCCGAGCTGGGCGCCGCGAACGCGCTCAACCTCGACGGCGGCGGCTCCTCCACGCTGCTCGCCCGGGAGCCGGGCGCGGCCACGGTCCAGGTGGAGAACAGTCCGTCCGACGGCAGTGAGCGGCCGGTGCCCAACGGGCTCGCCGTCTACGCGCCGAAGGGCAGCGGCCGGCTCACCGGCTACTGGCTGGAGACCGCCAGCGACCCGACCGCCGCACCCGGTGTCGCGCCGGTGCGCGGCGGCCGGCCGGACCGGGTCTTCCCCGGCCTCACCCGCCGGCTCACCGCCGCCGGATACGACGAGACGTACGGCCCGGCCGCCGGCGAGCCGCGCTGGCACGCCACCCACGGCCGGGTCGACGGCGACGGCGTGTTCCGGGCCGCCGTCCCCGGCCGCAGCACCGTCACCGCCGCCCGCGGCCGCGCCCGGGGCACGATCGAGCTGACGGTGCTCGGCCCGCTCGCGCGCATCGACGGCACCGTCGACCGGGTCGGCCTGGACCGGGCCGGCGACAGCGGCCTGTTCGGCGTCGTCGGCTACGACGCCGAGGGCAACACCGCGCCGATCGAGCCGGCCGACCTGAGGCTGGAGTACGACAGCGACCTGCTCTCCGTCACCCCCACCGCCGACGGCAACCTGTCCGTCACGGCGCTCGCCGCGACCGGCTCGGCGCTGGTCACCGCCCGGGTCGGCAACCGCACCACGGTCCTGCCGGTGACCGTCGGGCTGACCGACGTGCCGGTGGCCGGGTTCGACGACGCGGCGTCCTGGAAGTTCAGCCAGGCCCGCGCCTCCGGGTCGGTCGCACCGGCCGACGGGCACACCGGGAGCGGGCTGCGGATGTCGTACGACTTCAGCCAGTCCACCGGAACGCGGGCCGCGTACGCCGACCCGCCCGCCTGGATCGACGTACCCGGCCAGCCGCAGGCGTTCGGCATGTGGATCAAGGCGAACGGGACCGGCGAGTGGCCCAGCCTGCACCTCCACGACGCGCAGGACACCCAGTTCGTGCTGCGCGGCCCGTACCTGGACTGGACCGGCTGGAAGTACGTCGAGTTCGCCGTACCGCCGGGCGTGCAGTACCCGGTGCGGGTGCGCCGGTTCTACGTCGCCGAGACCGACCCGGCCGAGCAGTACCGCAGCGAGGTGGTGATCGACGACCTGGTGGCCCGGGTGCCGCCGGACGTGCAGGCGCCGCCGGAGCCGAACCGCACCGACCGGGTGGTGGTACGCGACGGCACGGTGGACGGGGCGCCCTGGCGCTTCGCGGTGCTCTCCGACGCCCAGTTCGTCGCCGCGAACCCGGACAGCGACCTGGTCGCCCGGGCCCGCCGTACGCTGCGCGAGGTCCGCGCCGCCCGGCCGGACTTCCTGATCATCAACGGCGACTTCGTGGACACCGCCTACCCGGCGGACTTCGCCCTGGCCAAGCGCATCCTGGACGAGGAACTGGACGGCCAGGTGCCGTACCACTACGTGCCGGGCAACCACGAGATCATGGGCGCGCCGATCGACAACTTCCGCAGCGTCTTCGGGGACACCTCGCGCGTCTTCGACCACCGGGGCACGCGGTTCCTCACGCTCAGCACCGCCACCGGCTCGCTGCGCGGAGGCGGGTTCGACCAGGTGGAGCTGCTGCGCCGGACGCTCGACCAGGCCGCCGCCGACCGCTCGGTCGGTTCGGTGGCGGTGCTCTTCCACCACCCGCCGCGCGACCCGAGCCCGGCCAAGGCGAGCCAGCTCGGCGACCGCAAGGAGGCGGCGCTGGTCGAGCAGTGGCTGGCCGACTTCCAGCACCGCACCGGCAAGGGCGCGCTGATGGTCAACGGTCACGTCGGCACGTTCCACGCCGACCGGGTGGACGGCGTGCCGTACGTGATCAACGGCAACTCGGGCAAGGACCCGTCCACCCCGGCGGCGCTCGGCGGGTTCACCGGCTGGACCGAGTTCGGGGTGGACCCGGTGACGCCGGGGGAGGCCGAGCGGGCCCGCCGTGACCCGCTGGCCGAGGGACCGCGGTGGGTGAGCGCGGAGATGCACGCGCACGTCGACCGGCTCGCGCTGACCGCACCCGCGCAGGTGCCCCGGCGTACGCCGGCCGACGTCACGGCCTCGCTCACCCAGCCGAGCGGCCGGCAGGTGCCGGTGGGCGCGCCGGTCAGCGCCGACTGGTCCGGTTCGCCGAACCTGCACATCGGCGGCGCCGCGGGCGTACGTCCCTGGCACGCCGCCCGATTCGACCCGCTGACCGGAAAACTGACCGCCCTGCGCCCCGGCGCCCAGGTCCAGCTGACTGTGACGGTGAACGGAGTGAAGGCCGAGGCCCAGGTGACCACCACCCCGTAACCCCCGGTCCTGCCCCCGCCCCCCGCCCCGCCCCGGCCTTCGCCCACCTGGCTCTCGCCTCGGTGATCATGAAGTTGACCTGGACAAAAGCGACAGGAAATGCCGCTAACTTCATGATCGCCGGGGCAGATCGGGCCCGGGTCGGCCCGGCGCCCCGGGCAGGTGGGGGAGTGGGTGGGGTGGGGGTGGGAATGCTGACGGGTGGGCCGGCGTTGGGGGTGGCGGACCTCCTGTGCCGGGTGGAAGATGCCCGTGGCAGACTGGTCAATCGGCCACCGGTTCCGGTTCACGCCCGAGCCCGTCGTGACGACGGGGCGCACCGACGGCGACCCGGCGACCACCGACGAAAGGACCGAGGCGACATGAAGCCCAACATCCACCCGGAGTACGTGACCACCGAGGTCCGCTGCTCCTGCGGCAACACGTTCACGACCCGCAGCACCGCCAAGGGCGGCGCCATCAGCGTCGAGACCTGCAGCGCCTGCCACCCGTTCTACACCGGTAAGCAGCGCGTGCTGGACACCGCCGGCCGGGTCGCGAAGTTCCAGCAGAAGTACGCCAAGGTTCAGGCCAAGAAGGCCAAGTAGCTCCGTCGACGACGCCCGTGTCCGGCTCCTGCCGGGCACGGGCGTTCGTCCGTTTGCGCCGGTTTCATCTCCCCCAAGGAGCATCCGCAGCATGAGCAGTGAGCGCCTGGCCGCCCTCCTCGACGAGTACGCCGAGCTGGAGCGGCGGCTGGCCGACCCGGCCATCCACGCCGACCAGGGCGCCGCCCGGCGGGTCGGCCGTCGGTACGCCGAACTGGTCCCGCTGCACAAGGCGGCCGGTGAGCTGGAGCAGGCCCGCGCCGACCTGGCCGCCGCCCGGGAACTGGCCGCCGAGGACGCGACGTTCGCCGTCGAGGCGGACACCATCGCCGCCTCCCTGCCGGCCCTTGAGGAACGGCTCGCGGAACTGCTCATCCCGCGCGACCCGCACGACGCCAAGGACGTGATCGTCGAGATCAAGGCCGGCGAGGGTGGCGAGGAGTCCGCGCTGTTCGCCGGTGACCTGCTGCGGATGTACACCCGGTACGCCGAGCGGCACGGCTGGGTCACCGAGGTGATCGACGCGCAGGACTCCGACCTCGGCGGCGTCAAGGACGTCTCCCTGGCGATCAAGAGCAAGGGCGTCCCGGAGGGCGGCAACGGCGTCTGGTCCCGGCTCAAGTGGGAGGGCGGCGTGCACCGGGTGCAGCGCGTCCCGGTCACCGAGTCGCAGGGGCGGATCCACACCAGCGCCGCCGGCGTGCTGGTGCTGCCCGAGGCGGAGGACGTGGACGTCACCATCGACCCGAACGAGCTGCGCATCGACGTGTTCCGCTCGTCCGGCCCCGGTGGGCAGTCGGTGAACACCACCGACTCGGCGGTACGGATCACCCACGTGCCGACCGGCATCGTGGTCTCCTGCCAGAACGAGAAGTCGCAGTTGCAGAACCGGGAGCAGGCCATGCGCATCCTGCGCGCCCGGCTGCTGGCCGCCGCCCAGGAGCAGGCGGACGCGGCGGCGTCGGACGCCCGCAAGGCGCAGGTCCGGACCGTGGACCGGTCCGAGCGGATCCGCACCTACAACTTCCCGCAGAACCGGATCACCGACCACCGCATCGGCTACACCGCGTACAACCTGGACCTGGCGCTGGCCGGCGAACTGGACGGGGTGCTCGACGCGCTGGCCGAGGCGGACCGCGCGGCCCGGCTGGCCGGCGAGACCGAGCTGTCCCGCCGCTGACCGCCGGGGGTGTTAAGCGGGGGCCCCTCCTCTACCGGAGGCGTTAACAAGGGCCCCCTCCTTACCGCTCAGCTCGCCCGCAACCGCGCCTTGGCGCGCAGCATCTCCCGGTCGGCCAGCTCGAACGCGGCGCCCAGCGCCTCCCGGACGCTCACAGTGGTGCTGCCGTCGACCTCGGCGAAGCCGATCGTCACCCCGACCGGCGTGCCCGGGACCAGGGACTCCCAGTCCTCGGTGCGGACGGCCGCCTCGATCCGGCGGGCCACCTCGACCGCCTCCGGCATGCCGGTGTCGGGCAGCACCACGACGAACTCGTCGCCGCCGTAGCGCGCCACGAAGTCGCCCCGCCGCATCACCCGGTTGATCACCCCGGCGACCCGTTGCAGCACCAGGTCCCCGGAGTGGTGGCCGTGCCGGGTGTTCACCGCCTTGAACCCGTCGAGGTCGCAGACGCCGATCACCACCCGCTCGCCCCGGGACACCACGGCGCCCAGGTAGCGCTCCAGCCGGCGCCGGTTGGGCAGGCCGGTGAGCGGGTCGGTGAGCGCCTCGCCCTCGTACCGGGCCGCCTCGCGGCGCATCTCCTCGTGGTCGATCCGGGCGGCGATGCCGTCGATGTAGACGTCCCGCAGCCGGTCGCTGCGCCGCGCCGCCAGCCGGAACGCGTGCCGGTCGGCCCGGTGCGCGCCCGCATGGTCACCGGCCCGGGCCAGCGCCACGCTGCGCAGCCGGGGTGCCTCGGCCGCGCCGAGCGTCTCGTCGGATACCCGCAGCGAGTCCAGGCGGGTGACCGCCTCGATCGGGCGGCCGGCGGCCACCGCGAGGCAGACCTGACCGAGCTGGCGCAGGTCGCGGGCGCGGGCACTGTCACCGCCGTGGCCGAGCAGCCGGTTCGGGTCGGCGTCCCCGGCGGACTCCACCCGGTCGCCGAGCGCGGCCCGCCGGGCGGCGGCGTAGCCGTACGCGGCCAGGCTGCTCGGGCGCAGGTTGCCGGCACCCCCGCCGCGCAGGAACCGGGCGAGGTCACCGGCGACGTCGCGCAGCACCCGCAGGCAGCCGTCGCTGTCGCCGTTGTGGTCGAGCGCGACCGCGTTGCGCAGCCGGATCCCGGGGGCGGCGAACGTCTCCTCGGGGATGCCGACGCTGAGCCCGACCTCCCGGGCCCGCTCGATCGCGCCGAGCGCGTGGCCGTGGAAGCTCAGGTACGAGTACGCCATCGCCAGGTCGTGCCAGCCCCAGGCGGTGTCCCGGTCGGGCGTGTCGTCGGCGCTGAGCGCGCGGGCGGCCCGGACCAGGTGCATCACGCATCGGTCCAGCGCGCCCTGGTGGTGTGCGGCGAGCGCGGCCAGCGCGTTGAGGTGCCCGTGCAGGTAGGGCTCGGTCAGGTCGCGTACGGCGGCGGAGGCGTCCTCGACGGCCCGGGTGAACTCGGCGGTCCGGCCGAGATTGATCAGCGCGGACAGGCGTTGCACGAGCGCGTCGGCGCGGGCGTACGGGTCGTCGGTGGTGCGGATGACGCGGTCGAGCAGGGCACACGCCTCCGCGGACCGGCTGGCCTCCTGGAGTGACCGAGCGCGTCGGAGAGCGTCAACCTGGTCCTCGACCTGGTCGAGCCAGCCCACTCGCGACCTCCCTGCGGTGTGCGCCCGGACGCACCCGCTCGTGAGGTGGGCCGCGACGCCTCATGATTATTGCGTGACCGCACTCCCGCAACACCCGTCCGAAGGGACAGAACGCGAACGCCCCTCGCTGGTGATCATCCGGGTGGCGCGCGCGCTCGCCGCGGCGGGCGTCGAGGCACCCCGCGCCGAGGCCGAGCAGCTCGCCGCGTACGTCCTGGACGTGCCGCGTGGCCGGCTGGCGCTGGCCGACGGCTTCACCCCGGCGCAACGTGACCGGTTGGACGCGCTCGTCGGGCGGCGGGTGACCCGCGAGCCGTTGCAGCACCTGCTCGGCTCGGCCGGTTTCCGGCACCTGGAGCTGGCCGTCGGGCCGGGCGTCTTCGTGCCCCGGCCGGAGACCGAGCTGCTGGCCGGGTGGGGGATCGAGCGTGCCCGGGAGCACGCCGCGCCGCTCGTGGTCGACCTGTGCAGCGGTTCCGGCGCGATCGCCCTCGCTGTCGCGCAGGAGGTGCCCGCGGCCCGGGTGGTGGCGGTGGAGCGGTCCCCGGCCGCGCTGGCGTGGCTGCGGCGCAACGTGGCCGGGCGCGCCGCCGCCGGGGACCGGCCGGTCGAGGTGGTGGCCGCCGACGTGACCGATCCGGACCTGCTGGCCGACCTGGCCGGACGGGTCGACGTGCTGCTGTGCAACCCGCCGTACGTGCCGAGGTCGGTAGTGGTGCCGCCGGAGGTGGCCGGGCACGACCCGGACGAGGCGGTGTTCGGCGGCGCGGACGGGCTGGACGTGATCCGTCCGGTGGTCGGCCGGGCCGCCGCGTTGCTGCGTCCGGGCGGGGCGATCGGCATCGAGCACGACGACACGCACGCGGCGGCGGTGCCCGCGCTGCTGCGCGGCGACGGCCGCTACGACCGGGTGGAGGAGCACCGGGACCTGGCCGGGCGGCCCCGCTGGGCGAGCGCGTCCCGGCGGGCGGACGGCACCCACGCCGACCCCGCCCGGGCGTGGCAGACTGACTCCTCGTGATGCTCTACGACTGTCGGTCGCCCGCCGACCGGGACCGCGGCATCGCCGCTGCCATCGAGGCGGTCAAGAACGGGGAACTCGTCGTCCTGCCGACCGACACGGTCTACGGCATCGGGGCGGACGCCTTCACCCCGTACGCGGTGAAGGCCCTGGCGGACACGAAGGGTGGCGCCCGGCAGGCGCCCCCGGTGCTCATCGGTTCCCGGCACACGCTCGACGGCCTGGTCTTCTCGCTGCCCGGCGCGGCCCGCGACCTGGTCGAGGCGTTCTGGCCCGGCGCGCTGACCATCGTGGTGGAGCACTCGCCGAGCCTGGCCTGGGACCTGGGCGACTCCAGCGGCACGGTGGCGGTGCGGATGCCGCTGCACCCGGTCGCGCTGGAGGTGCTGCGGGAGACCGGGCCGATGGCCGTCGCGTCGGCCAACAAGATCGGCCAGCCCGCCGCGCTCACCGCCGAGGAGGCTCGTGACCAGCTCGGCTACGGCGTCCGGGCGTACCTGGAGGCCGGGCCGGCGGTGGACCCGGTGCCGAGCACCATCGTCGACCTGACCGGCGACGTGCCGCGGGTGCTGCGCGAGGGCGCGGTGACGCTGGCGAAGCTGCGCGAGGTCGTGCCGGACATCCTCGACGAGCGGGGGGTCTGAGTGCCGCCCTTCACCGTCCTTCACGTCTGCATGGGCAACATCTGCCGGTCGCCGATGGCCGAGCGGCTGCTGCTGCTCGCGGTCCGGGAGCGGCTGGCCCGCCTCGACGTCGATCCGGCCGGGTCGGACGCGCTCGTGCACAGCCACAGCGCCGGCACCGGCGGCTGGCACGCGGGGGAGGAGATGAACCCGCCCGCCGCCCGGCAGGTGATCTCGCGCGGCGGTGACACCGACGGGTTCGCCGCCCGGCGGCTGCGCTCCGACCTGATCGACGCCGCCGACCTGGTGCTCACCGCCACCGCCGACCAGCAGGAGTACGTGGTGGCGCTGCGGCCGGACGCCGCCGCGCGCACGTTCGTGCTCGGGGAGTTCGGCCGCCTGCTCGGCGCGCTGGACCGGTCCGCCCTGCCGCCGGCCGAGCCGACGCCGGACGCCGTGTACGCGCGCGGCGTCGCCCTCGTCGCGGCCGTCGACGCGGCCCGGCAGAACGCCTCCGCGCTGCCCACCGACGACCTGGACGACCCGTGGGGGCGGGGCGACCAGTGCTTCAGCCGGGTCGCCGACGAGATCGAGGAGACGGTGCAGCCGCTGGCTGCCGTGCTGCTCCCCTGATCGCGGTTCATCCTTCCTCGCGAACTTCCTGCGCATTTCGCGGAAGACGGCGGCGAAAGCGGCCATTCCGGTCATTCTGAACGGGTCCGTACGGCCGGCTCCTGCGGGGAGAGCTGATGAACCGGGCCTATCTCGACAAGCTGTTCACCGTTGTGCTCGCCGGCGTGCTCGCCGGACTGGCCCTGGCCGCAGCCGCGCTGCCGGCCGCGCTGGTCTTCGGGCTGGGCGTGAAGAACCTGATGCCGTACACAGTGCTGCCGGAGGCGCTCAAGACGCCGCAGCCGGCGCAGCGGTCCAACCTGTACGCCAACGACGGGCGGACGCTCATCACCTCGTTCTACGTCGAGGACCGGGTGGACGTGCCGGTCGGCGAGGTGGCGCCGGTGATGCGCGACGCCATCGTGGCCGCCGAGGACGTGCGCTTCTACGAGCACCACGGCGTCGACGTGCGCGGCGTGGCGCGGGCGTTCACGGCCAACCGCCGCGAGGGCACCCGCCAGGGCGCCTCCACGCTGACCATGCAGTACGTGCGCAACGCGCTCGCCGGTGACCCCCGGCTGACCGAGGAGCAGCGCGCCGCCGCCACCGAGATCACCGTCGGGCGCAAGATCCGCGAGATGCGGTACGCGCTGACGCTGGAACGGCAGATCGGCAAGGACGAGATCCTCGGGCGCTACCTGAACATCGCGTACTTCGGCGCCGGGGCGTACGGCATCGCCGCCGCCAGCAAGCGCTACTTCTCCACCACCCCGGAGCGGCTCACGCTGGCCCAGGCCGCGCTGCTCGCCGGGCTGGTCCGGTCCCCGGCCGACGACCCGATCAACGGCGACGCCGACGCGGCCCGGCAGCGGCGGGCGTACGTGCTGGACCGGATGGTGGAGACCGGCCGGGTCAGCGCGGCCGACGCCGAGACGGCGAAGGCAACGGAGCTGGCCCTCAAGCCCAACACCACACCGAACGACTGCGCCGCGGTGCCCGCCGACCACAACGACTGGGGCTTCTTCTGCGACTGGTTCACCCAGTGGTGGAACGCCCAGCCGGCGTTCGGCGAGAACGTCGACGAGCGGCAGCGGACGCTGCGCCGCGGCGGCTGGAAGATCGTGTCCTCGCTCGACCCGGACGTGCAGGCCAAGGCGAGCGAGCAGGTGCGGGAGATCTACCCGGAGACGATCGCGCGGGCGGCGCCGACCGCCGTGGTGCAGCCGGGCACCGGCCGGGTGCTGGCCATGGCGGTGAACCGCACCTACGGCACGACCGCCAACCCGGACGGGCAGCAGAACTACCCGAACACGGTCAACCAGCTGGTGGCCGGTGGTGGCGGCATCACCGGCTATCAGGCGGGCTCCACGTTCAAGCTGTTCGCCCTGCTGGCCGCGCTGGAGTCCGGGCTGCCGCTGGACACCGAGTTCGACGCGCCGCGCGTCTACGTGACGCAGTACCCGGTCGGCGCCGGCCCGGCGAGCTGCGGCGGCCGGTGGTGCCCGGCGAACGCCAACACCTACTGGATGGACGGCGACCGGGACATGTGGGACGCGTTCGGCCGGTCGGTGAACACGTACTTCGCGTGGCTGACCGAGCGCGTCGGCGCGGACCGGGTGGTCGAGATGGCCCAGCGGCTGGGCATCGTCTTCCGCGCCCCGGCGGACGCCCGGATGGCCCGCGAGGGCGCCAAGAGCTGGGGACCGTTCACGCTCGGGGTCTCCGCCACCACGCCGCTGGACCTGGCCGGCGCGTACGCCGCGGTGGCCGCCGAGGGCACCTGGTGCCGGCCCACGCCGGTCACCTCGATCACCGATCCGGGCGGCCGGACGGTGCCGGCCGGGAACACCGACTGCCGGCAGGTGCTCGACACCGAGGTGGCCCGCGCGGCGGCCGACGCCAGTCGCTGCCCGGTCGGCGACCAGTCGATGTACCGGCGCTGCGACGGCGGCACCGCCGAGGAACTGGCCCCTGGTCTGCGCCGGCCGGTGGCGGGCAAGACCGGCAGCTCGGAGCGGAACGCCACCGAGACGGTCGTCGCGTTCACCCCGCAGCTGTCGGTGGCGACGATCGCCGCGAACCCGGACGACCCCCGGGACGCGGTCGGCGGCGGCGTGCAGAAGCGGCAGATCGCCGCCGTGGGCCGCATCCTCGCGTGGTCGCTGCGCGACGAGCCGGTACGCGACTTCGTCCCGCCCGGCCAGGCGGTGGCCTTCCAGCACACCAGCCCGCGCACCGGCAACTGAGAGACTTCCGTCAGCTCGTCGACCTGCCGTACCGCGCGACAGTGGTCCGGACGGCTTCGTCCACCACCGCTGTCGTGCGGTCGGGGGTGACCGTCCAGTCCGGCAGGACCAGGCGCGGCCAGAACAGGTAATTGGAGATCATCCCGAGGAACTGCGTAGCGGCCATCTCCGGGTCGTCGACGTCCGCGGCTCCCGCCTCGTGCTCGGCCACGAGGTAGGTCCGGACGGACTCGAAGTACGGCAGTTTGCCCTGGGAGAAGTGCGCTCGGGCCAGTTCGGGAAAGCGTGGCAGTTCGGCGATCACGATGCGGAACAGATCGGTCATCTCCGGCCGGCTCAACAGCGTCGCGTAGTGCCGCCCGAGAACCGTGAGACCGGCCGTCAGGTCACCGGCGGGCGGCACGTCGGCGACGTCGTTGCGGGCCCAGGAGTCGATGACGATGGCATCGAACAGTGCCGCCTTCGTCGGGAACTGCTTGAACAGCGTCGCCTTCGACACGCCGGCGCTCTCGGCGATACGCGCCAGTGACGCCCGGTCGTAGCCCGACTCCAGGAAGAGCTCGGTGGCGGCCTGCAGGATCAGCGCGCGCTTCTCCTCCGCCACGCGCTGGTGATAGGCCGACGGCGCTGGGGTCATGCGCCCATCATAGCGAGGTGAGTGGGTTGACTCACCATCTGCGGGGGCGTAGCTTCGGATGGTGAGTCGCTCGACTCACCACCCGTCCCGGGTGGTCGTCCCGTACGTACCGGAGGATCCGATGTCCCGTTTCGCCGATCAGACAGTTCTCGTCACCGGAGGCAGCGGCGGGCAGGGGGCCAGCCACGTCCGCGCCCTGCACGCCGAAGGCGCCAACGTCGTCATCGGTGGCATCGACGCCGACCGTGGCGCCGGCCTCGCCGCCGAGCTGGGACACCGGGCCCTCTCCGTCCGCCTGGACGTCACCCGGGAGGAGTCGTGGGCCGCCGCCGTCGCGGAGACCGAGGAGGCGTTCGGTGCGCTCACGATCCTCGTCAACAACGCCGGGGTGCAGAACCCGCCGGCCGTCATCGAGTCCACCGACCTGGCCACGTGGGCCCGCATCCTCGACGTCAACCTCACCGGCACGTTCCTCGGCATCAGGGCAGCCGCCCCGGCGCTGCGGCGCGCGGGGGGAGGAACGATCGTCAACATCGGCTCCACCACGGGCCTCGGCGGTACCGCCCTCTACGCGCCCTACGTCGCCGGCAAGTGGGCGGTTCGAGGGCTCACCCGGACCGCCGCCCTCGAACTGGGCCGCGACAACATCCGCGTCAACGCGATCCACCCCGGCGTGGTCGCCACCCCGTTCATCACCGAGCCGGCGGCCGGCAGCGACGCCCCGATCGCCGACTTCTACTCGCCCGAGCCGTTCGCCGTCCCGCGACTCGGGCAGCCCACCGACATCACCGCGCTACTGTTGTTCCTCACGTCGCCGGACGCGGCCTTCATCACCGGCGCCGAGTACGTCATCGACGGAGGGCTGCTCCTCGGCCCCGCACTGAAGAACGGCTCTCCGTCCTAACCGGCGGGGTGTTCGGCGCCCCGGGCGATGTTGCGGGCCATGCCGCCGAAGACGACGGCGTGGAAGGGGGCCACCGAGGCCCAGTAGAGGTGGCCGGGCAGGCCGCGCGGGAGGAACACGGCCCGCTGGACGTACCTGCTGCGGCCGTCCCCGTCCGGCTCGGCGCGCATCTCCAGCCAGGCCCGCCCGGGCAGCCGCATCTCGGCGCGCAGCCGCAGCAGCTCACCCGGGACGATCTCCTCGACCCGCCAGAAGTCCAGCGCCTCGCCGACCTGGAGCCGGTGCGGGTCGCGCCGGCCCCGGCGCAGCCCGACGCCGCCGATCAGGCGGTCCATCCAGCCGCGCACCGACCAGGCGAGCGGGAACGAGTACCAGCCGTTCTCGCCGCCGACGCCCTCGATGACCCGCCACAACGCCGCCGGTGGCGCGTCCACCGTCCGCTCCCGCAGATCGGTGTACGCGGTGCCGCCGGACCAGTGCGGATCCGACGGCAGCGGCTCGGCGGGCGCGTCCGGCCCGCTCGCGTTCGACCAGCGCGTCTCCACCTCCGCGTCCCGCACCTTGGTCAGCGCCAGCGCGACCGCCTGGTCGAAGCCGATCAGCCCGTCCGGCGGGTCCGGCACGTACCGGGCGATGTCGTGCTCGTGCGCCACCGCCTCGTGCACCAGGCTCTCCACGAGCGGCCGGGCGATCGCGTTCGGCACCGGCGTGATCAGGCCGACCCAGTGCGAGGAGAGCGACGGGGTGAGCGGACGTACCGGCAGGATGACCCGGCGCCGCAGCCCGGCCACCCGGGCGTACCGCTGCATCATCTCGGAGAACGTCAGCACGTCCGGGCCGCCGATGTCGAAGGCCCGGTTGACGTCGGCCGGCAGGTGCGCGCAGCCGGCCAGGTAGCGCAGCACGTCCCGGACCGCGATCGGCTGGATCCGGTTGCGCACCCAGCGCGGGGTGACCATCGCCGGGAGCCGCTCGGTCAGGTGGCGCAGCATCTCGAACGAGGCCGAACCGGATCCGATGATCACGGCGGCGCGCAGCACCGCAGTGGGCACGCCGCTGTCCAGCAGGATCCGCGCGACCTCTGTCCGGGAGCGCAGGTGCGCCGAGGGCAGGCCGTCGCGCTCCGCCGGCTCCGGCCCGCCGAGATACACGATCCGGCGTACGCCCGCGGCGCGCGCCGCCTCGGCGAAGTTCGTCGCGGCCTCCCGGTCGGCCGCCTCGAACCCGCGCTGGCCCAGCGAGTGGACCAGGTAGTACGCCACCTCCACGCCTGCGAACACGGCCGGCAGCGTCTCCGGCCGGCGGAGGTCGCCCTCGACGACCTCCGCCTCGGCCGCCCACGGCACGTCCCGCAGCCGTCCGGCGGTGCGGGCCAGGCAGCGTACGGTGTGCCCCTCGGCCAGCAGCCGGGGCGCGAGGCGTCCGCCGATGTAGCCGGTCGCACCGGTGACGAGGCATCTCACGGCATCCAGTGTGCGGCTCCGTAGACTCCTTCGCTGTGGAGAACGCGAGGGACACCTTCTGGGGGCCGGACTTTCAGCAGCTCAGTACCGTCGACCCGGAGATCGCCGAGGTGGTGCTGGGTGAGCTGGACCGGCTGCGCGGCGGCCTGCAACTGATCGCCAGCGAGAACCTCACCTCGCCCGCGGTGCTGGCCGCGCTGGGCTCCACGCTCACCAACAAGTACGCCGAGGGCTACCCGGGGCGGCGCTACTACGGCGGCTGCGCCGAGGTGGACCGGGCCGAGGAACTGGCGATCTCCCGGGCGAAGGAGCTGTTCGGCGCCGAGCACGCGAACGTCCAGCCGCACTCCGGGGCGAGCGCCAACCTGGCCGCGTACGCCGCCCTGGTGCAGCCGGGTGACACGGTGCTGGCGATGGACCTGCCGCACGGCGGGCACCTGACCCACGGCAGCCGGGTGAACTTCTCCGGCAAGTGGTTCCACCCGGTCGGCTACACCGTCCGGCGGGACACCGGGACGATCGACTACGACGAGGTACGCGACCTGGCCCGCGCGCACCGGCCGAAGATGATCATCTGCGGCGCGACGGCGTACCCGCGGCTGATCGACTTCGCCCGCTTCCGGGAGATCGCCGACGAGGTCGACGCGTACCTGATGGTGGACGCCGCGCACTTCATCGGCCTGGTGGCCGGCGGCGCGATCCCGTCGCCCGTGCCGTACGCCGACGTGGTCACCGCGACCACCCACAAGGTGCTGCGCGGCCCGCGCGGCGGCATGATCCTCTGCCGGGAGCCGCTGGCGGCCCGGATCGACAAGGCGGTCTTCCCGTTCACCCAGGGCGGCCCGCTGATGCACGCCGTCGCCGCCAAGGCGGTCGCGCTGCGCGAGGCCGCGCAGCCCGAGTTCCGCACGTACGCCGCCCAGGTGGTCACCAACGCCCGCGCGCTCGCCGACGGGCTGGCCGCGGAGGGACTGCCGGCGGTCTCCGGCGGCACCGACACCCACCTGGCCCTGCTCGACCTGCGCGAGACCGGTGTGACCGGCGCCCAGGCCGAGGCCCGCTGCGACGCCGCCGGCATCACGCTGAACAAGAACGCCGTCCCGTACGACCCGCAGCCGCCGGCGGTGGCCTCCGGCATCCGGGTGGGCTCGCCGAGCGTCACCACCCAGGGCATGCGGGAAGGGGAGATGCGCCGGATCGCCACGTTGATCGGTCGGGCGGTGCGGACCGATCCGGAGTCCCCCGGGGGCGGCGACGAGCTGACCCGGATCGCCGCCGACGTGACCGAGCTGGTCACCGAGTTCCCGGCGTACCCCCGTGGCTGAGCCCGGGACGCGCGCGGCGGAGGCGACGGCGGACCGCGGCTGGCGACTGCGCCATCTGCCGGTGCTGCTGGCCGCGGTGGCGGTGCTGGCCGCTGTCGCCGCGGTGGTCGGCGGGGTGTGGCGCGGCGCGGACGGCGCGCTCGGCGCGGCGGCCGGGGTGGCCGTCACGGCTGCGAGCTACACGCTCACCACAGTGGTGCTTGCCTGGGCGGACTCGAAGGATCCGCAGCTCGTGCTGCCGTTCGGGCTGGGCCTCTACGTCGCCAAGATCACCGCGCTCGGCGGGGTGATGGTGCTGGTGGCCTCGACCGGCTGGCCGGGACTGATCCCGTTCTGTTTCGGCATCGCCGCGGGCGTGGTGGTCTGGACCGGCGTGCACGTCTGGTGGCTCACGACCGTCCATGCCCGACGGATGCTGCGCTGAGCCGTCCCACCCTTCGGGCGACGCGTGGTTCTGTCCGCGATCGGTCATTCTCTCAGTGGCGGGGGAGGAGTACCGTTCCTCCAGACGACTTCGCCCGCCCGTGTCCCACACAACCAGGTTGTGCGGGGGGTGAGGCACAACCTCTTCTGCTCGACTGATATCGTTCGCCCCGTCATGGCCGGTGACCAGAAACCCCCCAACACTGGCGGCTCGGGCGACGTTCCGTCCGGTGCCGGTCAGGGTTGGACCGCGCTCTCATACCTCATCGGGGGCATGCTCGTCTGGGGTTTCATCGGCTGGCTGGTCGACCGTTGGCTCGACACCGGCGGCATCGCCACCGGTATCGGGGTCGTGCTCGGCATGGCCGGGGGGATCATCCTGGTCGTCCGCCGACTTGGCACGCCTACTTAGGAAGGGACGCGGTGTTCGGACAGGCGAACGTCCTGGCTCAGGGCCAGGCGGAATTCCCACCGAGCGTGGGGGACTTCTACCTGCCCAGCATCCTGCCCTGGGGTGCGGAGAACTCGTACTGGTTCACCAAGATCACGGCGATGGTGTGGATCGCCGTCGGCGTGCTGATCATCTTCTTCCTGGCCACGTACCGGAAGCCGCAGCTGGTCCCCACCAAGAAGCAGTGGCTGGCCGAGTCGATCTACGGCTTCGTGCGCAACAACATCGCCGTGGACATGATCGGTCACGCGGGAGTGCGGTTCGCGCCGTACTTCACCACGCTCTTCTGCTTCATCCTGCTGACGAACTTCTTCGCGATCGTGCCGTTCTTCCAGATCTCGCCGAACTCGCACATCGCCTTCCCGGCCTTCCTCGCCGTGATCAGCTACGTGATGTTCAACTACGTCGGCATCCGGCACCACGGCTTCGTGAAGTACTTCAAGAACGCTCTGGTCCCGCCGGCGCCCTGGTTCATCCTGCCGCTGCTGATCCCGATCGAGCTGTTCTCGACCTTCATCGTCCGGCCGTTCTCGCTGGCCGTCCGTCTCTTCGCGAACATGTTCGCCGGCCACATGCTCCTGCTGGTCTTCACGCTCGGCGGGTTCGCCATGATCAGCGCCAACGCCTGGCTGGCACCGGTCTCGGTGCTGTCCTGGACGATGACTGTGGCGCTGACCTTCCTCGAGTTCCTGGTGATCTGTCTGCAGGCGTACGTCTTCACGGTGCTGACCGCCAGCTACGTGCAGGGCGCCCTCGCCGACGAGCACTGATCCGATCTTTCGCACCAACCGTTGTCGTCCCGCGTGACCGTCACGCGTGATAACCAGGAGGAACCAACCAATGGACATCTACGCCGCGGTAGAGGGCAGCACCGCCGCCATCGGCTACGGTCTCGCGGCCATCGGCCCGGGCATCGGCGTGGGCCTGGTCTTCTCGGCCTACATCCAGTCGACCGCCCGCCAGCCGGAGTCGTCCCGGATGACCCTGCCGTACGTCTGGATCGGCTTCGCCGTCATCGAGGCCCTCGCGCTGCTGGGTATCGCCTTCGGCTTCATCTGGCAGGGCAACCTCTAATTCGGCCCTGAGACCGGGAGGTTTCCGATGTACTTCCTCGCCGCTGAGGGTGGTGAGACGACCCACAACCCGATCATCCCTGTCTGGCAGGAGATCGTGGTCGGTGGGATCGCCTTCATCGTGCTCTGCTTCGTGCTGATGAAGTTCGTCTTCCCGCGCATGGAGCAGACGTTCCAGGCCCGGGTCGACGCGATCGAGGGCGGCATCAAGCGCGCCGAGGCCGCGCAGGCCGAGGCGAACCAGCTGCTCGAGCAGTACCGGGCCCAGCTCGCCGAGGCGCGTACCGACGCCGCCAAGATCCGGGACGACGCCCGGGCCGACGCCGAGGGCATCCGCCAGGACATCCTCGCCAAGGCGCGCGAGGAGTCCGACCGGATCATCGCCGCCGGCAAGGAGCAGCTCGCCGCGGAGCGGGCCACCATCGTGCGCGAGCTGCGCACCGAGGTCGGCACCATCGCGGTGGACCTGGCCAGCAAGATCGTCGGTGAGTCGCTGGCCGACGAGGCGCGTCGCAAGGGCACCGTCGACCGGTTCCTGAGCGGTCTCGAGAGCACGGGGGCCCGCTGATGCAGGCCGCCAGCCGGGAGTCGTACTCCGCCGGGGCCGAGCGCCTCGACGCGTACGCCCGCGGCGCGGAGCCGTCGGCGGTGGCCTCCACCGCCGACGACATCCTCTCCGTCGCCGACCTGCTGCGGCGCGAGCCGCGGCTGCGCCGGGCGCTGGCCGACCCGGCGCGCTCGGGTGAGGACCGCGCGGCTCTGCTCACCGGGATCCTGGGCGGGAAGGTCGGCGCGGACGCGCTCGACCTGCTCACCACGCTGGTCTCCGGTCGCTGGTCGGCCCCGTCGGAGCTGCTCGACGGCGTCGAGCGGATCGGCGTGGAGGCGCTCCTCGCGAGCGCCGACTCGACCGGCGATCTGGGCGAGGTCGAGGACGAGCTGTTCCGCTTCGGGAAGGTCGTCTCCGGTTCCGGCGAGCTGTCCAACGCGCTCTCCGACCCGATGGCCCCGGTGCAGCGGCGGGCCGAACTGGCCCAGCAGCTGCTGGCCGGCAAGGCCCGGCCGGTCACCGTCCGCCTCGTCGAGGCCGCGCTCGCCGGCTTCGGGGGACGCTCCTTCACCGGTGCGCTCACCCGGCTGGTCGAGCTGGCCGCCGACCGGCGGGACCGTCAGGTCGCGTACGTGACCGTGGCGGCTCCGCTGAACGACGAGGAGGAGCGACGCCTCGGCGCCCGCCTCTCCCAGATGTACGGTCGGGAGGTCTCCGTCAAGCAGACGGTCGACCCCGACGTGCTCGGCGGAGTGCGCGTGCGGGTCGGATCCGACCTGTACGACGGGACCGTCCTGCGCCGCCTCAACGAGACCCGCAACGCGCTCGCGAAGCGCTGACCAGCGTCTTAGCAGCCCTGATTCGACGCCATCGGACCGGTCGGTACTAGGTATCCCGGGCCCCTGATACTTAAGGAAGCAGAGGATGGCCGAGCTGACCATCTCGACGGAGGAGATCCGCGGCGCCCTGGAGCGCTACGTCTCCTCCTACACGGCCGACGTCTCCCGCGAGGAGGTCGGCACCGTCGCCGACGCCGGTGACGGCATCGCCCACGTCGAGGGTCTCCCCTCGACCATGACCAACGAGCTCCTGGAGTTCGAGGACGGCACGCTCGGCGTGGCGCTGAACCTCGACGTCCGGGAGATCGGTGTCGTCGTCCTCGGTGACTTCGGCGGGATCGAAGAGGGTCAGCGCGTCAAGCGCACCGGCCGGGTGCTCTCCGTGCCCGTCGGCGACGCGTTCCTCGGCCGCGTGGTGAACGCGCTCGGCGAGCCGATCGACGGCCTCGGCGACATCGCCAACGAGGGCTTCCGCGAGCTGGAGCTCCAGGCCCCGAACGTGATGTCCCGCAAGTCGGTCGACGAGCCGCTGCAGACGGGCATCAAGGCCGTCGACGCGATGACCCCGATCGGCCGTGGCCAGCGCCAGCTGATCATCGGTGACCGCAAGACCGGCAAGACCACTGTCGCCCTGGACACCATCCTCAACCAGCGCGAGAACTGGCGCTCCGGCGACCCGAAGAAGCAGGTCCGCTGCATCTACGTCGCGATCGGCCAGAAGGCCTCCACCATCGCCTCCATCAAGGGGACGCTGGAGGAGGCGGGCGCGATGGAGTACACCACCATCGTCGCCTCCCCGGCCTCCGACCCGGCCGGCTTCAAGTACCTCGCCCCCTACACCGGCTCGTCCATCGGGCAGCACTGGATGTACGGCGGCAAGCACGTCCTGATCGTCTTCGACGACCTGAGCAAGCAGGCCGAGGCGTACCGCGCCGTGTCGCTGCTGCTGCGCCGCCCGCCGGGCCGCGAGGCCTACCCGGGTGACGTCTTCTACCTGCACTCGCGTCTGCTGGAGCGCTGCGCCAAGCTCTCCGACGAGCTGGGCGGCGGCTCGATGACCGGTCTGCCGATCATCGAGACCAAGGCGAACGACATCTCGGCGTTCATCCCGACCAACGTCATCTCCATCACCGACGGCCAGATCTTCCTCGAGACCGACCTGTTCAACCAGGGCGTCCGGCCGGCCATCAACGTCGGCACCTCGGTCTCCCGGGTCGGTGGCGCCGCGCAGGTGAAGCCGATGAAGAAGGTCGCCGGCTCGCTGCGGCTGAACCTGGCCCAGTACCGCGAGCTGGAGGCGTTCGCCGCCTTCGCCTCCGACCTGGACCGGGCCTCCCGCGCCCAGCTGGACCGGGGTTCCCGCCTGGTCGAGCTGCTCAAGCAGCCGAACTACTCGCCGTACCCGGTGCAGGAGCAGGTCGTCTCCGTCTGGGCCGGCACCGAGGGCAAGCTGGACGACGTCCCGGTCGGCGAGGTCCGCCGCTTCGAGTCCGAGTTCCTCCAGTACCTCCGCCACAAGCACGAGGGCGTCCTGGCCGGAATCGCCGACAACAAGTGGGACGACGAGATCATCTCCTCGCTCGACTCCGCGATCAGTGAGTTCAAGCAGGTCTTCCTGGGCAAGGAGGACGAGGTCCGGGTCAACGACGCGCCGGCCAAGCCGCTGGAGGGCGAGGAGACCCGCGAGACGGTGACCCGCTTCCGCGACGGCACCACCGACCGCCCGGCCGAGAGCTGATCCGATGGCCGCCCAGGTACGCGTTCTCCGGCAGCGGATCCGTTCCGCCAAGGGGATGAAGAAGATCACCAAGGCGATGGAGCTCGTCGCGACGAGCCGCATCGCCAAGGCCCAGGCCAAGGTGGCGGCCTCGCTGCCGTACGCCGAGGCGATCACCGGCGTGCTGACGGCGCTGGCCTCGAACGCGCGGATCGACCACCCGCTGCTCACCCCGCGCGAGCGGGTGCGGCGGGCGGGCGTCCTGCTGGTCACCGCCGACCGGGGCCTGGCCGGTGGCTACAGCTCGAACGCGATCCGGACCGCCGAGTCGCTGATCGCCCGCCTGCGTGCCGACGGCAAGGAGCCCGTGCTCTACGTCATCGGCCGCAAGGGCGTGGCGTTCTACCGGTTCCGCAACCGGCAGATCGCCGCCAGCTGGACGGGTTTCTCCGAGCAGCCGTCGTTCGAGGACGCCCGCGAGGTCGGTGAGACGCTGATCAAGGCGTTCACCGCCGGCGCGGACGACACCGACAACGAGGCCGGCGCCGACGGGATCCTCGGCGTGGACGAGCTGCACATCGTCTACACCGAGTTCAAGTCCCTGATGACGCAGAACCCGGTGACCCGGATCGTCGGTCCGATGCAGGTCGAGGACCGGCCCCGGTCCGAGGGCCTGCTGCCGGCGTACGAGTTCGAGCCGGAGCCGGAGTCGCTGCTCGACGCCCTGCTGCCGAAGTACATCAACACGCGGATCTTCGCGGCGTTGCTGGAGTCGGCGGCCAGTGAGTCGGCCGCCCGTCGGCGGGCGATGAAGAGCGCCACCGACAACGCCGAAGAGATGATCGAGAAGTACACGCGTGAGATGAACTCGGCTCGTCAGGCCGGCATCACCCAGGAGATCAGTGAGATCGTCGGCGGCGCGAACGCGCTGGCCGCGTCGGGAAGTGAAGTGTGATGACTGTATCCGCAGTTGAGACCAAGACGGCCACGGGTCGCGTGGTCCGGGTCATCGGCCCGGTCGTCGACGCCGAGTTCCCGCGCGACGCCATGCCGGGGCTGTTCAACGCCCTGCACGTCGACGTGACCCTCTCCGGCGGTGAGAAGACGCTGACCCTGGAGGTCGCCCAGCACCTGGGTGACAACCTGATCCGCGCCATCTCGATGCAGCCGACCGACGGCCTGGTCCGCGGCACCGAGGTGCGCGACACCGGCGCGCCGATCAGCGTGCCGGTGGGCGACGCGGTCAAGGGCCACGTGTTCAACGCGATCGGCGAGTGCCTCAACCTCACCGAGGGCGAGACCATCCAGGCCGACGACCGGTGGGGCATCCACCGCAAGGCCCCGGCCTTCGCCGACCTGGAGCCGAAGACCGAGATGCTGGAGACCGGCATCAAGGTCATCGACCTGCTCGCCCCGTACGTCAAGGGCGGCAAGATCGGCCTGTTCGGCGGCGCGGGCGTGGGCAAGACGGTGCTCATCCAGGAGATGATCACCCGTGTCGCCCGCAACTTCGGTGGTACCTCGGTCTTCGCCGGCGTGGGTGAGCGCACCCGCGAGGGCAACGACCTCATCGCCGAGATGACCGAGTCGGGCGTCATCGACAAGACCGCGCTGGTCTACGGCCAGATGGACGAGCCGCCGGGCACCCGCCTGCGGGTCGCGCTGTCCGCGCTGACCATGGCGGAGTACTTCCGTGACGTGAAGAAGCAGGAGGTGCTGCTCTTCATCGACAACATCTTCCGCTTCACCCAGGCCGGTTCCGAGGTCTCCACGCTGCTCGGCCGCATGCCGAGCGCCGTGGGTTACCAGCCGACCCTGGCCGACGAGATGGGCGAGCTCCAGGAGCGGATCACCTCCGTCCGGGGCCAGGCCATCACCTCGATGCAGGCGATCTACGTGCCCGCCGACGACTACACCGACCCGGCGCCGGCCACCACGTTCGCCCACCTCGACGCGACCACCAACCTGGAGCGGTCGATCTCCGACAAGGGCATCTACCCGGCCGTGGACCCGCTGGCGTCCTCGTCCCGGATCCTCGCCCCGGAGTTCGTCGGCGAGGAGCACTTCGCCGTCGCCACCGAGGTGAAGCGGATCCTGCAGCGCTACAAGGACCTGCAGGACATCATCGCCATCCTCGGTATCGAGGAGCTCTCCGAGGAGGACAAGCTCACCGTCGGCCGCGCCCGCCGGATCGAGCGGTTCCTCTCGCAGAACACGTACGCGGCGGAGCAGTTCACCGGCGTGCCCGGCTCGACGGTCCCGATCGCCGAGACCATCGACGCCTTCCGCCGGATCAGCGAGGGGGAGTTCGACCACTTCCCGGAGCAGGCGTTCTTCATGTGCGGCGGCCTGGACGACCTGCGGGCCAAGGCCAAGGAGCTGATGGGCGAGGAGGGCTGAGAGCCCGCTCACACCCACGAGGGCCGTCCCGGTGAAAGCCGGGGCGGCCTTCGCCTTTTCCGGGCACTGCACTACCAGATGCCCGGTTCTCCGGCAAGCAGTTCGCCGGATCGCGCGGTACCGTTCCTGACACGACTTCACATCCGGCCGTTGATCTCTGCAACCAAACGGACCCCCGCGCCCGTCTTCCTACCCGTGGGCGCGACGATTGGAGATGCTCGTGGGCGGTAAGGGCGGCGCGGATCGCGGGAAGCGGTCCATGTGGCGCGGCGTGCCCCGGTGGGCCCGCGTCTGCACGATCCTGGGCATCGTCATGGTGGTGCTCAGCGGCTCCGTGCTGATCGGCTCGCGCGCCCTCGTCGCCCGCTACGAGGGATCGGTGGGCAAGGCCGACCTCTTCGGTGACCAGGCCGCCGGCGCCAACGAGAAGAAGAGCGACATCAAGGGCCCGCTCAACATCCTGCTCGTCGGCGTGGACCCCCGGACCGCGACCGCCCGCCCGCTCGCCGACTCGATCATGGTCCTGCACGTGCCCGCCACCATGGACCGCGGCTACCTCTTCTCGCTGCCGCGTGACCTGCGGGTAGACATCCCGGAGTTCCCCAAGGCCGACTACTCGGGCGCCAACGACCGGCTCAACGCGGCCATGTCGCACGGCAGCAACGTGCCGGGGCAGAACCCCAGCACCCCGCAGGGCTTCGAGCTGCTCGCCAACACCGTGCAGGAGGTCACCGGCATCAAGCGCTTCGACGCCGGTGCGATCATCAACTTCAGCGGGTTCAAGAAGATCGTCGACGCCATGGGCGGCGTCGACATGTACATCGAGCGGGAGGTGCGCTCGGAGCACCTCCAGCCGGACGGCACGCCGCGCCAGCTCAAGCCCGGCGGTGGTGGCTACCTCGGGCCGCAGGCCGTGTACAAGAAGGGCAACGCCCACCTCAAGGGCTGGCAGGCGCTGGACTACGTCCGGCAGCGCTACCCGAAGAACGGCGTGCCGGACGCCGACTACGGCCGGCAGCGGCACCAGCAGCAGTTCGTCAAGGCGATGGTGAGCCAGGCGTTCAGCGCCGACGTGGTGGCCAACCCGGTCAAGCTGGACCGGGTGCTGCGCGCCGCCGGGAAGTCGCTGGTGTTCAACGGCCGCGGCAACAGCGTGGTCGACTTCGGGCTGGCCCTGAAGGACATCCGGCCCGAGGCGATCGAGACGATCAAGCTGCCGGGCGGCCCGATCGGGACCGGCAGCAACTACCGGGGTGAGCAACTGCTCGAACCGGCGGAGGACTTCTTCACCGCCCTGCGTACCGAACAGCTCGACGCATTCCTGCTGGAGCACCCCGACTTCAAGCAGAAGACCAAGTAGCCTGAGCGGGTGCGGGACCGTGGTGGTCCGGCTCTCACCACCCGCGTTGGGTGGGCTGCGGGGTCGCGACTAGACTTTCGGCAATCCGCCGCCGCAGCAAGGAGACAGCGTGGCACAGCAGCTTCACGTCGAGCTCGTAGCCGTCGAGGAGAAGGTCTGGACCGGCGAGGCCGAGATGGTCGTCGCCCGGACGACCGAGGGTGAGCTCGGTGTGCTGCCTGGGCACGCACCGCTGCTCGGCCAGCTCGCCGAACCCAGCCAGGTACGCATCAAGCAGGCCGGTGGCCAGCAGATCGCGTACGACGTGGCCGGCGGCTTCCTGTCGGTGACCGGTGAGGGCGTCACAGTCCTCGCCGAGAGCGCAACCCCCGCCACCCCGGCCCGCTGAGCCGACCCGCCGATGGAGATCGTCGAAGGGATCGGAATCGGCGTCGCGATCGTCGTCGTCGCGCTTCTGATCCTCTTCATCCGGCGGGCCCTGTTCACGCGTAGCGGTGGCATCATCCGGCTGAGCGTCCGGGTCAACACGATCCTCGACGGTCGTGGCTGGTCACCCGGGTTCGGTCGCTTCGTGGGCGACGAACTCCGCTGGTACCGCATGTTCAGCTTCGCGCTGCGCCCCAAGCGGGTGCTCTCCCGCAAGGGGCTGGCGGTCGAGCGCCGCCGGCTGCCCGAGGGGCAGGAGCGCATGTCGATGCCCGCCGAGTGGGTGATCCTGCGCTGTACCAGCCACCACGCGCCGATCGAGATCGCCATGGCGCGATCCACGGTCACCGGATTCCTGTCCTGGCTCGAGGCCGCCCCACCCGGGGCGGCCTCGCCGCGTCTGGCCTCCCAGGACTGGCCCGCCGCCTGACCCTCACCCCAACACCCCGTCAACGGGTCACGGGGGTCGTGCCGGGTCGCCGCCGCTGACGCCGATCTTGGAGTTGTGGCGCCGGGAAATGCCCGGTTCGCGCCGTTAGTGAGGCACCACAACTCCAAGATCGCCGCACCCTTCCCGGCACCTCCCGCGATCTTGCACTTTGGTGCCCGGCAAACCTCGCAAATGAGACGCCCAGAGGGCTCGAACTGCAAGATCGCGCGGGTGGTCGTGCGGGCGACCCGATTGGCGTCGCGCCCCCGCACCGAGCCAGCCCCGCTCGGGCCAGCCCCGCTCGGGCCAGCCCTGCCCTGGGTCAGCCCGCTCCGGGTCAGCCCTGCCTGGTTCGGGTCGATCATGAAGTTAGCGGTGTTTGGTGTCCGGTTTGTCGGCGTCAACTTCATGATCGACGGCGCGGGGGCGGGTGCGTGTGGTGCGATCCGTGCTGACCTGGGCGGGGGTGTCTGGTTCGGGGGTGGTGGGTGGCACTCTGAGGGTGGAATCGCGGGCGGGTGGGTGGCGTTGTAACCGGGTGAACGACCGAGCGTCGGCGGCGCGCCCTGCGAGCGGGGCGGTGTCCGCAAGCCTGGGAATCATCCTGGCCGGCTGGTCGTTGAACACGGTTCCGACGACGTGACCCCCGCGCCTGCTCTCCGGTGGCGTGTGGCGCCTCCGGGAATGGTGGCGGGTGGTGGGTCGTTGAACATGCTTCCGGCGCCGCGACGAGGCCCCCCTGCCCTCGCGAGCAGCCGGATCCCCCGAAGACTTTCTTGAGCGCCTGACGGTGCCCACGCATCCCCGTCCCCCTGCGGGGTGTGTCTACCCCCGAATGGAGCCCCCCATGAACACGATTCTGCGTAAGAGCATTCTGGGTGTTGCTGGTCTGGCTTTCACCGGTGGCGTGTTCGCCGGCCCGGTGGCCGCTCACGCGGCGGAGACCACGCACGTGGCGAAGCCGGTCAGTGTGAGCGTGCAGGGTGACAAGCTGATCCCGCACGGCGTGCAGGGCAACCAGTCGCGCATCGACCTGAACGACGAGCAGACCGCCAACGTCAAGGCCATCATCGCCGCCACCAAGAAGGCCGGCATGGACGAGCGTGCCGCCGTCGTCTCCATCGCCACGGCGCTGCAGGAGTCGAAGCTGGAGAACCTCGGCCACCTCGGTGACCGTAACGACCACGACTCGCAGGGCCTGTTCCAGCAGCGCCCGTCCAGTGGTTGGGGAACGGTGGAGCAGATCACCGACCCGGAGTACTCCACGACGGCGTTCCTGAAGGGTCTGAAGCAGGTCGACGGCTGGCAGGACATGCCCCTGACCAAGGCCGCCCAGACCGTCCAGGTGTCGGCCTACCCGGACCACTACGCCCAGTGGGAGCAGCAGGCCGCCGACCTCGTCGCCCAGCACTGGAACAGCTAAGACCAACAAGCAAGACCAAGCTGAAGGCCGGCACCCCGAACCAACGGGGTGCCGGCCTTCTCACGTCTCCGCGACCAACTCGACCTCGTACCCCTGCCCGTCGGTGAGGTAGGCGGCGTAGCTGTCCGGGCCACCCGCGTGTGGGTGCCGGTCCGGGAACAGCAGCGTCCAGCCGTACTCTCCAGCGGCAGCGACCAGGCGTTCGACGGCGGCCGGCGGGCCGGCGTGGAAGGCCAGGTGGTTCAGGCCGGGCGCGCACCTGTCGTGGGTGCGGCCGGTGAGCGCGGGTGACTCCTCCAGCACGACGTATGTGGCGCCGAGCCGCCAGGAGCGGCCGGCGGGCCAGTCCTGGTACGGCGTCCAGCCCAGTTCGCCGAGAAGCCAGCCCCAGGAACGACTGGCCGCTGCCAGGTCGGGTACCCACACCTCCACGTGATGGAGGCCGCCGATGGTCAGCGCTTCCCGCCCGGCACCCATAGCACGTCGCCGTCCGGATTTGCCGTTCTTGACAGGATAAAGAGCAAATCGGAGAGCCGGTTGAGATACTTTGCCGGGAGGGGACTGGTCCGATCGGGGTCGTGTGTGACCAGCGCCCATGCCGCACGCTCGGCGCGCCGGGCGGTCGTCCGTGCCACGTGCAGCAGTGCCGCGCCCGCGGTGCCGCCGGGGAGGATGAAGGAGTCGAGCTTGCTCAGGCGCGCGTTGTACTCGTCGCACCAGCCCTCGAGGCGCTCGACGTACTCCTCGGTCACCCGCAGCGGCGGGTACTTCGGATCCGGCTCCACAGGCGTCGCCAGGTCCGCGCCGACGTCGAACATGTCGTTCTGCACGGATTCCAGCACGGCCCGCAGCTCGTCCGGGAGCTGCCCCAGGGCGAGCGCGACGCCGATCGAGGCGTTGCACTCGTCCACGTCCGCGTACGCGGCGATGCGCGGATCGGTCTTCGGCACCTGCTCGTTGTTGCTCAGCCTGGTCATGCCGGCGTCGCCGGCCTTGGTGTAGATGCGCGTGAGGTGGACGGCCATGACGCACAGCCTACGGATACCGGACCTGACCATCCCGGCCCGGCCGAGCCCGGTGGGGCCGGGGGACGCGGGAGATCCGGCGGTCAACGACGTCGACGTCATCCGGGTACGCGGTGACGCCCGGCTCGCCGGCACCGTGCACGTGGTGGGTGCGAAGAACTCCGCGCTGAAGCTGATGGCCGCCGCGCTGCTCGCGCCCGGCCGCAGCCTGATCACCAACGTGCCCCGGATCACCGACATCGCGATCATGGGCGAGGTGCTGCGGCGGCTCGGTTGCGGCGTACGGTTCGGGCCGGACGACCCGGTCGACCCGATGGTGGCGCACGGCGGTGTGGAGCGGTCCCGGTCGGTGCTCATCGACGTGCCGGAGCGGCCCGGCGCGGAAGCCGACTACGACCTGGTGCGGCGGCTGCGCGCGTCGATCTGCGTACTCGGCCCGCTGCTGGCCCGCCGGGGGTACGTCCGGGTGGCCCACCCGGGCGGCGACGCCATCGGCTCGCGCGGTCTGGACATGCACATCGCCGGGCTGGCCCGGATGGGCGCGGAGATCTCCGGTGAGCACGGCTTCGTCATCGCCGAGGCGCCGGGCGGGCTGCACGGCGCCGACATCGTGCTGGACTTCCCGAGCGTGGGCGCGACCGAGAACCTGGTCATGGCGGCGGTGCTGGCCCGGGGCGCCACGACGATCGACAACGCGGCCCGGGAGCCGGAGATCGTCGACATCTGCACGATGCTGAACCGGATGGGCGCGCGGATCGAGGGGGCCGGCACGTCGACGCTGCACATCGTCGGCGTACCCGAGCTGCGGCCGGTCCGGCACGCCACGGTGGGGGACCGGATCGTGGCCGGCACGTGGGCGTTCGCCGCCGCGATGACCCGCGGCGACGTGACGGTGACCGGCCTGGACCCGGCGTACCTGGAGGTCGCGCTGGACAAGCTGGTCGCGGCCGGCGGCCTGGTGGAGACGCGAGGCGACGCCTTCCGGGTACGCATGGACGACCGCCCGAGGGCGGTCGACGTGGTCACGCTGCCCTACCCGGGCTTCGCCACCGACCTGCTGCCGATGGCGATCGGGCTGGCGGCGGTCAGCGAGGGCGGCTCGCTGATCACCGAGAACATCTTCGACGGCCGGTTCATGTTCGCCAACGAGATGATGCGGCTGGGCGCGGAGATCCGTACCGACGGTCACCACGCCCTGGTGTGCGGCCGGGAGCGGCTGTCCGGCGCCCCGGTACGCGCCACCGACATCCGGGCCGGTGCCGGCCTGATCATCGCCGGGCTCTGCGCCGACGGCCTCACCGAGGTCTCGCACGTGCACCACGTCGACAGGGGCTATCCGGACTTCGTGGCCGACCTGCGGGCGCTCGGCGTCGAGGTGGAGCGCGGCACCGCGCCGGAGGAGCCGGACCTGGCCATCTGACGGCCGGGGCTTATCCCTCGTTAAGTAGGGTTCTCCCAGACGTTGCAGAACACGGCGAGGGAGAAGCAGATGGCGGGTCGACTCGCGGTCGTCGGTGCCGGGCTGATGGGCTCGGGCATCGCCCAGGTGGCGGCGCAGGCGGGCTGGCAGGTGACGCTGCGCGACATCGACGACGCGGCCACGAAGCGCGGTGTGGACGGCATCCGGAAGTCGCTGACGAAGTTCGCCGAGAAGGGCAAGATCGAGGCGTCCGACGTCGAGGCGACGCTGGGCCGGATCACCCCGACCACCGACCTGGAGGCCGCCGCCGACGCGGACATCGTGGTCGAGGCGGTCTTCGAGAAGATCGAGATCAAGCACGAGGTGTTCCGCGCGCTCGACAAGATCTGCAAGGCGGACGCGGTGCTCGCCACCAACACGTCGGCCATCCCGGTGACCCAGATCGCCACCGCCACCGAGCGCCCGGAGTCGGTCGTCGGCACGCACTTCTTCTCGCCGGTGCCGATGATGAAGCTCTGCGAGTTGGTACGCGGCTACAAGACCAGCGACGCGACCATGGAGACGGTCAAGTCGTTCGCCGAGGAGATCGGCAAGACCGTCGTGGTGGTCAACCGGGACATCGCCGGCTTCGTCACCACCCGGCTGATCTGCGCGCTGGCGATGGAGGCGGTCAAGCTCGTCGAGTCCGGCGTGATCTCCGCCGAGGACCTGGACACCGCCTGCAAGCTGGGCTTCGGCCACGCCATGGGCCCGCTCGCGACGGTCGACCTGACCGGCGTGGACGTGCTGCTCAACGCCACCCGCAACATCTACACCGACACCGCCGACGAGAAGTTCTTCCCGCCGGAGCTGCTCCAGCGCATGGCGACCGCCGGCGACCTGGGCCGCAAGACCGGCCAGGGCTTCTACTCGTACTGACCAACCCGTCCCGCCCCCGGCCCGCGCGGCCGGGGGCGGTTCACGTGCGGTGCCGGTTCACGTCCGGGGCGGGTTGAGCGCGGCGCCGATCAGCGCGAACGCGTCCGGGATGACTGTGCCCCAGTAGCCGAAGTTGTGCCGCCCGTCGGCCCAGGCGGCGCGTACCGGCTCCTCGGGCAGCGCCCGGGCCAGCGCGCGCACGTCCTTCAGGAAATTGTCCTGCCGCCCGCACCAGAGCCCGACCGGGGTGCCGCGCAGCCTCTCCACGCCGGTGAAGACCGCGTCGCCGGCGCTGACCGCGGGGGAGAAGGCCGCGGTCATCCGCAGCCACTTCGGGTACGTCTCGGCGAGCAGCAACGCGCCGAAGCCGCCCATCGACCAGCCCCACACGGCCAGCCGGCTGCTGTCGAACCCGCGCCGGGCGCACCAGGTGGGCACCTCCTCGCGCACCATCCGCTGCGGGTCGTCGTCACCGGCGGCGCGCCAGGACAGCCGCCCGCCGGTGGCGCCCGCGAGCGCGAACGGTGGGGCGCCGCGGCGTACCGCGTCGGTGAGGAAGCGGGCCAGCCCGAACCGGCCGTAGTCGCGCGGGGTGGCCGATGCGCCGTGCAGCACCAGGCAGACGGGCAGGCCGCGGCCGTCGCCGTACCCGTCGGGCACGGCCGTCCAGAAGTCCACCTCGCGGCCGCGCGCGCCGGACGCGATGCGGATGAGCCGTTCGTCGCCGGCCGGCGCGTCCGGCAGGGCCGGTGCCGGTCCCGGGCGAGGGCCGGAGAGCTGCCGGGCGGCCAGGCCGCCGACCACCGCGGCGCCGGCCACGCCGGCGGCGGCGCCGAGCAGGGTACGCCGGGTCAGCGTCGATGCCATGCCGGCGAGTGTGCCACCGCGAGGCGCGCGTTAAGAAGGGGCCCTTCCTCTACCGCAGGCGTTAAGAGGGGGCCCTTCCTTACACCTCAGCCGTCGCGCTTGGTGGTCCAGCGGAACGTGGTCAGGCAGAGCACCAGGCCGATGACGCACCACGCGCCCAGCACCAGCGCGACGGTGCCCAGCTCGAACGAGCCGCCCGGCTCCCGGGCGCCGAAGCTGTCCGGCAGGAAGACCGAGCGCAGCCCCTGGCACATCCACTTGAGCGGGAAGATCGCCGCGACCTGCTGCATCCAGGTGGGCAGGCTGGTGAAGACGAAGAACACGCCGGAGATGAACTGGAGCACCAGCGCGACCGGGGTGACCACGGCCGAGCCGCTGCGGGCGGTGCGGGCCAGCGACGAGATGGCGATACCGCACAGCGTGCAGGCGGTGACGCCGAGGACAGCGACCCAGGCGAACGTCAGCCACTTGCCGGTGGTCTGCGGCAGTTGCAGGTCGAACATCGCCACCGAGACGGCGAGCAGCAGCGCGGTCTCGGCGATGCCGATGACCACCACCATGATCACCTTGCCGGCGAACCAGACCCATTTCGGCATCGGCGTGCCGCGGTAGCGCTTGAGCACGCCCCGGTCCCGCTCGATCGGGATCCAGATGCCGAGGTTCTGGAAGCTCACGGTCATCAGGCCGGTCGCGATCATGCCGGTGATGAAGTACTGGGTGTAGCTGACCCCGGGCGCGATCTCGTCGCTGAAGATCGCCGCGAAGATCAGGATCATGATGATCGGGAAGCCCATCGTGAACACGACGGACTCCCGGCTGCGCAGGAACTGGGTGATCTCCAGCCGCCCCTGACGCAGTGCCAGCGCGCCCGCCCCGGACCGCCGGGCGGAGGTGGCGGCGACCGGGGCCGCCGGCTTCGTCGTGGTGGTCATGAGTGTCCGATCATCCGCAGGTAGACGTCTTCCAGGGTCGGCCGGGTCACCGTCAGGCCGGGCACCTCGCCGCCGAAGCGCGCGGCCAGGTCGGCCACCAGCGCCGTCGGCGTCGCGGTCTCCGCCGAGGCCGGCGTCCCGTCGGGGGTACGCCAGGAGACGGTCGCGAGCGACTCCTGCCGGTTGCCCAGCGCGTTCGGCGGGGCGACCTCGATCACCCGTCCGGCGGCGATCACGCCGACCCGGTCGGCGAGCGCCTCGGCCTCGTCCAGGTAGTGGGTGGTGAGCACGATCGTGGTGCCCGCGGCGGACAGGTCCCGGATCAGCTCCCAGAACTCGCGCCGGGCCTCCGGGTCGAAGCCGGTGGTCGGCTCGTCGAGGAAGAGCAGCTCGGGGCGGCCGATGATGCCCAGCGCCACGTCGAGGCGGCGCTTCTGCCCGCCGGAGAGCGTGTGCGTACGCGCCTTGGCCTTGGCCCCCAGCCCGACCCGCTCGACCACCTTGTCCGGGTCGTCGGCGTCGGGATAGAAGCCGGAGAAGTGGCGGACCACCTCGCCGACTGTGAGCTCGTCGAACTCGCCGGTGCCCTGGAGCACGATGCCGACGCGGGAGCGCCAGCCGGCGTCGGGGTGGGCGGGGTCGGCGCCGAGGACGCGTACCTCGCCGGCGTCGCGCTGCCGGTAGCCCTCCAGGATCTCGACCGTGGTGGTCTTGCCGGCGCCGTTGGGACCGAGCAGAGCGAACACCTCGCCCCGGCGGACGTCCAGGTCCACCGACGCGACCGCGACGTTGTCGCCGTACGCCTTGCGCAGCCCTCGCACGGAAATCGCGAGCTCGTTCTCCATGACGTCAAGTGTGCGTCGTGCGGTCGCCCGTTCCACTGCCGGGTCAGCTATATACGCGGGGTATACACTCGGTGTAGTCTCTGGTCATGACGGTTCCCCTGACCCTGCTCGGGCTGCTCGAACGCGAACCGAGCCACGGCTACGACCTCAAGCGCGACTACGACACCTTCTTCGGGCGCGGCAAGCCGCTGCCGTACGGGCAGGTCTACTCGACGCTGAGCCGGCTGGCCCGCGACGGCAAGGTGGTGGTCGGGGACGTCGCTCCCGGCGCCGGGCCGGACCGCAAGCGCTACGTCATCACCGACCGGGGCGCCACCGAGGTCGAGCACTGGCTGACCGAGCCGGTCGAGCCGGAACCGCACCTCCAGACCCTGTTGTTCACCAAGGTCGTGCTCGCGCTGATGCTCGACCGCCCGGCCGAGGAGTACCTGGACACCCAGCGCTCCGCCCACCTGCGCCGGATGCGCGAACTCACCGAGATCAAACGCAGCGGCGAACTCGTCGACGTGATGCTCGCCGACCACGGCCTCTACCACCTGGAGGCGGACCTGCGGTGGATCGAGACGACAGGCGCCCGGCTGGACGCCCTGAGAAAGGCGGTTCGGCCATGAGCCCGATGATCGAGGCCCGGGACGTGACGTACGCGTTCGGCGAGACACCCGCCCTGCGCGGCGCGAGCCTCGCCGTGTCGGCCGGTGAGGTCGTCGCCGTGATGGGACCGAGCGGCTCCGGCAAGTCGACGCTGCTGCACTGCCTGGCCGGCATCCTGCGCCCCGACTCCGGCGAGGTCCGGTTCGACGGCACCCGGATCGACACCCTCGGCGAGGCCGACCGCAGCACGCTGCGCCGCGACAGCTTCGGCTTCGTCTTCCAGTTCGGGCAGCTCGTGCCGGAACTCACCGCGGCGGAGAACGTGGCGTTGCCACTGCTGCTGCGCGGCGTCCGCCGCACTCCGGCGCTGCGCGCCGCCCGGGGCTGGTTCGAGCGGCTCGGCCTGGCCGGCCTGGAGCACCGCCGGTCCGGCGAACTGTCCGGCGGGCAGGCCCAGCGGGTCGCGCTGGCCCGCGGTCTGGTCGCCGAGCCCCGTGTGCTGTTCGCCGACGAGCCCACCGGCGCGCTCGACTCGCTCACCGGCGAGGAGGTGATGACGCTGCTCGTGGACGCCGCCCGCGAGCGTGGCACCACTGTCGTCCTGGTGACGCACGAGGCGCGCATCGCCGCGTACGCCGACCGCGAGGTCATGGTGCGCGACGGCCGGGTCAACGCCCCCGCCGGGGTCGTCTCGTGATCGGGCTCGCGCTCCGGCTCGCCGTCGCCGGCGGGCGGGAGGCGCTGGTCCGGCTGGTCGCCATCGCCGCCGCCGTCGCTGTGGGCACCGGGCTGCTGCTCACCACGCTCGCCGGTGTGCACGCCACCGACGCCCAGCTCACCCGCTACGCGTCGATGTACCCGCAGGAGACGGCCGACGGGGCCGCCGACCCGCTGCTGTGGTCCACCCGGACCGACTACTTCCGGGGCGACCAGATCACCCGGGTCGACGTCGCCGCGACCGGACCGGACGCGCCCACGCCGGTCGGTGTTCCCCGAGCCCCGGGGCCCGGCGAGTTCTACGCCTCCCCGGCGCTGCGGAAGCTGCTGGCGACCGTCCCCGCCGACCAGCTCGCCGACCGCTATCCGGGCCGGGACCTCGGTGCCGTCGGGCCGGCGGCGCTCACCTCGCCGGACACCCTGCTCGTCCTGGTCGGCGGCACTCCGGAGCAGGTGGGCGGGCTCGACCAGGTCCGGAAGGTCACCCGGCTCGACGGAAACAGCGCTCCGCTGCCCGGGGCCGCGGTCGACCTCATCCTCGGCGTGGTGGCGGGCGGCCTGCTGTTCCCCGTACTCGTCTTCATCGGCACGGCGACCCGCCTCGGCGCCGCCCGCCGGGAGCAGCGGTTCGCCGCCATGCGGCTGGTCGGTGCCACGCCCCGGCAGATCTCGGCCATCGCGGCCGTCGAGGCCGCGCTCGCGGCGGCGGCCGGCGCGGCGGTCGGCTTCGCGATGTTCTTCGCGCTCCGCGGGCAGCTCGCCGGCATCCCGTTCACCGGCATGCCGTTCTTCCCGGAGGACATGGCCGTCGGGGCGCCGGAGGCCCTCGTGGTGGCGGTGGGCGTGCCGGCGGGCGCGGCGGCCGCGGCCTGGATCGCGCTGCGCCGGGTCCGGATCTCCCCGCTCGGCGTCACCCGCCGGGTCACGCCCCGGCCGCCCCGTGTGTACCGGCTGATCCCGCTCGCGCTCGGCCTGGCCGGGCTGGGCTTCGCCCTGGTGTACCGGCCGCCCACCTCGGACGGTCAGACCGCGCTGTTCCTGCCCGCGCTGTTGCTGGTCATGGTCGGGCTGATCGCGGCCGGGCCGTGGCTGACCATGGTCGGCGCCCGGGCGATGGCCGCTCGCGCCGGCCGGCCCGCCGCGCTCATCGCCGCGCGCCGGCTCGCCGACAACCCGGCCGCCGGGTTCCGCGCGGTGGGCGGGGTGATGCTCGCGCTGTTCGTCACGACGGTGGCGGTCGGGGTGATGGGGACGATCACGTACGAGCGCGGTCCCGCACCCCGGGGTTCCCTGGAGGCCGGCCGGCTGTCGATGGTGCTGACGGACGACCCGCCGGTACCCGGCACGCTGCCGGCCGACCTGGCGGCGATTCCCGGCGTCCGCAACCCGGTGCTCGTGCGGGAGAACCCGGTACGCGAGAACGGCCGCGACTTCGGCGTGATCGCCTGCGCGGACATCCCGCCCGCCTACGGACGGTGCGCTCCGGGGGCGAGCGTCGCCGAGGTGCCGCCGGACCTGATCCCCTGGCGGGGGTCCGCCTCGGCCGACCGGATCTGGCCGTCGTCCCCGGTGGACCCGGCGGCCCTCGCGGGGCTCCCGGCGGGCTCGGTGGCGGTCGAGGCGGCGGACCCGGTCGCTGTGGAGCGGGCCCGGACGGTCCTCGAAGCGGCGTTCCCCGCCTTCTTCGTGGCGCCGAACGTGCCAGGCGACTTCGAGGCCGACTTCGCCGACACCATGCGGGGCTGGCAGCGGCTGGCCGACATCGTCGTGGTGGCCGGTCTCGTGCTCGCCGGATGCAGCCTGGCCGTCGCAGTGGCGGCCGGCCTCAGTGAACGGAAGCGGCCGTTCAGCCTGCTCCGGCTCAGCGGCGCCCCGGTACGGCTGCTGCGCCGGGTGGTGGCAGTGGAGAGCGTGGTGCCGCTGCTGACCGTCGCCGTGGTCGCGGTCGGGATGGGACTGGTCGCCGCGCAGTTGTTCCTGCGCGCGCAGATGCAGTACGACCTGCGCCTGCCGGGGATCGGGTTCGCCGCGGTGACGGCCCTCGGCGTCCTGGGCTGCCTCGCGGTCGTCGCCGCCACCCTGCCGCTGCTGGAACGGATCACCGGCCCGGAGACCGCCCGCAGCGAATGACCCGTACGGTGGGCCGGCCGCCCGCCGGCCCACCGGTGCGGGCATCGGGTTGTGTGGTTTTCCACACTCCCTTTTACTGAACGGTAACTTAAACTCCGGCCATGGACGACGCGATGCCGGGACGGCTGCCCGAGCGGGACCGCCCGTGGGTGATGCGCACGTACGCCGGGCACTCCTCCGCCGCGGCCACCAACGCGCTCTTCCGCCGCAACCTGGCGAAGGGGCAGACCGGCCTGTCGGTCGCCTTCGACCTGCCCACCCAGACCGGGTACGACCCGGACCACGAGCTGGCCGCCGGCGAGGTGGGCCGGGTCGGCGTGCCGGTGGCGCACCTGGGTGACATGCGGGCGTTGTTCGAGGGCATCCCGCTGGCCGAGATGAACACCTCGATGACCATCAACGCCCCGGCGATGTGGCTGCTCGGCCTCTACGGCACCGTCGCCGCCGAGCAGGGCGCGGAGCTGAGCCGCTGCGCCGGCACCACGCAGAACGACATCATCAAGGAGTACCTGTCCCGGGGGACGTACATCTTCCCGCCGGCGGCCTCGCTGCGGCTGACCGCCGACGTGATCGCGTACACGCTGCGCGAGATGCCCCGGTGGAACCCGGTGAACATCTGCTCGTACCACCTCCAGGAGGCCGGCGCGACGCCGGTGCAGGAGGTCGGCTTCGCGCTGGCCACCGCCGTCGCCGTGCTGGACACCGTGCGCGACTCCGGTCAGGTGCCGCCCGAGCGGATGGGCGACGTCGTCCAGCGGATCTCGTTCTTCGTCAACGCCGGGGTGCGCTTCGTCGAGGAGATCGCCAAGATGCGCGCGTTCGGCGCGCTCTGGGACGAGATCACCCGCGACCGCTACGGCGTGGAGAACCCGAAGCAGCGCCGGTTCCGCTTCGGCGTCCAGGTCAACTCGCTGGGCCTGACCGAGGCGCAGCCGGAGAACAACATCCAGCGGATCGTGCTGGAGATGCTCGGCGTCACGCTGTCCCGCGACGCCCGTGCCCGCGCGGTGCAGCTGCCCGCCTGGAACGAGGCGCTGGGCCTGCCCCGCCCGTGGGACCAGCAGTGGTCGCTGCGCATGCAGCAGGTGCTGGCGTACGAGTCGGACCTGCTGGAGTATCCGGACCTGTTCGCCGGCTCGCACGTGATGACCGCGCTGGTCGACGACATCGTCTCCGGTGCCCGGGTCGAGCTGGAGAAGGTGCTGGAGATGGGCGGCGTGGTCACCGCCGTCGAGACCGGCTACCTCAAGAGCGCGCTGGTGGCCTCGCTCGCCGACCGGCGCCGCCGGATGGAGTCCGGCTCGGACGTGGTGGTCGGCGTCAACCGGTTCACCGAGACCGAGCCGTCGCCGCTCACAGCGGCCGGCGCGGAGGCGATCGAGCAGGTGGACCCGGCCGTCGAGGAGGCGGCCACCGACGGCGTACGCCGGTGGCGGGCCGACCGGGACGCGGCGGCGGTCGAGGCGGCGCTGGACCGGCTGCGCGCCGATGCCGCCACCACGGCGAACCTGATGCCGGCGACGCTCGGATGTGTCAGGGCCGGTGTCACCACCGGCGAGTGGGCGGGCGCGCTGCGCCGGGTGTACGGCGAGTACCGCGCGCCGACCGGCCTGGCCGGGGCGGTCGGCACAGCCGGTGACGCGACCCTCGCCGGGGTGCGGGAGCGGGTCGTCGCGACCGCCCGGGAGCTGGGCAGCGGGCGGCTGCGGCTGCTGGTCGGCAAGCCGGGGCTGGACGGGCACTCCAACGGCGCGGAGCAGATCGCGGTACGCGCCCGCGACGCCGGCTTCGAGGTGGTCTACCAGGGCATCCGCCTGACCGCCGGGCAGATCGTGGCGGCGGCGGTGGAGGAGGACGTCGACCTGGTCGGCCTCTCCGTGCTCTCCGGCTCGCACCTGGCCGCCGTGCCGGCGGTGCTGGACGGGCTGCGCGCGGCCGGGCGGGGCGACCTGCCGGTGGTGGTGGGCGGGATCATCCCGGCCGCCGACGCCGAGGCGCTGCGGGCCGCCGGGGTGGCCCGGGTGTTCACGCCGAAGGACTTCGCGCTCACCGGCATCATCGACGATCTGGTCACAGTGATCCGCGAGGCGAACACCCTGTCGTGAAAGGAAGGGCCCCTTATTAACGCCTCCGGTAGGCAAGGGGCCCCTTCTTAACAACCGCGCGCGAAAGCGGCGCTCGCAAGCAGGCGCCGCGTCCGCGCGGGCGGGTCAGCGGCTCTCGTAGGTCATGCAGTCGGCCATGTCCATGTCGGGGCCGACGGTGATGGCCGGGGCGTGACACTCCAGGTCGGCGTTGTGCCGGCAGTCGGCGCGCGAGCACGCGCCCACCTGCGCGACCAACTGGTCGAGGCCGCCGCGCACCGGCATCTCCACGAACGTGTGGCAGTGCGCGTGGTCGCTGCTGCCGATCGTGATGGCGAACGCGTGGCAGTCGTTCGTGTGGTTGTAGGCGCAGGACCGGACGGCGCACTCCTGGACCCGGGGCATCTCCAACGACGCGGTCATCTCCCGTACCTCCTTGGGTTTCTTGCCCCGATTTTAGGGGTTTCGGGAGTCGGTGCGGGTCAGACGCGGAAGCCGGCCGCGCGGGCCGCGGCGCGCTCGCGGCGCCGCTCCCGGCGGCGGCGGAACAGCCACGGTACGAAGAACACCAGGGCGACCAGGAACACCAGCACCAGCACCGGCAGCAGCAGCGCCACCACCGACATGACCACGCTCGTCGCGTCCTCGGCGGTGCTGGCCACCGGCGCGCCCACCCCGGCCGTGGTCGCGTTGATGACCGGCCGGGCGGCGGCCTTGAGCAGGTGTACGCCGAGCGCGATCAGCACGCCGACCACCACCGGCACCCACTGATGGGTGGAGAAGAACGTGTCCGGGTCGCTCACGGTGACCGTCTCCGAGCCGGCGCCCGCGCCGAACGCGAGCCCGCCCGCGGTCGGCCGGACCACCGTCTGCACCACGTCGTTGACGTGGTCGACCACTGGCACCTTGTCGGCCACCACCTCGACCGCGAGCAGCACGGCGAGGATCAGCACCACCCAGCCGTTGCCGAGCCACTGCCAGCCGCTCGGCAGCTCGACCAGATCGGTGTAGCGGGACAGCAGCCCCATCAGCAGCAGCGGGATGTAGGCGTTCAGGCCCGCCGAGGCGGCCAGGCCGGAACCGGTGAGGACTTCGAGCACGATCTCAATATGGCACCGGTACGCCAGTGGCGCTCGTCGGCGTCCGCCGGGGCCTCGGCTACCCTCGGCGGGTGCGGTTGGTGATTGCGAAGTGCTCGGTGGACTATGTCGGACGGCTCTCGGCCCACCTGCCCCCGGCTACCCGGTTGCTCATGGTGAAGGCGGACGGGTCGGTGTCGATCCATGCGGACGACCGGGCCTACAAGCCGTTGAACTGGATGAGCCCGCCCTGCCGGCTGGAGGAGGCGCCCGGCGTCTGGCGGGTGGTGAACAAGGCCGGCGAGGAGCTGCGCATCACCCTGGAGGAGATCTTCCAGGACACCTCGTACGAGCTGGGCGTGGACCCGGGCCTGCGCAAGGACGGCGTCGAGGCGCACCTCCAGGAGCTGCTCGCCGCGAACCCGGCGACGCTGGGGGAGGGGTACACGCTGGTCCGGCGCGAGTACATGACCGCGATCGGGCCGGTCGACCTGCTCTGCCGGGACGCGGTCGGCGGCGCGGTGGCGGTGGAGGTGAAGCGGCGCGGCGAGATCGACGGCGTGGAGCAGCTCACCCGCTACCTGGAGCTGATGAACCGCGATCCGCTGCTCGCGCCGGTGGCCGGCGTGTTCGCCGCGCAGGAGATCAAGCCGCAGGCGCGGGTGCTCGCCACCGACCGGGGGATCCGGTGCGTGGTGGTCGACTACGACAAGCTGCGCGGCATCGAGCGCGACGAGCTGACGCTGTTCTGAGGCGCCGCCTCAGCGGCCCCGGCCGTACATCAGCTTGGCGATCTTGACCAGGCGGGCGACGTCGGCCGGGGTGCGCTCGAACGTCATCGCCGGCAGCAGCGACCGGGCCCGGCGGCGGGTGACCGACTTGGGCCGGCCGAACTCGCGCAGCCCCTCCTCGCCGTGGATGCGGCCGAAGCCGGACTCGCCGGTGCCGCCGAACGGCAGCGTCGACATCCCGGCGAACGTCAGCGCCGAGTTGACCGAGGCCATCCCGGAGCGCAGCCGCCGCGCCACCGCCACCGCCCGCGCCCGGCCGAAGACCGAACCCCCGAGCCCGTACGGCAGCGCGTTGGCCCGCTCGACCGCCTCGTCCACGTCGCGGACGCGGTTGACCACGAGCGTCGGGCCGAACGTCTCCTCCTTCACGGCGGCCGAGTCCTCCGGCACGTCGACGAGCACCGTCGGGTGCACGTACGGCGGCTGGACCGCCTCCGGGCCGCCGAGCACGGCCCGGCCGCCCCGGCTGAGCGCGTCGTCGATGTGCCGGCGGATGATGTCGATCTGCGACGGCATGGTGATCGGGCCGAGGTCGGACCCGTCGGCGCCCACAGTGAGCCGCCCGGCCTTCGCCACCACCTTCTCCACGAAGGTGTCGAAGACCTGGTCGACCGCGTAGACCCGCTCGATGCCGATGCACGTCTGGCCGGCGTTGGTGAGCCCGCCCCACACGCACGCCTCCGCCGCGGCGTCCAGGTCGGCGTCCGTGTCCACGATCATCGCGTCCTTGCCGCCGGCCTCCAGCAGCACCGGCGTGAGCGACTCGGCGCAGGCGGCCATCACCCGCTTCGCGGTGGCGGTCGAGCCGGTGAACGCGACCTTGCCGACCCCGGAGCGGCACAGCGCGGCACCGACCGCGCCGAACCCGTGCACCGCCTGGAACACCGGCTGCTCCGGCACCACCTCGGCGAACCTGTCGACCAGCCACTGACCGACCGCCGGGGTGTACTCGCTCGGCTTGAACACCACGGCGTTGCCGGCCGCGAGCGCGTACGCGGCGGAGCCGATCGGCGTGAAGACCGGGTAGTTCCACGGGCCGATGACGCCGACCACGCCGTACGGCTGGTATTCGAGGTGACCGGTGAACTCGGCGAGGATCAGGCGGGAGCGGACCCGGCGCGGCCCGAGCACCCGCCGGGCGTTGCGGGCCGCCCAGTCGATGTGCTCCAGCGCGGTGAGGATCTCCACCACGGCGTCACCGACCGGCTTGCCGCCCTCGGTGTGCATCAGGTCGGCCAGCTCCTCGATCCGCCGGGCGAGCACGCCGCGCCAGCGCTGGAGGCGGTCCCGCCGGCCGGCGAAGCCGAGCCCGGCCCACCAGTCGCCGGCCTCCCGGGCGCGGTCGACAGCGGCACGCACGTCCGCCTCGTCGGCCAGCGGGAATCTGCCTGCCTCGGCGCCGGTGGCCGGGCTGGTCGAGACCAATAGACCCTCGGAGATGAGCGGGGCGCCCGGCACGTGTACAGCGGTCATGGCCGAAGTCTAGACCCGAGGATTACTCGCCGGTAGGTGTCGAACGCGCCGTACGCTGCGCCGACGATCAGCCGTCGCATCGACGGAAGTGCCGTCCGAAACGGCGAACGGGAGATGACCGGCCGGGGTCGCGGGGGTGACCGCGCGGTGGTGCAAGCCACTACGGTGAGGTGGCAGGCTGACGCCGCGGGGCGATGTGGGGTGGAGGTCGACTGTCCATGGAGGAGCATCCTGAGCTGATGCCGTTGCTGACGGTGTCGGGCGGGGCGATGCGGGGGCTCACGTTCCGGGTCGGCCAGGACGCGCAGGTGATCGGCCGTGCGCCGACCGCCGACATCGTGCTCGCCGACCCGCACCTGAGCCGGCGGCACGCCACCGTCCGGGCCACCCCGGAGGGGGTGATGCTCACCGACCTCGGCTCGACCAACGGCACCTGGCTCAACGACACCCGGGTCACCGGCAGCGTGGCGATCGCCGACGGCGACGTGGTCCGGCTGGGCCGCACCGACCTGCGCCTCTACGACCCGGGCGTGGCCCGGACCGACCCGGTCGGGATGAGCTTCGGCGCGCTGCGCCGCGACCAGCGTCCCACCCTGCCGCTGCCCGTCCCCGGGCCGCGCCAGCCGATCGAGGCGCGCGAGGCGCAGCCGGCCGACGTCAGCTAGACCTCCGGGCATCCGCCGGGCCCTCGGGGCCGCTGATGGGTTGGCGCTCCCAGGCCCGGTCGATGCCGCCGGTGCGGGCGAGCCCGGTCGATCATGAAGTTGGCGGCGTTCTGCGTCCGATATGTCGCCGTCAACCTCATGATCGACGCGGTGAGGGGGCGGGGTGGTCCGGCGCCCACCTCTCGGGCGGGCCGGTGTGTCGGTGGGGCACATGGACCGGGGGCCGGTGCCCGTGCCAGCATGCGCGGATGCGCAGCGCACGGCTCACCGTCCAGGCCAACGGCATCACTCAGGCGGTCCGCGTGGCCGGTCCACCGGACGGCGTACCGGTCCTGCTGGTGCACGGCAACGTCTCCTCCTCCGCCTTCTGGGAACCGCTGCTCGCCCGGCTGCCGGAGACGCTGCGGGTGGTCGCCCCCGACCTGCGCGGCTACGGCGAGACCGACACCGCGCCGGTCGACGCCACCCGAGGGCTCGACGACTTCGCCGACGACGTGGCCGCGCTGCTGGACGCCCCGGGGCTGTTCGCGCCCGGCGCCCGGCCGGTGGTGGCCGGGCACTCGCTGGGCGGCGGCGTGGCGATGCGGCTGCTCGTCGGCCACCCCGAGCGGGTGGCCGGGCTGCTGCTGGAGGCGCCGGTGTCCCCGTACGGCTTCGGCGGCACCCGGGACCTCGACGGCACCCCCACCACGCCCGACTTCGCCGGCACCGGCGCCGGCGGCGCGAACCCCGACTTCGTGGCCCGGCTCGCCGCCGGTGACCGGAGCGCCGACGGCCCGACCAGCCCGCGGGCGGTGCTGCGCGCCGCGTACGTGGCCGACCCGGCGTCACTCGGCGACGACGAGGACCTGCTGCTGGAGAGCATGCTGACCACCGCCACCGGCGACGACAACTACCCGGGCACGGCTGTCGCCTCGGCGCACTGGCCGGGGACCGCCGCCGGGCCGCGCGGCGTTCTCAACGCGCTGGCCCCGGCCCACTTCCGGCTCGCCGACGAGCTGGTCGCCGTGCCGGTCAAGCCGCCGGTGACCTGGGTACGCGGGGACGCCGACGTGATCGTCTCGGACACCTCGCTGTTCGACCTGGCGTACCTCGGCCGGCTCGGTGTGGTGCCCGGCTGGCCCGGCGACGGGGAGTGTCCGCCGCAGCCGATGGTGGGGCAGACCCGCGCGGTGCTGGACCGGTACGCGGCGGCCGGCGGGACGTACCGCGAGGTGGTGCTGCCCGGCTGCGGGCACAGCCCGCACCTGGAGCGGCCGGCGGAGTTCGTCGCCGAACTGCTGGCGCTGGCCGGGGAGAACGCCACCGGGTGAGGCGCGGTGCGTGAAATATCCCACGGCGTCTCGACAACACAGCGTCACGTGGCAGACTCCGGCGCATAACCTTAGCGGCCGTTCATGTCGCGGACGGCGGAGTCGAGCCAGGGGAGGCCGGTCGTGGCGCGGGAGTTCACCAGGGTGGGCGTGGTGGGTCTGGGCACCATGGGTGCCGGCATCGTGGAGGTGTTCGCCCGCAACGGCGTCGACGTCACAGCCGTCGAGATCTCCGACGCGGCGCTGGAACGCGGCCGGGCCACGCTCACCGGCTCCACCGACCGGGCCGTCGCCAAGGGCAAGCTCGCCGAGGCCGAGCGGGACGCCCTGCTCGCGCGGGTCGACTTCCGGGTCGGGCTGGACGCGCTGCACGACGTGGACCTGGTGATCGAGGCGGTGCCCGAGCACCTGGACCTCAAGCAGCGGATCTTCGCCGAGCTGGACCGGGTCTGCAAGCCCGAGGCGATCCTGGCCACCAACACGTCCTCGCTGAGCGTCACCGAGATCTCCGTCGCCACCACCCGGCCCAACCAGGTCATCGGTATCCACTTCTTCAACCCGGCCCCGGTGATGAAGCTGGTCGAGGTGGTCCGCACGGTGGTCACCTCCGCCGACGTGGTCGCCGACGTGGAGGCGCTCTGCGAGCGGCTCGGCAAGGTCGACGTGACGATCAGCGACCGGGCTGGCTTCATCGCCAACGCGCTGCTGTTCGGCTACCTGAACCACGCGGTCGGCATGTTCGAGGCCCGCTACGCCACCCGCGAGGACATCGACGCTGCCATGAAGCTCGGCTGCGGCCTGCCGATGGGCCCGCTGGCGCTGATGGACCTGATCGGCCTGGACACCGCGTACGAGATCCTCGACACCATGTACCGGCGCGGCGGCCGGGACCGCCGGCACGCCCCGGCCCCGCTGCTCAAGCAGATGGTCACCGCCGGGCTGCTGGGCCGCAAGTCCGGCCGCGGCTTCTACACCTACGAGCGGCCCGGCTCGCCGAAGGTCGTACCCGACGAGTACACGCCGCTCGCCGCGGACGCCGCGGACGCCGCGCTCGCCGACGGCGCCCGCGCCATCGCGAAGGTCGGCGTGGTCGGCTCCGGCACCATGGCCACCGGCATCATCGAGGTGTTCGCCAAGGCCGGGTACGAGGTCATCTCGGTGACCCGGGGCGCGGAGAAGTCCGCGAAGGTCTGCGAGGCGGTAAAGACCTCGCTGAACAAGGGCGTGGTGCGCGGCAAGCTCAGCGAGACCGACCGGGACGACGCGCTCGGCCGGATCACCTGGTCCGCGACGCTGGAGCACCTGGCCGACGTCGACCTGGTGGTCGAGGCCGTGATCGAGGAGCTGAGCGTCAAGAAGGCGCTGTTCGCCAGCCTCGACGAGATCTGCAAGCCGGGCGTCGTGCTCGCCACCACCACCTCGTCGCTGCCGGTGATCGACGTGGCGATGGCGACCCAGCGCCCCGCCGACGTGGTCGGCCTGCACTTCTTCAACCCGGCGCCGATCATGCCGCTGGTGGAGATCGTGCAGACCATCCGCACCTCCGCCGAGACGTCGGCCACCGCCCGCGCGGTCTGCGCGAAGCTCGGCAAGACCGGCGTGGTCTGCGGCGACCGGTCCGGCTTCATCGTCAACGCGCTGCTGTTCCCGTACCTGAACGACGCGGTGAAGATGCTGGAGGCCAGCTACTCGACCGCCGACGACATCGACTACGCGATGAAGCTGGGCTGCGGCTACCCGATGGGTCCGTTCGAGCTGCTCGACGTGGTCGGCCTGGACGTCTCGCTGGCCATCCAGCGGGAGCTGTACCTGGAGCTGCGCGAGCCCGGCTTCGCCCCGGCCCCGCTGCTGGAGCACCTGGTCACGGCCGGCTACCTGGGCCGCAAGTCCGGCCGGGGCTTCCGCGACCACACCCGGCGCTGATCCCGGTCAACGCCCGGCGGCGGTGACGGCGTCTTCCTGGTGTGACATTCGAGGAGTACGTCGGCAGCCGCGGCCCGGCGCTGTTGCGCCTGGCCCGGCTGCTCACCGGCGACACACACCGGGCCGAGGACCTGACGCAGGACGTGCTGGCCCGCGCGTACGTGCACTGGCGGAGGATCGCCCGGGCCGACCGGCCCGACGTGTACGTGCGCCGGATGCTCGTCAACGCGAACACGTCCTGGTGGCGGCGGCGGTCCAACCGCGAGCTGGCGGTGGACACGTTCGCCGACCGGCCCCAGCGCGGCGACCTCGGTGGCGAGGCGGCGGACCGGGACGAGATGTGGGGGCTGATCCGCGCCCTCCCGGACCGCCAGCGCGCCGTGCTGGTGCTGCGCTACTACGAGGATCTCGACGACGCCACGATCGCCCAGATCCTCGACTGCTCCCCGGTCACCGTCCGCACCCACGCGATGCGGGCGCTCGCCCACCTCCGGGAGCGCTGCGGCGTCCCGATGACCAAGGGGAGCCGGCCGTGACCGACCTCGACCAGCGGATCGCCTCGGTGCTGCGGGAGCAGGCCGAAGGAGACGTGGACATCGACCGGCTGACCGCCGGGGCCGTGACGGGTGGCCGTCGTCGGCTACGCCGTCGCCGGGCCGTGCTCGGTGGCGGTCTCGCCCTGGTCGCGCTGCTCGGCGGCCTCGCCGTCGTCCCGGCCCTGCCGGGCCTGGACCGGCCGTTCACCGGCCCGGCTGCCTCGGCCATCCCGGCCGAGGCGGCGCCACCGCTGATGCCGGCCGCGCCGGGAGCGGCGGCCGCGCCGGAGGTCGTCGGCACCGATGCCGGAGTGCTGCACTTCGGCGTCGACACCACCAAGGTCCGCTACCTGCGCTGGGAGGTGGCGCAGGGCCTGGAGAGCGCCCAGCTGGACGTCGGCGGCGGGCGAAAGGTCACCGTCGAGCTGGCGCGCTCGTCGCGGACGCTACGGGAGTCCGGCGCCGAGGGGGTGCCCTTCAAGATCAGTATGTTCGCCGAGGAGGCGGCGTTCGACGGCCGGACCAGCAGCACGACCGTCGACGGGCTGCCGATCCAGGTCCGGCAGTGGAAGCCGGCCCCCGGCCTGTACGCGCGGGCCAGCGTGTGGGCGCCGCAGGACACGGCGCTGACCGTCGCGGTGGAGGCGTTGCGGCTGACCGAGGCGCGCCGCTGCGGTGCGCCCGTCCGCCTCACGACCGTGCCGGACGGCGCCCGGGTTGCCGGCTGCCGGGTCGACGTGACCGGCTTCCCGCGGCTGGTGACCGCCCGGTTCGGCATCGTCGGCACCTCCACCCGGACGATGAGCGTCTCCTACCAGTACGCGGCCGAGATCTCGCCCCGCACGGTGGACGGCAACATGACGATCGCCGGGCGGCCCGCCCACCTCTACCCGGAACAGGGCCGGGTCGAGCTGCTGGGCGTGCCGAAGTCGCGCCTGCTCGCCGATTACGGCTGGCCGGAGCAGGGGTTCGACAAACTCGACGCGGCGCTCGTGCTGGGTGGCGTGCAGGTGGCGCCGGACCCGACCCGTCCGGAGACCTGGGACTGAGCGGCCGCCCGTCGGCCGGACCGCCCGACCCGGGCCGGTCCGGCCGGCGGACCGTACGCTTGGTGACCGTGAGCCCTCGTCGCAACCGCCCTCGCCGGGAGGAGAACCCCGGCCTGGACGCCGAGCGTGCCCGCCACGGCGTGCCGACCGTGCAGCAGTGGCGCGACGGCGACTGGCAGGTGCGCGCGATCAGCGGCGGGGCATCAGTCAAGACGTACCGCTGTCCCGGCTGTGACCAGGAGATCCGTCCCGGCGTGGCACATCTGGTGGCCTGGCCGGCCGACGACCGGGGTGACCTGACCGACCGCCGGCACTGGCACTCCGGCTGCTGGCGGGCCCGGGACCGGCGCGGGCCGAACCTCCAGCGCGGCCGGGGCGCCCCGCGCTACGGCTGAGCGATCTGGATCACCCGGTTCCCGTCCCGCTGGGCGGCGGGGCCGCCGACGCGGGAGACTGGCAGGCGTGAGCACTCCGATTCGCGCGTCGTCGATCCTGCCCGGTCGCCGGGAGGACATCGAGCTGCACACCGCCGACGGGCTGACGCTCGTCGGCGAGCTGGCCCGGCCGCTGGACCGCGAACCGGCCGCCACGCTCGTCTGCCTGCACCCGCTGCCCACCCACGGCGGGATGATGGACAGCCATGTGTTCCGCAAGGCGGCCTGGCGGCTGCCCGCGCTGGCCGGCCTCGCAGTGCTCCGGTTCAACACCCGGGGGACCAGCAGCGTCCGCGGCACCAGCGAGGGAACGTTCGACGGCGCGGTCGGCGAGAAGTTCGACGTGGCCGCCGCGATCGAGTACGCCGAGTTCCACGAGCTGCCGAACATCTGGCTGGTCGGGTGGTCGTTCGGCACCGACCTGGCGCTGAAGTACGGCTGCGACCCGGCGGTGGCCGGCGCGATCCTGCTCTCCCCGCCGCTGCGCTACTCCGCGCCGGAGGACCTGGGGGTCTGGGCCGAGACGGGTAAGCCGCTCACCGCGCTGGTCCCCGAGTTCGACGACTACCTGCGCCCGGAGGAGGCCCGGGAGCGGTTCGCCGCCGTGCCGCAGGCCGAGGTGGTGGGCGTGGACGGCGCCAAGCACCTGTGGGTCGGCGACGCGGAGAAGGTGCTGGACGAGATCGTCCGGCGGGTCGCCCCCGGCGTACCGCTGCCGCTGCCGACCACCTGGGACGGCCCGATGGAGACCGGCGACGTCAGCGCGTACGCCGACCGCACCGTCGCCGCGTTCGCGGACACCCCGGTTCCCGGCCCGGCCCAGCGGCGCGCCGAGTAACCGCTCAGCGGGCGTCCTGGCGGGGTAGCACCACCTCGCGCAGGATCAGCTGCAACGCGGCCACGGTGGGGATCGCGATGAGCGCGCCCACCACGCCCAGCAGCGCCACCCCGAGCAGCGCGGCGAGCAACGCCGCCACCTCGTTGACCGACACCGCCCGGCGCATGATCTTCGGGTAGATCAGGTAGTTCTCCACCTGCTGGTAGAGCACGAAGAACACCAGGCAGGCGATGCCCACCGGCAGGTCCGTGGCGAGCCCGACGAGCGTCACCACCACCGCGCCGAGCGTCGCGCCGATCTGCGGGATCAGATCGGTCACCGCGACCACCACGGCGAGGGCGAACGGGTACGGCAGGCCGACCGCCAGCGCGAACACGAACGTCGTCACCCCGGCCAGCACCGCGATGGCGAGCGCGCCGACCATGTACGCGCCGACCCGGGTGAGGATCTCGTCGCCGATCAGCCGGACCCGCTGCCGGCGCGAGCGCGGCACCATCGCGTACCCGAGTTCGCGCAGCTTGTCGAAGTACGCCAGGAAGTAGATCGTCAGCACCAGCACCGTGAGCAGGCGGAAGATCGTCCCGAAGATCAGTTGTGCCCCGCCGAGCACGCCGCCGAGCGCCCGCCCGATCGTGTCCGCGTTCGCCGCCGCCTGGACCCGCTCCATCACGTCGTACCGGATCACCAGGTCGTTGACAGTGGGATTGCGGCGCAGCTCCTCGACGTAGCCGGGTAGCTGCTGGAGGAACTGGCCGGACTGGGTCACCACCGGCGGCACCAGCGCCAGCAGGCCGGCGACGATCAGCAGCACCACGGTGAGCGTCACCACCGCCACCGCCAGCCCGCGCGGCAGGCCCCACTTGCGCAGCCGGACCACCGCCGGGTGCAGGCCGACCGCGAGGAACAGCGCGATCACCACGAGCACCAGGATGCCGGCGGCGTTGCGGATGCCCAGGAACAACGCGTACGCCAGCAGCACGCCGAGCGCGCCGGTGAACCCGACCAGGAAGGCGCTGCGCCGCAGCGGCCGCCCCGGTACGCCGAAGCGCCCGCTCGGCTCGAACTCACCCGGCTCGACGTCGACGGGCCGCTCGCCGCTCATGCCGGTGCCGGTCCGCGTGTGCTCCGCGGTGCGCGTGGTCTCACTCGCGGTGCCCGTGGTGTCGCTTGCGGGCCTCGCGTCGCCGGTGGGGGAGCCGGAGGTGTTCACGTCCGCGGCCTCGTCGTCCCGGGCGGCGGAACCCTCCTGTGACACCCGTGCCTCCCCGCTGCCCGGCTCGCCCGCCGGTGCCGTCCCCGGCCGACGCGCGGCCCTCTGCCCGCAGGGTAGTCGCCGCCGTCCGCCCCGACCATCCCACCACCACCCGCCGGGCCGTCCCGCCGGGCCGTCCCGGTGGGCCGCCCTGGCGCGGGTCGCCCGCCAGTTCGGGGAGGTGGTGTGGTCCGGGTGGGTGGGATGCCGCCACTTCGCCGACGTGGCGCTGGGCCCGCCAGTTCGGGGTGGATCAGTCCTTGTCGACCGTCACCGTGCTGGGCTTGGCGCTGCGCTCGTCGGTGGTCGGCTTTGTCGGGCGCTTGCCGTTCTCACCGGTGCTGGTGATCTTCGTGGGGGTGGCGCCCCGGCCGCCCTCACCCGGCACGGCAGCCACAGTGGGCTCCCCGTCGACGCCTGCTCCGCCAGGGGAGTCCATCGTGGTCACCGGTTCGCCGACCGGCTTCGCCTTGCCCGCGTCGGCGGGCTCGCCGTCACCCTTGGCCGGCCCGGCGCCGTTGGGGACCGCGGTGGCGGTGCCCTTCGCGGCCACCGGCGCACCGCCGCCGGCCGGGGTGTCGCCGGGGCTCTCCGCGCCGCTGGTGACCGGCGTGCCCTCGCCCGCCGGCGTGCCGTCGCCGGTGGACCGGCCGGTGGAGGCGGCGGCGAGATCGTCCGGGTCGACCGGGGTGGCCGCGATCCCGGCCGAGTCGGCGTCGCGCCGCAGGTCGGTGAGGCGGCGTTGCAGGTCGTCGGACTCCTGCCGCGACTTCCACGTCTCGGTACGCAGGTCGGCCAGCTCCTGCTGAGCCTTGGCGATCTCCAGCATCACGCCGGCGAGCTGCTGCCGGCCGGCGGCCACCTCCTGCTGGGTGGCGGCCAGGTGCTGCTGCGTCGTGGCGAGGTGCTGCTGGGTCGTGGCCGCGTACTCCTCGAACTGGCGTCGCGAGGCCGCGACGTGCTCGTCGGCCTTGCGGCGCTGCGCGCCGGCGTCCGCCTCGGCGCGGCGCAGCAGCTCGGCGGCCTCCAGCTCGGCCTGCTGCCGCATGCTCAGCGCGTCGGCCTCGGCGGCCTGCCGGACGTCGGCGGCGGTGCGCTCGATCTCGTCGCGCCGCGTGGTGTACGCCTGCTCCAACTCCTCCTGCCGCTTGGCGTGCTGCTTGTCCAGCTCGTCGCGGCGCTTGGCGAACTCCTGCTCGGCGGCGGCCCGGCGCTGGGCCAGCTCCTTCTCCGCGCCGTCCCGCCGCTCGGCGACCTCCTTCTCCACCCCGGCCCGCCACGCGCCCAGCTCCTGCTGGGTCTGCGCGCGGGCCTGCTGCACGTACGCCTCGGTCTCGGTGCGCATGCGCTGCACGTACGCCTCGACCTCGGCGCGGTTGCGCTTGCCGGCGTCGGCGGCCTCGGTGGTGAGCCGGTTGGCCTCGCTGCGGGCCCGGCCGCGGGTGGCCTTGGCGGCCTCCTCCGCGTCGTCCACGATCTTCTTGGCCTCGGCCAGCGCCTTGGCGTGCGTGGCCCGGCCGGCCTCGGCGGCGGCGTCGGTGAGCCGCTTGGCCTCCTGCTGGCCCTTGGCGTGCACCTCCTTGGCCGCCTCGCGGAGCTGGCTCGCCTCCTGCTGGGCCTTGGCCAGCGCCTCCTTGGCCGCCTCGCGCAGCCGCGCGGCCTCCTGCTGTGCCCGGGAGTGGATCTCCTTGGCGGTGTCGCGGAGCTGGGTGGCCTCCTGCTGGGCCTTCGCCAGCGCGTCCTGGGCGGTCCGGCGCAGCTTCTCGGCCTCGTCCTGGGCCGCCGTCCGCAGCCTCGTCGACTCGTCCTGCGCGTCCGTGCGCAGCTTCGCCGACTCGTCCTTGGCGGCCTTCAGCGTGGCCTCGGCCTCGGCCTTGCGGGCGGCGGTGTGCCGCTCCTCCTCGGTCCGGCGGGCCGCCAGCGCGATCTCGAAGTCCTTGAGCGCCTGGGCGGCCTGCTCCCGGGCCTCCTCGACGATGTGCTCGGCGGCGGCGCGACGGGCCTCGATCTCCTCGTTCGCGGCGGCCAGGATCTCGTCGGCCTGCTCCTCGGCCATCGTGAGGATCTGCTCGACGCGCGGACCCAGGTGCCGGAACGACGCCCGGTCAACGACCGCCGCCTGCTTGCGCACCTGGGCCAGGTCGCGCTGGAGCACCTCGACCTGACCGGCCAGCTTGTGGATCTGGGTGTACGCCTGTTCCCGCTCGGTGGTCAACGCCGCGATCTCGTGCTCCGCGCGAGCGACGTAGCGGTCGACCTGTCGTTTCTCGTATCCCCGCAGGGCGGACTCGAAGCTGGGCTCCGTCGTCACGTCCCCGCCGAGCGCGAACAGTTCCTCGCCGTGCGACATGCCCCCATCCTCACACGCATCCGGCTCTGCTGGGGCGATACGGACGCCCCTTCTGGGAGCTACTTCACCCTCCTGGCGAAACGGGCCGCACAAGCATGACGGCGCGGGGCGACACCGGTCACCCGGTGTCACCCCGCGCCGTGGCTCATGCCCCCGACAGCGGGTGTTCCGATCAGCCGGCCGACTCGGCCGTCACCTTCTGCCCGGAGGCGTCCGCCTTCGGCGTCTCGGCCTTGCCGCCGGCCGGCACGCCCGGCACGATGCCGGCCAGGCCGGACAGCATCTGGCCGAGCTGCGAGGTGACCGCGTCCTTCTGGCGGGTCAGGTCCTCGACCTCGCGGCGGGCCGCCTGCGTGGTCAGCTCGGCCTCGGTGCGGGCCTCGTTGAGCACCCGCTGCGCCTCGGCGCGCGCCTCGTTGAGCGTCTTGTCGGCCAGCGCCTTGGCCTTGTCAACGGTCTCGTTGGCGGTGCGCTCGGACTCGACCCGCCGGGCCTCGGCCCGCTGCTCGATCTCCTTGGCGCGCTCCTGCGCGGCACGGGCCCGCTGCTCGGCCTCGTTCACCAGCTTCTGGGTCTGCGCGACCTGGGCGGCGTGCCGCTCCGACTCCTCGCGCTCGGCCTTCTCCCGCCGCTCGGCGAGCTGGAGCTCCAGGGCCTGGAGGTCCTTGTCGCGCTTGTCGCGTGCGTCGGTGAGCAGCTTGGTCGCCTCGGCGCGCTTCTCCTCGGCCTCCCGGGCGGCCTTGGCCCGCTGCTGGGTGATCTCCCGCTCGGCGGTGGCGCGCAGCGTGGCGACCTCGCGCTCGACAGTCGACTTCAGCTCGGCCACCTCGTGCGCGGTGACCGTACGCAGCTGCTTGGTCTCGCGGTCGGCGTCGGCGCGCAGCGTGTCGGCCTCACGGCGGGCCTGCACCCGGACCTCGGCGGCCTCGCGCTCGGCGGCGGTGCGGACGCTGCCGGCCTCGCGCTCGGCGGTCGCCTTCATGGCGGCGGCCTCGGCGCGGGCCTTGTCGGTGATCTCACGCGCCTCGAGGCGGGCGGCGGAGAGGATGCCCTCCGACTCGCGCTTGGCCTCGTTGCGGTGGTCGTTGGCCTGCTCCTCGGCCAGCCGCAGGATCTGCTCGACGCGAGTGCCCAGGCCGGAGAGCGTCGGCCGGCTGTTCTCCTCGAGCTGCTTGTTGGTCTCGGTGAGCTTCTGCTCCAGCGCGCTCTGGCGCTGCTCGGCCTGCCGCAGCCGGCGCTGCGCGTCGTTCATCCGCTGCTCGGCCTCGGCACGGGCCTGCTCGGACTGGCTCAGGGCGGCGCTGAGGCGGCCGATGAAGTCGTCGACCTGGTTGGTGTTGTAACCACGCAGGCCAACGGTGAAATCGGGCTGTGAGTTCGCGTTATCGAAGAACGCAAGAGGGGAGGACTGCTGCTGGGGCATTGGGACATACTCGCAGACCCCCCAGGGTGGTTCGCAAGAGTGGTCGGCAGCTTTCGCGTCCGGTTTACATGGTCAACTCCGTCGGCCGTGCGGACCGGACCAATCGGCGATCTTGGCAGCTCCCGCGCGGGTCGGTCGAGTGGGACGTCACCGGGGAAGGTGGCGCGAAAGGGCCGCGGGTCGGAACCCGCGGCCCTTTGTTGCGTACGTCAGTCGAATGGTGACCGGGTCGGCCGGAAAGGCAATCCGGGGCGACCGTACGGTCAGTGACCGCGGAACCGGTTGATGGCGCTTTCGTGGCGCGAACGCATCTCGGTGTCGCGGACGCCGAGCCCGTCGGTGGGGGCGAGGCACCGCACGCCGACCTTGCCCTGGTGCGCGTTGCGGTGCACCTCGTACGCGGCCTGGCCGGTCTGCTCCAGCGCGTACGTCTTCGACACGGTCGGGTGCACCTTGCCGAGCGCGACCAGCCGGTTGGCCTGCCACGCCTCGTGGTAGTTGGCGAAGTGGCTGCCGACGATCCGCTTGAGGTGCATCCACAGGTAGCGGTTGTCGTACTGGTGGTTGAAGCCGCTGGTGGAGGCGCAGGTGACGATCGTGCCGCCCTTCTTGGCGACGTAGACGCTGGCGCCGAACGTCTCCCGGCCCGGGTGCTCGAAGACGATGTCCGGGTCCTCGCCGCCGGTCAGCTCGCGGATGCGCTCACCGAAGCGGCGCCACTCGTCCTGGTCCTGGGTCTGCTCGTCGGACCAGAACTTGAACCCCTCGGCGGTGCGGTCGATGACCAGCTCGGCGCCCATCTTGCGGCACAGCTCGGCCTTCTCCGGGGAGGAGACCACGCAGACCGGGATCGCGCCGCCGTTGAGGGCCATCTGGGTGGCGTACCCGCCGAGGCCGCCGGAGGCGCCCCAGATCAGCACCACGTCGCCCTGCTTCATGTTCGCGCCGTGGTGCGAGACGAGCTGCCGGTACGCGGTGGAGTTGACCAGCCCCGGGCTGGCCGCCTCCTCCCAGCTCAGGTGGCGCGGCTTCGGCATCAGCTGGTTGGCCTTGACGATCGCCAGCTCGGCCAGGCCGCCGAAGTTGGTCTCGAAGCCCCAGATCCGCTGCTGCGGGTCGAGCATCGTGTCGTCGTGACCGGCGGAGTCCTCCAGCTCGACCGACAGGCAGTGCGCCACCACCTCGTCGCCGGCCTTCCACTTGGTCACGCCCGGCCCGGTACGCAGCACCACGCCCGCGGCGTCCGAGCCGACCACGTGGTACGGCAGGTCGTGGCGGCGGGTCAGCTCGGAGAGCCGGCCGTAGCGCTGGAGGAACTTGAACGTGGGCAGCGGCTCGAAGATGCTCGTCCACACCGTGTTGTAGTTGATCGCGCTGGCCATCACCGCGACGAGCGCCTCACCCGGGCCCAGCTCGGGGGTGGGCACCTCCTGCACGTGCAGCGCCTTGCGCGGGTCCTTGTCGCGGGTGGCCATGCCCTCGAACATGCGGGTGTCCTCGGCACGCACCACCACGCCCCGGTAGCTCTCCGGCACGGGCAGTCCGGCGAGGCCGGCGAGCTCCCGCTCCGGCTGCGACGAACCCTCCGCCGCCATGATCGCTTCGAGGATGTCCTGCACGGTGACCTCCCGTTAGTCCACACCCGCACGACGCGGGCAGGGGTGCTGCCATCGTCGGCGCCGGTGCGACGGGACCGCCATGTCGGCAATCGACACTTCCGGCACCGGTCGCCGCTGCTGTTCGGGCGGACGTTACTGAACGGTAGCTAAAGCGGGAACCCCTCTGTGAAAAACTGCATCCACCGATGCGTGGAGGTGTCCGTGGGAACGTGCAAGCGCGCACTGCCGCGCGTGTTCCCACGTGTTAGGAAGGGCCCCTTCTTAACAGACGTCTGTTAAGAAGGGGCCCTTCCTTACACCTCAGGCGGGCTGGACCAGCTCGATCAGCACGCCGCCGGCGTCCTTGGGGTGCACGAAGTTGACCCGGGAGTCCGAGGTGCCGCGCCGGGGCGCGTCGTAGAGCAGCCGTACGCCGCGCTCGCGCAGCGCCGCGCAGGCCACGTCGATGTCCGCCACCGTGTACGCGACCTGCTGGATGCCGGGACCACGCTTGTCCAGGAACTTGCCGATCGTGGTGTCCGGCGAGAGCGGGGCGAGCAGCTGCACCATGCCGCCGGAGGCGTCCGGGCCGACCGCGAGCATCGCCTCGCGTACGCCCTGCTCGACGTTGGTCTCGGTGTGCACGCAGCGCATCCCGAACGTGCGCTGGTAGAAGTCGATCGCGGCGTCCAGGTCGGCAACGGCGATCCCGACGTGGTCGATGCGGCGCAGGCCGATGTCTGTGACAAACTCGGCAGCGGGCTCGACGGGGGAGTTCTCAGCCATGACGCTAGTCTGACCGAACAATCGTTCGGAAGCCGTGCCCAGTCGGCCATCTCACGCCGCTGAACGGACCACGCCCGAACGTCCCCGCCGCCCCCGTCCGCCGAACGGCCGACCTGCCGGCGAGTCCACCCGCCCGGCATCGGCCGTCCGCCCGACCCAGCGCAGGCCGAGTCCGGTTCGTCCGCCCGGCCGCCCGATGCACCGCTGACCAGCCTCGGAGCACGATCCGAAGCGGAACCCCGACAGCCAGTAGTCGGCCCCCGGTCAGCGACCGCACCGCAGACCGAGGGCCTTGATCGGACGACGGAGGTCCGACCCATGCGCACCCTAACCACGCCCAACGCGAAGCCGGTCAGCGAGATGACTTTCGCGGAGATCGATGCCGAGATCCGGGCAACGGCGCCCCCGCCCACGGACTACGAGCGCGGCCTGATCCAGGGGCAGATCATCGCCTTGGAGTCGCTGCTCGAAGCGCTCGCCGACGACGCGCCGGACCTCATCCAGGTACTGCTGACGCACTCGCGGCGGCGCGCGGCCGAGCGGGGCATCCGGTGACCGATCCGTACATCGCCGAGTACCTCCAAGACCTGCGCGCGAACGGCAAGCACGCCGACAGCACCCTCAGCACGTACGCCGACCTGCTGAACCGCCTCGACCGTCAACTCCCCGAGGGCCTCACCGGCGCGCACGCCGACGAACTGCGCGCCGCCATCTACACCGAGGGCCGTAAGCCCGGCACACGGCACCTCTACCGGGCCGCCGTCACCGGGTTCTTCCGGTGGGCGTGCGATCCGGACGAACCGCGCCTGGACTGGGATCCCAGCCGCTACCTGCCGTCCGTGCGCATCCCGCAGCGCGCCTCCCGGCCGATCACCCACGACCAGCTGCGCGACATCCTCGCCCGCGCCCGCGCCCCGTTCCGGGTGTGGTACCTGCTGGCCGCCGGCGAGGGCCTGCGGTGCGTCGAGATCTCCCGACTCGACCGGGAGGACATCACCGAGGCCGACACCCTCATTCGCGGCAAGGGCGGCCGGGAGCGGATCGTGCCCACCCCCGCCGCGCTGTGGCAGGCGGTGGTCGACCTGCCGTCCGGGCCGATCGCCCGCCACCCGGACGGCACGGGCCGGGCCGACCGCCGGCAGGTACGCGAACGCGCCAACTACCACCTCCAGCGCACGCTGCGGCACCGCGGCGTGAGCATGCACCGGCTGCGCCACTGGTACGGCACCTACGTGCACAAGGCCGGCGGCGGGGACCTGCGGGTCACGCAGGAGCTGCTGGGTCACGCCTCGCCGAACACCACTCAGGTGTACGTCGACACCAGCGGCGACAGCAAACGCGCCGCGGTGGACAACCTGCCGCTGCCCGTCGACTGACGGCCGGCGCCGGACCTTATCCGCTTCGAGGCTCGCCGAGGGGAGGTGGAGCAAAATGAGAACCGTCAAGCTGCTGGCCCTGGCCGGCCTGGCCGGTGCGGCGCTGGCGGCCGTCATCCTCGTGGTGACGGTCGAGCTGGTGCTCCCCAAGCTGGGGTACTGATCTCTGACAGCGGTGGGCCCCGTCCGGTTCGGACGGGGCCCACCGTTCATTGGAGGGTGTGTGGACGTCTACGCCGCGGCGGCACGGGGCCGCGGGGGTTCGGCGGCGACGTCGGCCAGATCGGCCGACCGTCGGCCACCTCGATCCGGGGCGTGCGGTCCGGCGGCAGGTGCGCCGGATCGGCGATCACCACCACCTCCACCTCCCCGTCGAGCACCATGCGTTCCACGGCCTCCCAGGGGGCGTGGATGATGCCCTCGAAGTGGTAGCCCCGCCGTAGCACATGGCCCATGCACCTGGCGGAGGGCTCCAGTGCCTCGATGGTCGGCGGCACCCAAATCACGGCTCTCTCCATGACATCTTCTCCTGATCAGCTCCGACACGGGCGAGTGATCAGAAACAGTCGCGGCGGCGGGGGACCGCGTTCGACGGGCCGGCTGGTGGCGTCCGTGTCGACGGCCGCCGCTGCTTCCCCCCGGTGCAGTGATGGTGGTGGTGCGGGCGCAGCGATGCTGGCCCAGGCCAGGGAACTCGGATCCCCGATCGCCCCTGCCGCGGTGCCGGCCGGTGCGGGTGACAGCCGCATCGGCAGCGCGGGCGGTGGGGGGTCGCCGACCGGCAAGTCGCGCGCCGTCATCGCGGCGTCGCTGACTGCCGTCGGCCGGATGACCACTGGCGGCCGTGCAGGCGGGCCGGTGCGCTCGGCTGGGTCCACGGTCGGCGGCCGGGCGGTCGACGTGACGGCCGGGGCCGGGCTGGCTGGCAGGGCGGCCGGCGTGGGCGAGGGTGACGGCGCAGATGTCGACGGGCTGGCGAAGGGTGTCGGCGACAGGGTGGGTACCGCCGTCGGCCCACTAGACGGCACCGCCGTCGCCGTCGCGGCCGGGTCCGGCACGGGGGTCGGGAGGGACGGTGTTCGGTTTGGCGCTGGTGTCTGCGTCAGCTCCGGCAGTGTCGGAGTGTCGACCGGCGTCGGGCTGACCGGCGCGGGGATCAGGTCGACCTCTGTGGGGTCAGCGGCCAGCCATCCGCCCGCCGCCGCCCCGAGCATCATTGCCCGTAGCCAGATCCTCACCCACCGCATTCTTCGTCACATGCAAGTTGCGGCGTCAACCTTGCGTGATCGGCTGTTCGCATTGCGCGTGAAGTGGCCTCCCTGGCTAGCTGCTCAAACTCCTCCACACAGGCCGTCTTCCGATACGGGCGCAGCAGCCGGCGGAGCGCCTGCACCCGGTCGTCTGCCCGCACCGATCCGGCCCCCGCCGCCAGGCGCAGAGCCCGGCCCGCGACATCGACCGCACGCTCCACCTCGCGCGCCTGCACCAGCGACTCCGCAAGCCACGTCAGGTACAGCGACGTCTCCCGACCGGTGTCCTCTCCGTAGTCCGCGGTGGCCTGCTCCAGGATCGGCACCGCCCGCAGCGGCCGGCGCAGCTGCGTCCACACCCGCCCGGCCATCACCGCGACCTCATCGGGGGACAGCCAGTACGTCCACACCGGGTCGTCGGCGGGCTGCCGCTGCGCGTACGTCTCAGCCACCGCGCCGAGCGCACGTTCGGCCTGGCTGGCCTCACCGGCGCGGGCATGCGCCCACGCCACCCGCTCCAGCAGCAGCGCCCGCGCCGTCGCCGTGGCCGCGTGCTGCGCGCCCCGGTACGCCGACCGGGCCAGCGTCACCGCCCTGCGCGGATCCCCGACGTTGGCCTCCTGGTAGGCCAGCGTCGACAGGTTGTTCGCCGCGCCCGCCACGTCACCGCCGGCGTGCGCCGCCCGCACCCCGGCCAGATAGAGGCGTTCGGCCTCGGCGTACCGGCCGGCGTCGTTGGCCACGTACCCGGCCAGCTGGCACAGCTCCCCGACCGCGACCAGCAGCCGCCGTCCCACCGGCTCGGTGTAGGAGGCGTCCCGCAGCAGGTTCGCGGTGACAGCCAGCTCCTGACTCACGACGTCGTGAGTCTGCACACCACCCACATGGTCGTCCAGTAGCCGCAGCTGCTGCACGCGCCGCTCCACCTGGTCGACCACCCGGGCGCCGATACGGCGGCCGGCGCGCACCTCGTACACCTGCGGCGGCTCGGCGATCAGCCACTCGTGAGCCAGGGCCACCGCGTTGTCGGCGGTTGGTGACTCGGCAAGCAGCCGCGCGGCGAGGGCTTCCGCGTCGACGCGCCTCCAGTCCCCGTCCAGCGGCCACCGCACCCGGCCGCTGGCCTCAGTGGCGAGTGCGGCCAGCTGGCCGCCTGCGTGCAGCGCGTTGTCCAACGCCGCGGCGATCGCCAGCGCCGGCGGGCGTCGGCCGCTCTCGACGCGGGACAGGTGTCCGGGATCGACGTGGGCGCGGCGTGCCAGCTCGCGCAGGGTGATCCCACACGCGGCGCGCCACCTGCGCACCGCCTCGCCGAACGTCTCGGTCACCGCCGCCCCCGGTGGTGTTGCCAGTGTTGCCAGCTCGGGCGTGGCATCACCTGACCTCTGGCCCGCCGCTCACTGTGGCGACCAAGCTACAGACAGATCGCGGACAGCGACAGGAGGTGGACGATGCAGGGCGGGGCTGGTGGCCAGTTTGTTCGATATCGAGGCGGCTGCCGCCGCGGTATGACTACTCCGCCTCGACGCCGCCGGCCCGCAGGATCTGGCGCACCCGTTCGCGGGAGTAGCCCGTTCGCCGGACGAGATCCACCTGCCGGGCGCCGCCGCGGAACTCGTCGACGATGGCCTGGTGCAGCTCGGCTCGCGCCTGGTCTACGCGCGCCTTGGCGTCGGCCTTGATCTGCCGGGCGCGCTGCTCGGCTCGCGCCTCCGCCTGCGGCAAGTCGGCCTCGGCCTTCTTCAGCGCGCGCATCGCCGCGTCGAGATCCACTTGGCCATCTTCGCTGCCGTCAGGGTAGGCAAAGCGAGCCGGGGTCCACAGTGGGCCAACCGCGCAGGTTCACAGATTGGGCCAACAGCGCTACCGTACGGAGTTGGCAGTGTAAGCCGCCCCCCGGCCAGCGCCGGTAACGCCGGACCGGGGGACTTGATCGACCCCAGGGAGGTCGACCCATGCGCACCCTACCCATCGCGCTCCCGCAGTGCGGAGAGCCGGCCACGACACGCATCGAGATCTATTCCGCCGACTCCCTCGACGCGAACGCCTACACCTGTCAGATGCACGCCGAGGCCGCGATCGCCGCCGTCGAGCGGGCGGGCCGGTCGGCTAGCCCCATCACCATGGCTCCCGGCGTCCAGCGGCCCTGCGGCTATGTGCACGTCTACCCCACCGGCAGGCTTGCCGAGCCGGAGGACGGCCCGGCGCACCCGCCGTGGTGCGATCACAAGAACTGTGACCAACGCGGCCGGCACCAGTCGGTTCGCCTGCCCGTCAGCACGGGTCGCCCGGAAGCGGTCATCGCCGACCTCGCGCTGACCGAAGCTCTCAGCGCCGGCGTCGATCCCATGATCGCGCTGACCGTAGTTGACGGCGACAGCGGACGGGAGATCGTGCTGTCTCTCGGACAGAGCCGCGTGCTGTCCTACCAGATCCGGCGGCTGCTCGACCTCAGCAACGGCCACCGCGGCAACCGGCGGCCGTCCTGGTAGCGCCGGAGGAACCATCGCGGCCCGCCACCGCACCTGGTGGCGGGCCGCCGTCACCCCGCGCCGTGATCGTGATGCCCCGAGAGGACCACGTGCGTCTGCTCGCCATCGCCGCGCAGTACGCCACCGACCGTGGCTACCATGTCATCGCCGCCGCGCCCGGCATGGTCGCGCTGCGGATGGTCCTCGACGGGCACGCCGACGTGGTGATCTCACCGACGGCGATCGACCTGCCCGAGGTGCAGATCGCCAACCAGGCACCGCCGCCGTTGATACCCCGCCCCCGCACCGCCTCCGACGTCGTTCCCCCGAGCCGCCGCCGCCCGCGCCGCCGCATCCCAGACGCGACACGTGACGCACCTGGCGGCCATTGAGTAGTAGTAGCGCCGCTAGCAGGCGCAGAACCCGAGGACCAACACGACCAGCACGCCCGCCACGGCGTACATCTGCCCGGTCGTCCACGCCGGCTTGATGACCACACCGCCGTGGGTCGGTGTGATCCACGCGGCCGTCGACCAATTCCGCTGCACGTACACCCGGTTGGGGCCACTGCGGGGCGTCACGTGGAAGCCGGCGGTGCGGGCGGCCTCCACCGCCTCATCCATGGTGATTTGCCAGGTCCGGGCGTACACCTTGCCGCGGGGGTAGAAGGGACGGCGCTCCGGGCGTGGCGGCGGTGTGGTGGACATCGGCGGAACTGCTCCCGAGAGGTTTGGAGCCAGACAGTCGGTCAATCGACGACTGTAGGTGTGCATGTCCAGCCGGGGCAACGGCACCGTGATGTAACACCGCATCCTGTGTGGACGCCTACAGCTCCGGATGCGGGGTGCGCGCATCCAAGTGCGGCAGGGACCGGGCCGTCCACTTCCTCCACGCCCCCGGGAGGGTGGTTCCGTCCCTGCCGCACCGAAGCCGTCAGCTGGGCTGGTTACCGGGCCAGCGCTGGTTGACGCCGCCCGGCCGTCGGGCGTCGGAGGGGCACGGCACCTCGGACAGCCACGGCCGGTCGGCGTCGACGCGCGGCGGGTGGCCGGTGAAGGCGATGCCCCACAGCTGGCGCAGGTGCTGCCAGTCCGGGTGCGCGTCGCAGTAGCGGCAGTCGCCGGGGGCGTGCAGCACCGCCTGGTCGCAGTGCGGCATCGTCGGCGGGCCGGTCACCGGCGAGGCGGCGCACGGTCCGTCGTGGCCGTACCCGCGAGGGCACGTCCACCCGGCTGGTGGGCGGTCGCAGTGTCCCGCCCGCCCCGGCCAGCCGCTGGGTGGGGGAGGCGGCGGTGGGGGAGAGGCCGCCGGCGGCGGGATCATCGCCGTCGGCACCAGGAACGGACTCTCGTGCACCTCGCGCCGGCGGGCGGCGTCGCGTCGGAATGGCCACACGGTCAGACCTCCGGCCGCGGGTCGGTCTTCGGGGCGGCGGCCAGTGGCGGGAACACCTGCTGGAAGAACGCGTTGACGGACGGCACGGCGAGCACGCGGGTGATGCCGCCGGCCACGGCGAGGATCGCGGTGACCCACGCGACCCGTTCGATACCGGCGGCCTTCGCCGCCTCGGGCAGCATGATCGCGACCGGGGGGATGTACGCGACGATGGTGCGCAGCACCGCCCGCCACGGGTGGCGGGCCTGAGTGATCTGGGTCGGGGCGGTCACGGTTGTCTCCTTCGCTGGCTGGGTGGGATCGGGTAGGGCTTGGGGGTGGCGCCCGCCTCCCGCAGCTCGGCGCGGGCGTCGTTGTACTGGTCGCGCCAGAAGTCGCGGTCGTCCTCGGCGTCGGCGGCCCGCTGTGCCAGGTCTGCCACGGCGGCCCGTTCGGTGGCGCGCACGCCGGCGCGCACGGACCCGACCCCGCGTAGCAGTGCCCGCGCCCAGGCGAGGCCGCCGGTGGTCAGCAGCGCGGCGACGATCGTGACGACGGCTTGCGTGGCGGTCACCGATCACCCCGGTTGCGGATCATGGCGGCTCGGGTGGCCTCCCGGCGCAGCACCTCGATATCGCGGCCTCTGGCCCACATCAGGAACGCCATGCCGGCCAGGAACAGGCCGCCCATGACCGCGGCGGCCCGGCCGGTGGCGAACAGCACCACCGCGTACGCGGCAAGGGAGGTGGACAGCAGCGGGCAGCCCAGGGCTTCCCCCAGCCACCGGTCCGACCACGCACCCCAGCCCGCGAGCAGACCGCCGGCGATGAGGAACCCCGCCCACAGGTACACCAGCGCGCCGGTGGCGTCGGTCACGCGCGGGTCGGGGACGATAGCCGCGCCGATCCCGGCCGCGGCCACGGCGGCGTAGCCGACGACCCGGGACCAGCGGCGCGGCCTGGCGACCATCAGCCGGCGTCCGGGGCGAGGCCGCCGGCGAACGCGTCCCGCACCGCGGCCTCCACGTCGTCGCGGGTCAGCGTGCCCGGCGGCAGCTTCGCCAGCACGGCGGCCACCAGGGCGTCACCGGCCGATGCGGCGCCCTCGCGGGCGGCGGCGCGGATCTGATCCAGCTCGGCCGGGTCGATGTCCACCTTCTCGGCCAGGAGACGGCTGGTGGCCACCAGCTCGTTGAGCACGCCGAGCGTGGACATGCCCTTCGGGATGCCTCCACCGACGTACCGCCAGGCGGTGCCACGCAGGTGCATGTCGACCGCGGGGTCCTTCAGCAGCGTCAGGAACTGGGCCGGGGTCATCATGTCGTCGTCGTCTCCTCGGATGCGGGCCACCGGGTCGTAGCCGGCGGCGATGGTGCTGGTCTCGTAGCCGGTCAGGCCGGACAGGTGGATGTGGCCGCGGTCGGTGGACGACCGGCGGGCGTAGGTCGGCTCCCACGACTCGTGCCAGCAGGGGCCGCCGTTGTTGCGCTCGGGCTCCCAGTTCATGTACTTCAGCCAGCGGATCCCGGCCACGCCTGCCTTGCGGTCGGCGAGCAGCTGCGCGCCGAGTTGCTGGAGCGACGGCAGCGGCAGGCCGTCGACCTTGGACCGCTGGCCGTCCTTCGGCGGCATGACGTCGCCGGCGTACCCGACGCCGTAGCGCGCCTTGCCCGGGAAGCCGGTGGCCGAGTACGGCGTGTGGTCCTCCGGCGGATCCGCCTCCAGGTGGGAGCGGTTGCCGATGTCGTAGACGGTGTAGCCGTGACCGCGCAGGGTGTCCCGCAGATCGGCCATCGGTGTCATCAGCCGGAACGGGCTACCGTCCTTGACCCATGTCAGTCGCCGTTGTCTGCCCACGTCGTTGGCCTCCTGTGTGATCAGCTGCCGCAGGACAGCCTGTTCGGCCGGCCGTTTGGTCAGGTCGCCGCGAGCCGCGCCCATGTCCCGGTGGAAGTGCGCCCACACCCGGCAGCCGGCTTCCCGGGCGGCGGTGTGTGTGGCCCGGTACCAGGCGGCGGCCAGCGTCCCGCTCGGGTCGAGGTCGACGGAGAAGCCGTTGGCGCGCAGGATCCGCGGGTGGTCGACCTCCGCGAGCCCCCAGTCCCGGCCGAGCTGCCCGGCGATGTCGATCGGCACCTTCAGCGCGCTGGCCGGGTCCTCGTACACCCGCGGCTTCCAGGGGTCCGGCTCGCCGGCCATGAACGGGTACCAGTCGAACAACAGCAGGTCCACGGCGTCGGCCTCATGCTCCGGCCACCAGATCCGCCAGTCGCCGCCGCGCCGGATCCACTGGAGCGTCCAGCACACGGCGAGCTGAAGGCGTCCCTCCGCCCGGGCCGGGTGGTCGCCGACCTGCTCGCGGGTGCGCGTCCAGCTGGCCCGGTACTGCGTCGGGGTGGGGTCGCCGCCCTCCTGTTGCTCCGGCTCGTGGTGCGTGATGAGGTCAACGTCGACGTCCGGCCGGTACTTCAGCCACGCCTGCACGAACGCCGCTCGGTCGGCCATCTGGTCCTTGAAGCTGACGATCGCCGTGCAGTTCTCCGGAAGGTCGACCAGCCGCTGCCGGCCGACCCGGGCCGGGTCCGTCCAGGCCGAGGCCGGGAGACCCTCGCCCGCGGCGAAGTACACGCGCACCGCGGTCGACCCCGGGTAGAGGTCCCGCATCTGGGTGATGGCCCGGTCGCCCGGACACCACCCGGTGGGCATCACCGCGCGCCCCTGTCGGCGCCGCGGTCACCCCCTCGAACCTCGGTCACATCGTCCCCTCCTTCGATGATCCACGTTACGCGGGCAGTGTGACCTCGTGGAATCGCGGCTTGTACAGGTCGGCGTCGCCCATGCTGTCCGCGAGGGTCTTGCCGTTCCACGCCATTGACACCAGCAGCTTCCCGCTGGCCAGGGTCTGTTCCGGGTGCAGCTGCGGGCAGTAGGTGACGTACTCCCGGCCCTGCCACACCCCAGCCGGGGACTCGAACAGCGGGTGCTGCGTCCACGGCCCCACCGGGCTGGTGCTGACCTCCGCGAACACGGTTGACCCGAACCCGTTCCAGGGCTTGTGTGCCACCACGATCCGCCCGCCGATGACGCGCACCGAGGACACCTGCGTCGGCAGGATCGCATCGTGCTGGTTGGCCGGGTCGGTGTCCCAGGCGCTGACCTTCGACACCCACTGGCCGGTCGACGCGGCGTAGAACCGCCACGCCGAGGGCAGCTCCACCTGGTCGACGGGCACCCGGGCGACGTAGGTGTAGTGCAGGACGAACGCGTTGCCGTCGGCCTCGGTGTAGCCGTACACGTACACGTAGCCGTCCCGCACGATCGCGTCGCCGGCCCACTGCACCGTCGCGGGCACGCCGCGCCGGCCGGTCACACCGGTTGACGGGGTGGCGAGCACCGCCTCCAGCGTCAGCGCGCCGTCGGCGGCCACGCGGTAGCGGAACATCTCGACGCCCGCGAAGGTGAAGCCCTGCCCGTCCGGGTTGTTGCGGACCCGCTGCGCCAGCACGTACAGCCGGTCGTTGGTGAAGAACCCGGCCTGCGGCCAGTACCGCTCCTGCGTGTGGTCATCCCGCGTTGCGGGGTCCGGCACCACATCCCCGGCGGCCACCGCGGTGACCAGCTGGTCGCCGCCGTGCTGCCGCAGAATCCGGTTGCTGACCATCGCCGTGCCGGCCGGGTACGCGCCGGCCGCGGTCTCCCCGGCGGACAGCATCGAGTCCCCGAACAGCCAGTACACGTGCCCGCCGGCCGGCACGCTGGTGGCCTGGTCACCGCCGGACCACTCCTGGTCCTGCTTGGCCGCGAACATGGCCGTGAAACCATCGGCGCTCGCCACGTGCGTCATCGGTCGCACCTCTCCCTCTCTCAGGCGGTCCACACGCCGCCGACGGTTGCGTTGTTGACCCCACGGACCTGCACCCGGTACTCGTAGGGCACCCCTGATGCGGCCTGCCAGTCGTCGAACACCGACCCGGACGGCAGGCCCGACGCGATGCGCACCCCCTGGCTGGGGTCGTTGACGCGCACCCGCACCTCATCGACCCACATGACGTCACCGGCGGCGGGGACGCTGTCGAGCACCGCGCATAGCCGCATGTGCGTCGCGTTGCCCGGGGCTGTCCCGATCGCCCACCGGTAGTCCCACGCGTTGGCCGCGGGCGGTGGCTTGCCGATGCCGTCGGAGACGGCCACGAACGTGCCGCCGCCGTCGTACCAGCGGATCTGCGCGAACGTGTTCTTGAGCACTGACGCGGTGGCCCACATGTCCAGGTAGTAGGTGACGCCCGCGGTGCACGGGATCAGCACCGTCTGGACGTGGGAGCCCAGCGCGTCGGTGCCGTCGCTGGTCAGCTGATACGACCACGACCCCTTGTGTGCCCGGGTGTTGGTGCGTACGGCGGTGCCGGCGTACGGGGCCGCCCACCCCGACATGTCCACGGTCTCGAAGTCGTGGTCGACGATGTACGGGTTGAGGATCGCCCGGCGGTACAGCTCCTGGCGGGCGACCGCGGGCTGCGCGCCGACCGGGGCGGGGTTGGTGATGGCGGCGCGGATGATGCCTTGCTGCGGCAGCGGGGTCAGCGTCACCGTGGCGGTGGCCGGCTCCACGAAGTCGACGGAGAAGATCACCTGCTGTTCGTCGCTGCCCAGCCCCTCGGCGTTGCGGGTCTCCACCACCGCCCCGTAGGAGAACCCGTCGCCGAGGGCGAGGTCGGGGGTGTGGCTGGTGTCGGTGCCCGCCCGCCACCCGGAGTCGTACACCGTCTCGGCGAGGATGCGCAGCCGCACCCGCCAGGCGGTCTGCTCCGCGGCCGTCCAGGTGACGGTCACGCTGTCTTGGGTGATGACCTGACTCGGGGTGGGTGCGGTGACCGTCGGATTGACCTTGCCGGAGGGGACGACCACCAGCGCCGCCGAGTACACGCTGGCGGTGTCGGTGGAATCCCACACCTTGACCCGGTAGCTGTGGTTGGGGTCGGAGGTCAGCCCCCACAGGAAGCCGGGCAGGGTGCGGGCGGTGGTCGCGCCGACGTTCTTCTGCTCGGTCGCCTGCCACGTGTTGTCACTGGCCCGCAGGTACTGGAGGGTGCCGGTGCCGATCTGCCGGGAGATCGCCCACGCCGACTGGGTGTCGGCGGTGTCCGGGTCGTCGAACGTCCACCGCAGGTCCAGGTCACGGGTGACGTCCCACGCCCGCCCGTTGGCGTCCAGGTTGTTGCCGCCCTCACCGAACCGCCACGTGGGCGTGAACGGCGCGTAGGTGAGGTCCTGGCTGACGTGGGTGATGGTCCAGGGCGACGCCGCTCCGTTCTGGTAGAGGACGTCGTAGCGGGCGCTGCCGAACGACTCCCGGCGCACCGAGTAGTTGTCGATACCGGCCACGTCCGTCGTGGACACGGTCGACCACCCGGACCACGCGGCGCCGGCCACCGAATAGTCGATGTAGTGCAGGTCCGGGTTGGCGGTGCCGACCGCGTACACCCGGAAGTCGCGGGTCACGTTGTTGTACGACAGGGCGCAGTGCTTCACCACCCCGGCCGGGTGGGCCGGCGTGATGAACGAGGCCGTCCGGGTGTTGCCCTGGTTTCGCTCCCAGACGATGACCTGCGTGGTGTCGTACTGGTAGGGCTGCGCGACCAGCCAGCCCGGGTTGCGCCACACCCCCGCCACCGAGTCCACCGCCGGTGGCGCGGGAATATCGGTGCCCTGCGGCGTCAACCGCACCGCGGTGTTCGGCCCCGTCCACCCGCTGCCGTTCCAGGTGAGCTTGACCGTCCACAGGTAGGTGCGGCCCCACGCCACCCACGCGTGCGCCGGCGACAGCTCGTAGCCCACCGCCGGCACCTGATGCCCGCCCGCCGGCTCATCGAAGAACCACAAGACCTTGTTGCGCACGGTGTTGCTGGCCACCGGCTGCCCCACCGCCGGGATCGCGAACCCGTACACGCGCACCGCCATCGACGTACCGCCCTGGTGGCCGACCGCCACGAAACCCACCGACCGGCCATCCGGGTACCGCACCACCAGCGGCGCCATGCCCGAGAAGTAGGAGCCGGGGGTGCCATCGTTGGCCGCGGCGGCCAGCCGCAGCGGCGAGTGCCACGACACGTTCGACGCGGTGATCACCCCGGCCTGCATCCAGATCCGGTCCTGCCCGGAGGTGTTGGTGCGGTAGGTGATGTACAGCCGGTTCTGCCAGTCGACGAAGAACCCGCCCATCTCCACGATCGCGGCCTCCGCGGTCCGCGCCGCACCGAACGCCGCCCACGACACACCCTTGTTGGTGGACCGGTACACCTGGTAGCCGCCGGTGTTCGTCACCGCCACGTAGAACAGGTGGCCCGTGGCCGGCTGCCGGTCGACGCGGCGGGTGCCCGGGTACCGCAGCTGCCCCGCCTGCGTGGTGGTGTGGATGGTGGCCGTCGACGCCATCGCCGCCCCCTCTCAGACCTGGTTGACCATGACGAAGCGGGCGTGAACCGTGCACGTGCCGCCGGGAGCCGACCAGAACCCGGCGCGGACGATGTACTCCCCGCCGGGCACCAGGTTCTCCACCGGCGAGGTGTTGACCGATCCGTCCTCGGGCGCGGCGCCGACGTTGACGGGCTGGCCGGCCATGATCCCCCGCCTGTACTCGAAGCCGATCACCTGCTGGCCGTCCGACCAGTCCGAGCCGGTGCGCATCGCGAACGACAGGTGCGCCGAGTTGTCGTTGACCGACTGTGCGACGTACCCGCCCACCGAGACCAGCACCTTGCCCGAGGGCGGCGCCAGGAACGTCACGCCGACCTCCGGGCTGCCCAGCGACGGCGTGGCGGTGGCGTTGTTCAGCACCGTCTGGTCGTAGGAGTAGCGCGGCCAGTACCCCTTGCCGAAGCTGCCGGTGACCGTCCAGTCGTCGCCGTACTTGTGCAGCACCACCCGCACGTCCGGGTACAGCGTCAACCCGGCCACGAACTTGCACGGCAGCGGCTGCGCGTCACCGTCCATCACCACGTACACGTACGCGCCGGACGTCGACACCACCGTGCCGGTGGCGGACTCCTTGCTCTGGTGGCGGCCGATCCGCTCGTCGACCAGATTCACCAGGTACGCGCTGATCGTGTTCATGCCAGCACCTGCCACTCGTGGCTCATGTCGCCGCCGTCCAACGGCAGCGTCCAATCCGTCGCGAGCGCGTCCGCCCACCGCCCGAGCCCACCGGCGGCCGGATCGTCGAGGGCGACCTTGTCGAAATGCCAGTGCAGCGGATTCGGCCCGGTGGTGTGGGTGATGGTCTGCGGGATCCGCATGTCCGCGTCGATCGCCAGCCACGCCTGCGTCTCCAACGCCGCCTGGTCGGCGGCGGAGATCCGCAGCGTCTTGGTGATGGTGCGGCCACCCCGCGCCTCGATACTGGTCGGCCCCGACGCCAAGTTCTCCCACGTGAAGATCCCGTTGCCCTCCACCGGCGTCGCCCCGTCGACGTCGTTGGAGCGGATCGCGACCCACCGGTTGGGGGCGGCGTACAGGTCCTGCGTGTAGGTGCGTTCCGGCGAGATGATCGACGTCTCCGGTGCCAGGTCGTACACCCACTCCACCGGCCGGTCCACCGGACGCGCGTACGGCTCACCGCGCAGGTAGCCGTTCCAGTCGCTCCACATGCCCTGGTAGCCGATGATCGCCAGCAGGTCGTTGACGATGCCCAGCCACGTCTTGTCGTCGTCCATCGGGCTGACGTAGGCGCTGGGCAGGGTCTTCCCGGCGGCGGCCGGGTCGAGGATGTAGCGGGTGTAGCCGCGGTCGACCAGGATCGTCTCGACCGCCGTCAGGACCTCGGTGCCGGCCTCCACCGCATACGACGTGCCCGTCTTGTCGTTCAGGCGGTCGAGGACGTCGTAGCCGACGACGGCGTGCGCCGGCAAGCTCCGCCCGGTGGTCCGCCTCGGCCGGGACGTGAGGTATGCGCCGAGGTTGAACCGCGCCTCGATCACCCCGTCGGTCAGCGTCAGGTAGGGGCGGACGATCGCCGTCCCCCAGTCCAAGTCCCGCGACACGATCAGGTTGGCGGATCCGTGCACCGTGTTGTACGACCGGCGCGAGACAGACCCGCCACCGAAGTCGGCGGAGATGTCTTCGATCACCTCCAGGTTCTGATCCAGCAGCTCGCAGCCATGCCGGGTGCCGATCGCCGGCACCTCCTGGATCAGCCACCGCACCTGCGCCTCGGTCAGGTGGTCACGCGGTGCGGCGGTCAGCGGCTGCATCATGCCGGCACCGCCTCCGACCACGTAACGCCCTGCAGGACGAAGCCCACGTTGTAGCGCTGCTTGTCGGCGATGTACTCGCGGTCGTCCAGCTGCCAGTACACGCCGACGATCCGGCGGCCCCGGTCGTCGCGGTACATGACGTGCTCGCCTTCCCATTCCTCCAGCAGCGCCTTCGACGACCCGGGCACCTGCACCAGGCGTACCGTCAGGTTCTCGATCCGGCCGACCTGGCTGACGGCCCGCCGCCGACCCTCGCCGTAGGTGCGAACCTCACCGTCCCTGCCCACCACTCCCCGCCGGTCAGGTTCGGCCCGCGCGGACACGAGCTCCCCGGACGCCATGTTGTTGATGAACACGTACGGCAGGATCAGCGTCGCCATCTCGGGAACCCCCTCACCGCAACCGCGCCTCGACGACCCACGCGTCCTCGACCGCCCCCGTCAACGCCCGGCCGACACCGGGCGCGATCCGCTCCACCGCCGCGATCAGCCGACGCAACAGCGCCTCGACGCCGGCATTCGACGTCACCGCGGCGACCGGGGCCGGCCGTTGCTCGAACACCGGAGGCGACCACCCCGACATCACCGCCCGCTCGGCCCGCGACGCGCCGATCGGCCCGCCCTCGGCGTACCGCGGAACACTCCCGGAGGTCGCCCCACGCCCGAACGCCATGAGCTGCCGGCGGAACGCGTACACGGCGCCGTGCCCACCCATCCGGTCCACCTCGGCAGCGGTCAGCATGTGCTCACCCGGTGCGGCGTAGATCAGCGTGGAGTCCTTGCCCTTCGGCCCGTCGCCCTCGACCGGGCCGCCGTCCTCCAACCGGCCGAGACGCAGCGCCAAGGCGACGTCAGAGTTGTTGATCAGATCGAATTCCGCCTTTATGAAGACGTTTCTCGGGATACCGCTGAGCGTCTTCTTCCACGCCGCGACACCCGCATTATCAGGTTGGAAGTCGGCCTTGGTGCTCACGTCACGCGGGATGCCGAACAACTGGTTCGCGAGGTTCCGGGCCTCGGCGGCGTTGACGCCCATCTGCGCGGCGGTCTTCAGGAACGCCGCCCGGCCCCGCTCCGTCGCGGCCGACGCCAGCTCCTGCGACTTCGTCTGCGCGAAGATGTCCTCGGCGGCAGCCAATGCGGCGTTCGCGATACCGACCAGCGCCTCCCTATTCGCCCTCTGTTTGGGGATGTTGGCGTTGATGCCGTCGCCGTTCTTCTTCGCCGCCTCGGTCGCCCGGTCAATCGACTCCTCCAACCGGATGTTCGATTCCTCGACGGACAGATTCCCGCTGTAGGTGGCGCCGAGGGTCCGGTTCATCTCGTCGAGCCGGCGGGTGAACTCTTCGACGGACTGGCTGGTGCTCGCGTACTGGCCTGCGGCTCGCTCCGTCGCCGCGCGGGCGGCGTCCAACTGGATCCGGTAGGCGCCGGAGGCGTCGGCGGCGGCGATCTGCGCGTCCGTCATCCCGGCGGCCTTCAGCGTGGCGAAGTCAGCGGCGTCAGCGGTGCCGATGCTGGCCCGGCGCATCGCCTCGGCCTCGGCCGTGCCCTTCTTGAAACCGTCGGCGGTCAGGTCCAGCTCGATGCCCACATCCCGCAGCGACTTGGCCAGGTAGCTGTTGTCCTCGATCCAGTAGCGGCCCTTGTCGATTGCCACGTCGAGCTGGTCGGTCCATCCCTTGATCACGAGCCCGACGTGCACGAGACCACCGGCTACCCGGATCAGGTTGTCGAGCAGGGTGGTGAGGTCCTCCACCGCCGACGCCGCCTGGTCAGCGTCACCCGCCAGTAAGGTGAACTGATCACCGATGCTGTCACCCAGCCGGTCAAGGCTCGCGCCGAACGCGTCGACCACCGGATCGGCTTCTTCGACGGCGTCCGCGATGCCGCCGATCACCCGGCGGGCCCCGGACACCGCGCCGGCCACCAGCGGATCTACCAGTCGGCTGCTCGCGAAGATCCGGGAGATGTCGGGGCCGAGGCTGATCCACCCGGCGCGGATGTCGTCGATGCCGTCCAGCACGACCGGCACGAAGTCCGCCGCCCGCTGCTCCAGGTCACCGAGGATGAATTGGCCGAGTTCCGCCCCCGCGGTCTTCACCCGCTGGTCCCGGACGGCCACCGCGGTGCCGCCGACGATGCCGAGCCCTGCCCCACCGCCGATCATCGCGGCGCCGATCACACCCGCCAACGTGGGAGCGGCGATAGCCGCGCCGGCCGCGACGGCGGCGACCATCGGCCCGGACAGGGGCATCGACGCGATCAGCGGCCCCAATCGGCTGGCGAACCGTGCGGAGAATCCGTCGGCGCTCTCATCCCCCAGGGCGGTGACGCGCTGCCGCAGCCGGTCGAGGTCACCTCGGGCCGACTCCACATCCATCCGCACCTGCACGTTAGATGCGGTGCGGGACACCTCCTCCAACCGGTCATCGACACGACGTATCGCCGCCAGCGCCGCATCCGGGTCCGCGTCGATCGTGACCGGCGGATCCACCCCGAGCGCGGTCAACCGGCGCTGCAACTGGTCGATCTGCCGCTGCGCCGGACTCAGCTCGACCTTCGGTTCCACCGGTGTGTCATCGACCGCCCCGAGCTGCTTGGCGAACCGGTCAAGCTGCGTCAGCGCCCGCTCCGTGCGGACCCGCACCTCCACGCTCTCGGCGTCGCGGGACATGTCCCGCAGCCGCTGCCGGGTCGTCTCGATCGCGGCCAGCGCGGTCTTCGGGTCCGCCTTGACGTCGATCGGATCCAGGCTGAGCGCCTTCAGCGCGTTGTTGAGCTGCGCCCCGAACGCCTTCGCCGCCTTCGTCGCCTTGACCTTGACGTCGCCGGTCAGTTTGCTGTCCTCGGCGCGCAGCTCCAGGTACGCGTCAGCGAGCTTCTTGGACTTGGCCACCGCGCACCTCCCCTTCTGCTACGCCACGCCGAGAGCACGCAGCTTGATGGCACGCGGACTGTCGTCGTCCGGATCGCCCTGGCCGCCGGGATCCGCCGCCAACTCGGCGTCGAACAGCGCCTTCGCCGTCTCCCAGTCGGCGCGGTCACCGCCGACCTGCCGGCCACCGAGGGCCTGCGCGACGGCCGCACCCACGGTGTGGGCGTGCACGTCGCGGGCCAGGTCATCCAGCCGCAGCACGTACGCCACGGCCAGCACGTCACCGAGACTCAGGCCAATCCGGCCGCCGCCAACTTGTCCCGGTCCCGCCTCTCCCGCTGCACGGCCTCGCGCCGTTGCCTCTCCTCCGCTTCGGCCTGCATCAGGTAGAACTCCTGGATGTCCGGGCGTCCCCTCTCCAGCACCAGCGCTTTCTCCAGGTCCGAAGCCGGCGCCGGTGAGGGCGAGCCGTCCCCGGATCCGGGCGGCGTTGTCGCGCGCCCAGGCGGCGAGGCGGACCGCGGCCCAGTAGGAAAATCCGTGGTCGCCTCCGTCACCGCCCGCGTGAGCGCCTTCATGTCGCGCATGCGGTCGGTGACGGTCTGCCCGTTCTCCATGCCGACCCGCCAGTACGTCTCCCAGTCGTCCGGGTGGATCAGCTGGTGCAGCGACTCCAGCAGCGCCCGGTAGCTCGCGTAGACGGCGCGGCCCATCGCGCTGGCGACCTTCGCCATCTGCTCCGGGTTGAGCGCGTCGACCTGCGACGTGTCGATGCCTTCCAGCGCGGACATGTCGACGCCGCGCGCGGCCTCCAGGAATTCGAGCTCCACGGCGTCGGTCGCCGCCGGGTGCACCCGGATCACCGTGTCGAAGTAGCGGAACTCCAGATCCAGACGCTCCCGGGGGCGGCCCAAGGTGCCGATGCTGCGCGCCACGTCATGCCCCCAGCCGGCCGGTGCCGGCGCCGTAGAACGCGAACGCCTTGCCGCTGGCGGGCCTCTCGAAGTTCCACACGGTGGCGATGCCGGCCGGCGTTGCGCCGCGGGCGAAGTTGGACTGGATCTCGCCGCCGTTGAGGCACTGCCGGCCGACCAGCCGCAGCGTGTGGTCCAGCGACTCCCAACCGATCATGCGGCGAACGATGGTCTCCGGGTCCGGTGGCTCCAGCTTGCTGGACAGGGTCGCGCCGGTGCCGGACACGGTGGTCACCGCCGACGACGGGGCGTTCATTGCCCGCGCCATGTTGTGCAGTGTGAAGTTGGTGACCGCGAACGCGAGGGTGGTGGTCACCTCCGTGACGCTGTACGCGACCGCCTCGAACAGCTCGGCGACCCGAACTGGCTCGACGTTCGTCGCGTGACCGAACACCGACCCTTCCAGCGTCGGACCCCACGGGATCCACGCCACCGGCCACGGGTCGGCGTCGTAGCTCGACCCGGCGGCGGCGTGCAGCGGCTCCGCCGACGCCAGCAGAGCACTGAACAAGAACCCTGGCTCGCGCAGCAACAGCGGTGTGGCCTGAGACAGCGGCATCAGCTATCGCCTCCCTCGGTGTCCGCGGCGGTGTCCGGCGCGGTGGTGGTCGTCTGGTCCGGGGCCGTCGACGCGGTGGAAGCATCCCCGGCCGTGGATGCGGTACTCCGGCGGCGCGGTGACCGCGTCCGCGTGGTCGACGCCGCCGTGGCGGTCGTGTTCTCGGCGGCGGCCTTGTCCTCGGCGGCCCACCGCTCGCGTTCCTCGGTGGTCGCGGCGCCGGTGCGCTCCAGCACCTCCCGGCCGGCCTTCGACGTCCGCTTGACGACGTAGCCGGACTGGTCCCACTTCAGCCGCTCCACCGTCGACGCCGGCACGGCCATGCCGGGCGTCGCGGCGAGCACCGTGCCCCAGGGGATGTTCTGCACGGCAACCCACACGCTGTACTCGGCCTCGCGGGCCTTGCGTAGTTCCTCCACCGCCAGCAGGTCCGGATTGACCTGCGGGGCGGTCGGATCGTGCTCGATTCCGGGGAAGGTCATCTGACGTCTCCGATCATGCGATCGCTGCTTCGAGGGCGGGTTCCATGAACGGCCGCTCCGGCAGGTGGACCGTGCCGCGATCATGGAAGTAGAGGTAGTAGTGCGGGCGGTCCCACGAGATCCGCACCGTCCAGGTGGCGAGGTCCATCACCGGTTCCCGGCGGATCGACGCGGCGCCCTCACCGGTGGCCTTCGGCGCGCCAATCTGCGCGTACCGCTCGACCGGCTGCCCGACATCCATGAGCAGATTGAGCACGTCGCCGCTGCGGGCGTACTCCTTCGCCGCCCGTTCGTCGACGACCACCCGCACGTCGGACATCACACGCCCCCGTACGTCAGCTGCGACCGCACCTGCACCTGCACGGACAGGATGCTCAGCGACTCGTCCTGCGGCTGGTCGTAGTCGCCCTGCCCTTGCGTGACGCCGGTGACGGTCAACCCGCCGCCGAGACTCGGGTAGGTGCGCAGGACGGCCACCGTCTGGCCCAGCATCTCGGCCGCGCGGGCATCCGTCAGGGCGACTGCACGAGGCTCCTTTCGGTGCACCCGGAAGTACACCGACACGAGCGCGGTCTCTTCGGTGGCCACCCAGTGTTCGGCGGTGAGATCCTCTTGGGTGAACCGCACCCCGCCGCCGTAGATGCACTCCAGCTCGACGTTGCCGGGGAACGCGTACGCGACCTGGATGCCCGCCAGGGGCTGCCCCTCGGTGGCGAGGAACGTCAGCCCGTCGAACAGGGCCTTCTTCGCGGCGTACACGTTCGTGCCAGTCACGCGAACCCTCCCATGTCGACGGTGTTGCCCTCGTACGCGGCGTCGACCTCAGGGATGCCGGTCTTCTCCCCGGTCGGCAGCGCGATCCGGTAGGTGCCGCCGTCCGCCGCCGACCAGCTGATCGCCCGGTCCGGTACACCCGAGGTCGTGATGTGCACCCGGGACCGCAGCCGCAGCATCGCCGCGGTGCGCAGGTCTTCCGGCGGCATGTCCATGCCGTGCTCGTACTCGACGACCACCGGCCCCACCGGCCAGCCGACCCGGTGGTGCAGCACCCCCGACGGGTCGACCTGTACCGCGGCGACGTCGGCGGGGCTCCACGCCGTGCCGGCCACGGTGACGGCGCGCAGCTCCCGCACCTGCACGCGGGGCAGCAGCAGCGCGGCGCGGCCGTCACCGCGCACTACGGTCCGCTCGAAGCGGGGCACGAACGCCTGACCGCAGATCCGCTCGCATTCGACCTCGACCTCCAGCCGTTTGCGGATCAGCTTCTCGGTGGGGTGCTGCGCCAGCGTCAGGCCGTGCTCCGTGCGGGCCTCGGCGAGGTCGAAGTAGTGCCCGCCGACGATCTCCAGCAGGTCCCGGTACCGGCCGAGGCTGCCCGACCAGTCGACGACCAGGGCGTCCAGCCGGGCCTGCGCCGGCACCGCGAACGTGTACTGGCCGGCGGGGCCCGGGTGCGCGGCGACGCCGGACACGACCGCCGTGCCGTCCAGCCGCGTCACGGTGACCGTGACGTCGCCGGTGACGTCGGTGGGTGTCTCGCCCACGTAGAAGGTGCGCGTCAGCTGCGCTGGCACGTCGCGTTGCACCCGGATCAGCCCCACCGGCTACTTGTCCTTGCCCGCGGGCTTGTCGCCGCCGGCGGCGGGCTTCGCGCCCGCCGCGCCCGCGCTGCCCGCGCCGCTGCCGGTGCCCGAGCTGCCGGACGTGCCGGACGTGCCGGACGTGGTGGCCTTCCCGGCCGCGCCGGTCCCGCCGGTCGGCGGCTTCGCCGGGGCGGGGGTGCGGCCCTGCGGTGCCTGCGTGCGGGCGTTCGGGTCGCCCTGCGCCGCCTCGCGGCGGGCCTGCGCGGCGGTCTGCCGCGGCGCCTGCTTCTGCACCTTCTCGATCTCCTTGCGCGCGGTCGTGGCGGCGGCGGTGTCACCGGTCGATTCGGCGCGGGCCAGCTGCGCCTTCAGGTCCCGCAGCCGCGAGTCCGGGTCACCGCCGGCCGCCGGCACGTCGGTCGGTCCGGTGGCCCACGACGGCGTGTTGTCGGCGTGCGCCCCGCGGGCGGTGTCGTTGTCCTGCGTCATGTGCTGCTCCCTCGATCAGGACCACGGCGGGGTCTGGGTGTCGTCGTAGAGCAGATCCGTGGTGTTGGTGACGTTCGTGTTGGCCGAGTAGGTCACCCGCACGTACCGCCACGGCGTCGGCTGCTTGACGATCTTCTGCACGGTCGTGGCCGTGGTGATCACGAACGTGCCGGTCGAGTTGACGGCCGGGGTGGCCAGGTCCGCCCACGTCGCCGGCGCCCACGTCACCCCGTCGGCCGACACCTCGATCTGGTAGGTGCACGTCGGGGTGCCGCCCACCGCGGTGGTGATCCGCACGACGGCGCCCTTGTGGGACGGCCCGCGGTCCGCGACGTTCGTCGACGGGCCGTTGCCGGCCTGCGCGGCCGACAACGACACCACCTCGGGGGTGCGCCCCGAAGCGTTGGCCGGCAGCGTCGCCATCAGCTCTCCAGCCAGTAATCCGTGGCCAGAGAGGGCTGCGGATCGTCGACGATCGAGATGGTGAGGCTGTGCGCCTCAGCGAAGGCGGCGACCTTCTCCACGCCGGCGCGTTGTTCGTCCTCGGTGAGGCCCCCCTGTCCGAGGTACATCACCGCCCGCGTGTGCCGGGCGAACACGGTGCCGTCCGTGTTGTAGGCGGTCAGCGTCTGTTCCTGGTAGCCGTTGAGAATCGTCATCGCGTCACCCCGGCGAATCAGGCAAACACCGGCTGGACCAGCGCGGTGCCGGACAGCTTCTGGTGCGAGCTGGCGTACCGCGCCATGGTGTAGGCGTAGTAGCCGTACAGCACCAGGTCGATGGACAGCTGCTTGGCCTGGTCGGCGCGGATGAACTGCGGCGCGTCGGGGTCCTCCCACAGGTAGGACTCCTCCGACGGTGCCACGAACAGTTCGTCCTGGGTGCCGCCGACTGCGGTCGAGATGTTGTTGTCGGTCACCACCGCCATGCCGTTGGGCAGCAGACCGCGGAAGCCGGACCCGTACCGCTCGGCGTAGTTCACGCCGCCGTTCTGCGCCGGGATGCCCGGCTGGCCGATCAGCGGCCACTTCGCCACCATCTGGCTCTGGAACCAGTACCAGCGGCGGGAGTGCATGACCACCAGGTCGGGGTTGGCCTGCCCCAGCAGCGCGGCCTCCGACTGCGACGCACCCTGGAGGATCTTCGGGTACAGCTTCTCGCCGCTCGGCGCGGCGTCGTCGGTGACGATCGTCTGGGAGATCGCGGACAGGCCGGTCGCCGCCTGGTTGATGATGGTCGAGTCGAGGTTGGTGGCGTACCGGCGCTGCATGTCCGACATCGTCACGTCCTCGACACCCAGGCCCCGGTCGACGGCCTGCCGGGACAGGGTCTGCGAACCGGCCGCGGTCTGCACGGGGATGGTCAGCAGCGTGTCGTCGATCTCCGGGGTGTTCGTCACGGGCGTGTTCTCGGTCGCCTGGTTGCCGACGCCGGTCGGGGTGGTGATCCGGGAGATGTTGACGGTCATGCCCTTGGGCGGCAGCGGCAGCTTCGTCATCGCGTCGGCGAACGGTCGGCGGGCGGCCACGGCCGGGGCGTACATCTCGGTCAGGTACTGCGGCACGACCAGGCCGGCGAAGCCGCCGGTGCCGACGGCGCGCTCCAGGTACTGGCCGCGCTCGACCTTTTCCTCCTGCATGTGCCGCGACAGCCGCAGCTCCGCGTCCATGTCGCGGTTGATCTGCGCCGCCACCACGTCGCGCAGGAACTCGGCGCCCTTGCGGCAGTTGCCCCGGTGGTAGGTGCGTTCCTCACGGCCGACCCGGGCCACCTGGTCGTAGGCGGCCTTGCGGGCGGGCACCGTCGCCGGGTCCTCCCGGCGCTCCTGCATCGCCTGGTCGTGGCGTTCCTCGGCGGCCTTCGCCGCCTTCAGCTGCGCGATCTTGTGCTGCGCGCCTGCCACGTCCTTCTCGGCCAGCGCGTGGGTTTCCATCGCCGCGGCGACCTCGGCGTCCTCGTCGTCGGTGAGACGGGCGCGGGCCTCCTGCTTGGCCTTGCCGTGGATGTACTTGACCGTCGCCAGGGCCTTCTCACGGCGGCGGATCGCCTGGGACTGCTCCGCCTCCGCGGAGATGATCAGATCGTCGAAGGTGGTCGTCATGGACCGGGCCTCTCGGGCAGAAGGATCAGGGATCCCCATGCGCCGTGGCGGCTCGAATCTCCGGCTCGCGCGTCAGCGTTCCCGCGCGGTCATCTGCGTTGCGGAGGGTGGGATGTAGTTGTGGTGCGGGCGGTGCTGCTACAGGTCGGCGCCGATCGTGGACAGCCAGGCGTCCAGCTGGGTGACGGTGCGGCCACCATGCTGCGGCAGGTCCGGGGCGGCGGGGGCGGCGGGCTGATCTCGCCTCTGCGCCAGGTCGACCCGGTGCGTCAGTCGGTCCATCGCGGCGCGGGCGGCCCCGGCCGGTAGCCGGTCCAGCTCGTCCAGAATCTCCCGGGCGGAGCGGGCTGCGATGAAGGTGTTCGGGTTAGCGCCGTAGTTTACGGCGCTGGTGTCGCCGCGGTCCAGGTCGTACACGTCGATGCGGTACTCGGTGAAGTCGGCGTTCCAGTGCCCGGCCTCGATCATGAACGCGAACGACTGCTCGGTGATCGTGCCGTCCTCGATGCCGTGGACCAGGTCCATGACGTCCTGACGCTGCGGGTTCAGCCACGCCGTGTTGCCGTCGCCGGTCCGGTCGGACCACAGCTCCAGCGTCCCGGCCGCCGTGCGGGCCATCGCCAGCCCGCGGTGGTTGACCAGGAAGATCACATCGGGGCGGGCGGCGATCGTCTTATCGCCGGCGCCCGCGGACACGATCTCCACGTACGGGCCGTTCTCGTCCCACATCTCGTAGCCGCGCTCGTGGACCGTGTAGTGGCCGCCGACCCGGTAGAACATCTTGCCGTCGCGTTCGACCCGCTGCGCGGACAGCCGCGGCGGCAGCGGCGCCAGCTCGCGGGCGCCCGCCACGGAGCGGTTCATCCACGCGGTCGACACCGACCGGGCCTGCCCGACCGGCGGCTGGCCGCGGTCCCGGCCGGCGGCGGCGCGGCGGCCGGCCGCGTCCCGGTACTGGTCGGCCGACGGCGGGCGCGGGCTGGTCCGGGCGGGCGCGCGGGCCTCGCGGACCGGGGCAGGCGCCGGGGCGGCGTGCCGGCGGGCCGGGGCGGGCGCGGCGTCCCGGCCGGCGTACCGGTAGCCGCCGAGGTCGAAGCTGCGGCGCATCCGCCGCCGCAGCTCGGGTTCCTCGGTCTCGTCGATCTCGACCGTCTCCACCCGGTCGGCGAGACCGGCCTCCACCGCTTCCCGGGCGAACATCCACGTCTCGGCGCGCATCAGGTCCCGCCACTCACCCGGCTCGCCCCCGCCGCGGCGGGCGTACAGCTCGGCGAGGTTGTCGGACTGCCGGTCGAGGAACACCGACATCTGCCGGTGGTCCTCGGCGTTGCCCTGCTCCACCGCCGACGCGTCGTGGATCATCAGCTGCGAGCCGGGCATCATGATCAGGTCGTCGCCGGCCATCGCGATGACCGACGCCGCCGACGCGGCCAGGCCGTCCACGTACACCTCGATACGCGCCTGGTGGTGCAGCAGCGCCGAATGGATCGCCAGCGCGTCGAACACGCTGCCGCCGGGGGAGTTGATCCGCACCCGGATCGTCGGGGCCTCGATCGCCTCGATCGTCTGCACGAACTCCTTGGCCTTCACGCCGAGGCTGCCGCCGATCTCGTCGAAGATCAGCACGGTGGGCGGCTGGCCCGGCCGGCCGCTGCCGTCGCCGTTGCGGACTTCGAACCACGGCAGACGCGCCTGCGGCAGGTCCGCGACGGTCAGGTTCTGCTGCGCGGCCAGCTCCAGGAACCGGGCGGTGGTCCGCGCGACCATCGTCGCCAGGCGGCGGGTGTGAATGCTGCTGGTCACAGCGGGCCCTCCCCGTAGGTGGCGGCCCACGCCGCCGAGTTGTCGTACGGCACCGCGGACAGCGGGTTGACCGGTTCGGCGCCGCGCGCCGGCGTCTGCGGCGGCGGCATGGCGGGCTGGCTGCGCGGCGGACCGAACAGGGTCTCGAACTCGGCGATCTCGCCCGGGGTCAGCGGCTTCTCGTTGTACAGCTCCCGCGCCCGGGTCACGGTCAGGGTGCGGTTCCTGATCCGCATGTCGATGACCTTCGCCTGGGTCTGCGGGTCCATGCGCAGCAGCGCGTCGGTGTTGAGCTTCACGTAGCGGGGGCGGGGCAGCAGCCCGGCCGACCAGGCGTCTTCCCGCCTGATGATCGCCGGACCCAACGCCATGATCAGGAACTGGAGGTTCCGGGTCACGGTCGTCTCGTAGCGCAGCGACCCGGGCGCGGACACGGCCGCCTCGATCAGGTCCACCGGGCAGTCGAAGTAGCGGGCGATGTCCGGCACGTTGATGCGGCGGCCGTCGATGAACTCGTTGCCGGCCGCCTCGGCCTGCATGAAGTCGTACTCCCAATCGACGCCGTGGACGAACAGGTCGCCGTTGCGGATCGCCGCGTTGTGCCGGTCCTTCATGATCCCGGCCTCTTTGGGGTCGATCTTGCGTTGGGTGTGCTTCAGCCGCGCCTTCGGCACCCCGGCGCCGCCGAACCAGTCCAGCGCGAACTGCTGCATCGACAGGCCCTCGCTGATCGACCAGGCGGCGTACGCGATCGGCGACAGCCCGACCGGCAGGCCGGGCACCGGGTACTGCACCTCGTGCCACACCTTGTCGGCGTCGTACTCCTTGCCGTCGATGCGGTACTTGTACTCGGTGGAGCCCTTCGGCTTGCGCACCGAACACGCCGACGACGGGTACAGGTCGATGCGCGAGGGCAGGCCCAGCGCGTTGACCTCGGTGATCAGCCCGATGGCGTTACCGGACCCGTCCAGTTCCCACTGTGAGGCGTGCACCCACGGGATCCACCGCCACCGCTTGCCGCCCGGCTCGACCAGCACCGGCGGTTTCGGTAGCTCCACCTGGTAGCCGTCGACGCGGCGGAACACGTCCACCGGCAGCGTCGAGATGAGGTTGGCGCGTAGCCGGCGGCACGCCCACACCGCCGAGTGCCGCAGCGCCTTGTCGTCGTTGATGCTGGCGGGGTCGACGCCGGGTCCGCCGCCGCGCGGCGGGATGACCGGCCCGGTGACCGCGGCGGCCCGCTTGCGGGCGGGGAACAGCAGGCCCATCAGCGGCGGGCCTGCCACTGGAAGAACGCCGAGCCTGCGAGGATCACCACCCCGGCCACACCGAAGGCCACCAGTCCGACATGCGGCCGGGCGGCGTAGAACGACCCGGCGGCCAGGGCCAGCAGGCCGGCCACGTCCAGGGCCGCCGTCACTGCGTCGCGCACACCTTCACGGTCTTCCTGTTCAGCACTGCCCGCTGTCGTCGTCGCAGTGCACCCACTGGCCATTGTTGCAGTACAGCTGCCGGCCGCACACCAGGCACGGCACCGTCTGGTCGACGGAGTCGGCGATGTCGTAGTCGCCGGGGTCCATCACCTCGTGGCCGTGCATCGCCAGGATCAGCGCGTACAGGTCGATCAGCTCGTCGCCCGAGCCGCGCTTGACGATCGTGAACGCGCCCTCCCCGACGTCGAGTTTCACCGCGGCGCCCAACGCCCGCGCCACCGACGCCTGCCCGAGGTGGAACAGCCGGGTGGGGTCGGCAGGTGCGTCATCCGTCGCATCAGCGTCCTCGCCGGTCGCGTCGTAGAACCGGCCGCACGCCGCGGCGACTTCCTGCTGGTTCGGGGTCAGCACCGTCACCCCGCGGTTGCGTAGCGGCGCGATCAGCGAGTTGGCCGGCCGCCGCGGGTCGATGACCACCGCGACCGCGTCGGCTTCGTCGATCAGCTCCAGCAGCCGCGGCATCATCCACTCCACGCCGGTCACCCCGGCGGGCACCTGGTAGCCGGGCTCGGCGACGGCCGCATGCCAGTGCCGGTCGGCGCGGCGGCCCGCCACGCCGATCACCCCGCGGGACCGGTCCCGGGCCATCTCCACGGCCAGGGCGGGCCGGCCGTGCACCGCCGACGCCGGGTCGTGCAGGTTCTCCCACGTCTCCTGGCGGATCAGCCGCCACTTCGGGGTCGTCACCATCGGCTCCCATCCCAGGTACTCGGCGCAGAAGTCCACCAGGTCCATCGCCTCGTAGTCCTCGCGGATCGCCTTCTCGGGCACGGTGTGGCCCAGGCCGGGCATGCACGACCACCACGTCTGCGGGTCGCCCGGGTCCAGGCCCGGCGCGGCCGAGAAGTCGAAGAACGCCGTGCCGCTGGTCATGCCGGCGGCGACCCGCGCCCGGCCCACCTGCCGCTTGTGCGCCAGGTACGGCCAGGTGCCCGGCATCGCCCGCGACAGGCCCGGGATCATCGACATCACCCACATCTGCCGCCACGGCCGGGTCATCGACGCCGGCCGCATGCCCAGCTCGGTACGCGAGTCCGGCCGCGACCACGCCTCGTCGATCACCGGCACGTCGATCGAATCACCCGTACCGGCGGTCTTGCCGGTCGTCGACGCCGGCGACCACCGCGACCCGTTACGCCAGATCATCGCCTCCGCGTTCAGCCGCAGCCGCGGCGTGAACTGGCGGCGGTACACCGACTTCTCCAGCCGCGCCACGTGCACGTCCCGCCACTTCTTGCGGGCGTCATCCGCCGTCTGCGCCGTGTACACCACCGTCTGCGGGCCGGGCTCGGGAACGACGTGCCCGAGGTGCTGGCGAATCCACCGCGTCAGCGGATCGCCGAACCCGACGCACCGGTGCGTCATCACCGGCAGCAGCAGTTCCGTCTTCCCGGTGGCCTGCCGCGGGCCGATCACGACGACTTCGCTGTACGCCAGTAGCCCGGTTTCCGGGTCCAGCTCCAGCGCCACGTCGGCGATGTGCCGCTGGTGCGGCATCAGCGGCTTTCCCAGCCGGTCCGCCACGGCCGCCAGCTGCCCGCCCAACGTCGGCCGGTCCGGGCTGCGCGGAGTCCCATACAGGGGCGGGCAGGTCAGCTCCGTCAGGGTCGCCGTCATTGCCGTCTCCCACCATCGCCGCGAGGGTCTGCCGTAGTTCCTGGTTCAGGCGGGCCAGCTTCGTCGGGTCCGCCCCCGTGTACGCGTCGAACGCCTGTGCCAACTTCAGCGCCATCTGCTCCAGCGTGCCGCGCACGCCCTGGTCCAGCTTGCCGAGCCGGGCCAGGTCGGCGCGCACCGCCGCCTCGACCGGCCCCGGCTTGGGCTCGGCCTGCCGCTTCCGGCCCGTCATCCGCCCACCCCGCCACTGAGCGTCACCGTCCGGCGGGTGTCCATCCGGGACAGTGCATGGATTTGCGGCGAGAGAGAGAAAACACGGAAGCGCCGGCGCGTTTCCGTTGGTCTGTTCACGAAAAACTCCCGTCGTTTCCGCAGGTCAGGGCCTTGATCGCGGGGGTGGGGGTGTTGCTGCTGGTCAGGGTGGCGGGGCTGGTGCTGCATGGTTATGCGTCCGTGGGTGTGTGGGGGTGACGGTGGGTCACCAGGGGCGGCGGGTGAGGGTGGGCAGGGGCTGGGTGCCTCGACGTTGGTTGCACAGGCCGCAGCCCTGCGGGCAGGGGTTCAGCGCCTGGTTGCCGAGGGTGCCGTGGGCGGGGGCGAGGTTGTCGGGGTCGTCGAGGCCGGGGAGGTGGCGGCCGTCGGGTCCGCGTGGCCAGTCTCGGGCGGTGATGATGTGGTCGACGGTGCGGGCGCCGTGGTGGTTGCACAGGTGGCACAGGTCGGAGTTGGCGAGGACGGCGGCGCGGTTACGCCGGTAGGGGCGGGCGCCGGTGCCGCTGCGTCCGCTGGTCATACCCGCGTCCAGGGCAGGGGTTCACGTGGGCATGCCTGGTGCACGGGTGTGGTGGCGTAGGGCCCGAGGATGGGATCAGCGCCGGTGAGGATGTGCCGGTACAGCTCGGCGCCGTGGTGTCCGCACAGCGCGATGGTGTGGCCGGGCATCAGCCAGGTGCCGGCCCACGGGACGGGCATGGTCAGCTCGTAGCGGTCGCGGGCCGGATCGGTGCACCCGCCGGGATGTTGGCAGCGGGGGGCGAGGCTGCGCAGCAGGTGGCGTTCGGTGCAACGCCAGGCGTCGACCAGGCCGCGCCGGTCGCGGCTGGGGTCGCGGGCCAGGTGGCCGGACACCTCGTACTGGTGTACGCGGTCGCCGTGCAGCAGCGTCAGCCGGTAGGCGTCGCAGCCAGTGAGGGCGAGGTACAGGGCGACGACGTGCGGACCGGGCGCGGCGGCCGAACAGGTGGGGCAGACGTTGCACGGCTCGGGTTCGGGCCAGTGCGGGGCGGCGCCCTCGATGGGGACAGGGACGGCGGGTGGCAGGCGGCGGCCCTCGACCGGGGTGCCGGTCCGGCCGCAGCCTGGGCAGCGGCGCAGCCAGGGCGCGGGGCTGGCGGGTGCGGCGAGGCGGTAGCCCTGGCGGAACAGGATGCGCAGCGGCTGGTGGGCGGGGGCCGGCGGCGGCGCGGGCGGTGGTGTGTCCACGGCTCAGAGGTACCTTCCGGACGGTTGCACGCTGGTGACGGGGCGGGGGACGACGTCGGCGGGCCACGGTTCGTCGTCGTCGGGCCAGCCGGCGTCGGGGTCGTCGTCGGTGCCCTGGCACAGGTAGGAGCTGCGGGCGACGCCGCAGCCGTGGTCGCAGCGGGGGCAGTCGCAGGAGCCGATGCCGTCGCCTTGGCCGTTGTAGGGGTCGGGCAGGCCGCACACGTCACAGGTCACGGTGTGCCTCCGATCGGGAGCACGTCTTGGGCGAGTCGGCGGGCGATGACCTCGCAGTACCGTTCGTTGGCCTCGATGAGGACGGCGCGACGGCCGGACAGCCGGGCGGTCTCGGCCGTGGAGCCGCTGCCGGCGAACGGGTCGAGCAGCACCCCCCCTCGGGGCAGGCGTACTCGATCAGCGGAGCGAGGATGCCGGGCGGCTTTTCCGTGGGGTGGAGGGCGAAGCCGCGCAAGTTTTTGGCGTCTATGACGCTGGGTGCCAGCCGGGTGCCGGTATCGACCCACGTTGTTTTTCTGTGCACGGATCCCATGTGCTGGCCTCGGAGGGCCCCATCTCGCTGGCTGGCGTCGCTTCGAACGGGATTCTCGCTACGGATACGAGGGGTGGCTTTGTACACGTCGCCCCATGGGCCGCGATACCAGTGCGTGGCATGTTCGTGGATGCGCCGAAAGCGATCGACGTGAAGGCCGGTTCCAGCGTTCTTTCGCCAGACCACGTCCTGGGACAGCTTCCAGGCGCCGAACTCGCCCCGGTGATCGAGGAACATGCGCATCGACCCAAAGCACCACAGCGACGACGTGACGTCGGCGACGACGGCGGGCCAGCCGTCCGGCCACCGGTCCCAGGCAAGAGAGGTCTCAGCGTAGGGCGGGTCGGCGACGCAGAGGTCAGGTCGGATGTCGAGGGCGGGAAGCACCTCTCGCATGTCGCCGTGGTAGAGGGTGACCATGTTGTCGGCGTAGTACGGGGTCATCGTCACGGGACGGTCCTTCCGCTGACCCGCACCCCGAGCATGCCGTGGCCGCCCATCAGCCGGTACCGGTCGGGGTGGGCGCGGGCGGCGGCCTGCGCCATGATCGCGTGCTGGATGGCGTGGATGTGCGTGGCCAGCTCGGCGAGGTCGCCGGCGCGGGCGGGGCCGTCGCCAGCGATGGCGCAGAGTGCGTTCCACAGCTGCGCGGTGAGGTCCATCGCGGTGTGTTCGGCGTCGGTCAGCATCGGTCAGCCCTCGGCCTGGTCGACGCGGTCGCCGATCCGCAGGTGACCGTCGATGTCGTCGACGGTCACCGCGTACCGGCCGGGTTCGGCCGGCGGCTCGTCGAGGTCTTCGGCGGCCTGGTTGACGGCGCAGCCGAACAGGTCGCCGAGGCGGCAGCTCAGCGGGTGCTTCAGGGTCCACCCGTCGGGCCGGAACTCGATGACGTGCCGGGGGTCGTCGTCGGCCGGCGCCAGGCGGCCGGCGGCGGTCAGGGCGTCGAGGGCGGCGCGCAGGCCGTGCCGGTCGCAGCAGTCCTCGGTGTTCATCTCGGCCGGGCAGTCGGGCCCCGGGTGCTGGCCGAGGTGCAGGGTCCACGCCTTGGCGAACGTCTCGTGGAGGTCGTCGACGTCGGCATCGGTGTACGGGGTGGCCATCGGTCAGCCTTCCGTGCTGGGGTCGGCCGGCTGCGCGGGCGGGGTGACGGGTTCGTACGGTCCGGCCCAGCCGCGGCGGCGGTGGGTGGCCAGGTGCTGCACGGGCGCGTTGTGGTCGTGGTGCAGGTTGGTGTGGACGTTCTGCGCGAGGGCGAGGACGTCGGCGGGCACTTGGTGGAGGTAGCCGCCGATCAGTACGCCGTTGCGGGAGGCGGACAGCTGCGGTTTGGCGGCGGGCAGCTGGTCGAGGGTGGTGCTGTCCGGGTACCAGCGGACGACGGTGCCGTCCATGAGGGTGTGGGTGACGGTGACGATCACGGGTTGCGTCTCCTGACGATGTCGGCGAGCAGGCGGGCGCGCAGGGGGCGGGTGCGCAGGCTGCGGATCAGGTGCGGCCAGGCGTACCGCAGGTAGGCGGCCCGGTCCCGACGGTCGGTGGGGTGGGTCACGTCGTGGTGGTCGTGGTCAGGCCGGCCCGCTGCGCGCAGTCGGCGTGGGACCAGCCGATGGGGTCGGTGAGCCACACGTGGGGCTGGTGGGCGAACACGCCGTAGGGGCACAGCTTGCACTGGCTGACGTACGCCTGGTCGGCGGTGCGCGACGCCGGCCGGGTGGTGCGGTGGCGTTTGGTGGTCAAGGGCATGGGTCTCCTGTCAGAGGAACTGGCGGATCCACCGCCACGGTGATCCGGGGTCGAGCTGGCGGCGGCCGACGGTTTGCGGGCCGGGGCTGGCCGGTTCGGCCGGTGGTGGCAGGGCTGCGGCGCCGGGCGGGTACGCGGAGTCGGGCAGCGGCGGCAGGGCCTCACCCGGTGCGGCGGTGTGTTCGGGCAGCGGCGCGGACGGGGGCGGCGGGGCCGGTGGTGTGTCCGTGGCGGCGCTGGCGGGCCTCGGCGCGGGTGTCGGGGTGGGTGCGGCGTCTGCGGGCGTCTCAGGGGCCCTGAACGGGTCGGTGGGGACTCGACGCGCCGGCGGGGTGGTCGCGGGGTCGTCGAGCGGGCCGGGGTCGGTGGTGGTGAACGCGGCGGGCCGCCACGGCGCGGTGCCGGTGCGGCGCCACCAGCTGGGGTCGCCGGGCGGCGTGTCGGGGTAGGTGGCGTAGCCGGGGCAGCTGGCGGCGGCGGCCCGCCAGGTCGCGTCGTCGTGGGTCATGAGGCGGCGTTCCGTTCGTGGAGGTGGGTGGGGCAGGCGTCGCCGTTGACGGGGTCGGCGGCGACGACGCCGGGATGCCCGGTGAGGTGGCAGGTGATGCACAGCCCGTACCCGCGGGTGGGCGGGGCCGGGGGCGGCGCGTCGGTCCGGGGCACCGGCGGCGGGCTGGTGCGGGTGTAGCGGGACAGGCTGGCGCGGCGGTGCCCGCGCAGCGTCTCGCGGATGTGGGCCTTGGCCTGTTCGGCGTTCACGGTCGTCACCTCCGGGGTGGGCACGGGTGCGGGCCACAGGGCGTGCTGTGCGGTGGTGCGCGGGTGGGGTGCAAGGCCCTGCCCGGTGATCAGCCGCAGCGGCGGCGGGTCGGGTCTGCTGTCACCGTCGGGCGGGTCGGGTTCGGGTACGGCGTCGCGGGCGCGCGCCACAGTGACGGCCGTACGAACATCAGCCCCGGTATTGGTAGGGGTTGGTGGGTGGTCCTGGTTGGTATAGCGGTCCATCGGACCCTGTACGGCCGGTCCATCGGACCCTGTACGGCGGTTTTCCGCGGGTCCATCGGACCCTGTACGACTGGCCGCGGCGGCGGGCTGTACCGGGTCCGTCGGACCCTGAACGGGCGTGTCCGTACCGGGTCCGTCGGACCTCTTTCGGTCGCGCCGGTTCCTGCGCCGGATGTCCTCCGTGGCCGCCCGCAGTTCCATCGGACCCCAATAGGTGAACCGGGCCAGCAAGTCGGCCGGGCGGGTCAGCCGGTAGTGGTTGCCCTCGCCGCGGCTGCGCGCCCCGGACCCCACGAACGTCAGCAGGCCGTGCGCCAGCAGCGCCGCGCGTACCGCCTTGACCTGCTTGATGTCGACCTCGGCGAGGGCGGCGACCAGGGCGTCACCGGGCCGCACGTTCGTGCCGTCCGGGTCGGCGTGCTGCGCGAGCACGAACGCGACCGCCCGCACAGCTGCCGGGCTGACCGCGCCGCGGGTCGGCCGGCCGTCCTTGCCGAGGTTCGACGACACCCGGATGACGCCCTTCCACCGGATCGACCGGATGATGCGCTCCCACTCGAACCGGTCGACGCCGGCGGCGACGTCGCCGGGCGGCGCCGGTTCCTGGTGCGGCACGGTGGCGTGCATGTCCTCGGGGTGGCCACCACCGTTCATCTCCTGCCTCTCCTTTCCGACCGGCGCGATGACCGCGTGAACGTGCGGCCACCGGCGGCGATCAGCCGCCAGCCGCAACCGTCGAGGCGGCGCACCCCGTCGACGACCGTGATGGTCTGCCGACGGCGGCACGCCGCCTCGTAGTCGATGCGCTGGGACGTGACCTCATCCGGGCGCGCGGGGATCAGGTAGTCCCCGCACTGCCGGCACGTGCCGACGAACTCCCCGGTCGCGCACGCGCGCAGCCAGGCGCCGTGCACGATGACTCCGTCGCTGTCGACCAGGTGCCGGTACAGGCCGTGGTCGAGCGGGTTGAACGGGATGCGCCCGGTTCCGGGCAGCGTCTCCTGATCGGGCATCACCGTCCCTTCGGTTGTTCGGGTGGCCACGCCCGCACGACGATGCGGGACACGACGGCCGCGCACGCCTGCCAGTGGGCGTGGTCGTCGTCGCCGGCCGGGACGCCCGGCAGGGTGCCGTGCACGACGGCCCGCATCAGGTGCCGCGCTGCTTCCCGGGCCTGCTGTGCGGTGGTCACGTCCAGCGGCTGCACCAGCAGGAACGCGACGCCGCCCGGCTCCTGGTCGGTCAGCCGGGTGATTGTCAGCATGTGCGGGCCGCACGGCGGCTTCACGACCACCACGCCCACCGGCTCGCCGTCGACGGGCCGCACCGTCCAGTCGTCGACGACCCGGCCGCGGAACTCGGCCGGGGCGTGGGTCAGGTCGGTGCGGGCGGCCACGCCGGCGGCGCCGGACAGCACCAGCACGGTGGCCAGGTCGGGCGCGGCCATCACAGCCACCCGCCGGTCAGGAAGTGCGCGATCAGCCACACCCCGCCGCACAGCACCACCGTGCGGGCCAGCCGCAGCGTCCACGTCGGGGTGACCTTCAGCGGCGGCACCACCAGGGCGGGGCCGCCGTCGTCCTGCGGGATGACCACCGGCCGGCGTCCGTCCTGCGGGCGCCGCACCCCCAGCCAGGCCCATACGTGTTCCGACAGGGTGTCGCCGTGGCGGGTGTTCAGCAGCGCCACCGTCTCGATGACCACCACGGCGGCGGCCACCGCGATCCACGCGGCGGTGAACGCGTTCACGACCGGGCCCCCGCCAGCTCGGCGGCGGTCGCGCGCAGCGTGGCCACGACCACCTCGGCCGGCTGGTCGTCGCTCCAGTTGGTCACCGACCGGTCGCCGATGCCGTTCTGGATGGCCTGGTGCGCGGTCAGGTACTGCTGCCGCGCCGCCGCGTCGACCCCGTGGTGGGTCGGCGCGGTCAGCGCGTTGCCGAACGCGACCTCCCGCATCGCGCCGACCGTGCACAACCGGCCGTCGTCGTCGCGGTACTCCCGTACGCACTTGCCGCGGGCCTCGATCAGCGTCGCGGCGCCGGTGAGGATGTCCGCCGGGCTCACTTCGGCCCGTCCAGCCACTCGTCGCGGCGGCGCTCCGACACCGGCCCGTCGTCCGGGTCGACGCCCGGGATGGTGGGCTCGTCCGCGCCGGGCAGGTTCCCGCCGGCGGCCGAGGGGCCCGGGTCGACGCCGGGCCGGTCGTCGACGTCGGCGACCGCGTCGAACAGGGTCTCCGCGACCGGCCCGAGGTTGACCAGCTTGCGGGCCTGGTCGAGCATCTGCCGGCCCTGCTCGGCCGCGTCGTCGGCCAGCGGTTCGATCGCCAGGAACTTGACCCGCGGCGACAGCGGTTCCCCCGGGCCGGGGATCGTCGCGCCGGCGAATTGCACGATGCCGACCACCACGTGGCGGCCGAGCTGGTTACGGATCAGGTCGTCGGCGATGCGTTCCAGGCCGTTGTTGGGCCGTTCGTCCTTGCTGAACGTGCCCGAGATCGTGACAGCCGTCATGGGGTGGGTCCTTCCTGCGTGGTGGTGGTCAGGCCGGGGGCCTGGTCGAGGGGCACTTCGGTGCCTTCCTCCCGGAACCAGCGGGCGATGAGCAGGTCAGCCACGCCCATCTGCGCCTGCACGTGGCCGGGCACCGACTCGTGGACCAGCAGTTCCTGCGCGAACGCGTGGGCGGGCTGGCCGGTGACCGGGTGCGGGAACACCCGCACGAACCGGCGCCGGTGGTAGGTGGTGGCGGTGACGATGTCCACGTAGGAGGTGGTGGTGTCGTCAACGGGGATGTCGCTGCCGTGGCGGGGACCGCCGATCATCAGCATGGGTTCGTCTCCGGTGGGGTGTCAGGGGCCGGTGTCAGGCCCGGCGAGGGCTGGCCGGCAGCACCAGCGCGGTCAGCAGCAGGGCCCGCACGGTGTCGGCGGGCGCCGTCTCCAGCAGGACGGTCAGGGAGGCGCTGGGGCACCGCGGCAGCGGGCAGCCGCTGTCGTCGTTCCAGTGCCGGCGCACCCGGGCCGCCAGGTCCCGCACCAGCGCGCACTGCTGGTCCAGCTCGGCCACCCACCCGGCGACGTCGTGCGCGTCGTTGCGATCGGTCACGGTGTCGTCTCCCTCGCCGGGTCGGTGTCGGGGTGCAGGCGGAACCCGGACGGCCAGGTGATGTCCGCCAGCACCTTGGCCCGCCACCGCGGGACCGGGCCGGGCAGCACCTGCCGGCCGTACCGGTGCAGGCCCATGACCAGCAGCCACAGCGCGTCGGCCTGGTCGTGGTCGGCGGGGAACGCGGCGGCCTCGCCGAGCTGGCTGCGGGCGGTGGCCAGCATCAGGTCTTTGTCGGCCGCGCCCGAGCCGGTGGCGTACTTCTTCAGCTGCTTGTCGTTGACGACCACGTACGGCACGCCGCGGCGGTGCAGGCCGTCGAGGATGACGCCGTGCAGCTCGGCCAGCCGCAGCGCCGTGTCGCCCTTCGCGCCCTGGAACACGGCCTCGACGACCGCGAGGGTGTTGGTGGTGACGCACGGCCAGATCGGCGCGGTGATCTGCGCCCACCGCGCCGGCCGCGGTGTCGTGTCCGCGCTGGTGCGCACGGTGTCGAGGTAGAACCGGCCGGGGCCGGGCGGCCGGTACCGCCACACGGCCACGCCGGTGGCCGCCAGGGCCGCGTCGATCCCGATGACGGTCGTGGCGGTCACCGCTGCCGCCTCCTTCGGATGTCCCGGCGGTGCACGCGGCGGCGGCAGGCGTGGGCGTTGACGCACACCCACCGCTGCCCGGCGTGACGCCGCGACTCGGTCAGCGGGGCCACGCCGGACCCGCACCGGCAGCACGACCGGGTCTTCACACGGCCCCCTGGATGCCGAGCTGCCCGCGCAGCGACCGGACCTCGGCGGTCTTCTCGGCCAGCAGGATCAGCGCGGCCACCAGCAGGTCGAACCGGTGGTGCTCGCACATGCCCGCGAGACGGCCGGTCAGCGGGGTGCCGGGGCACGCCGACGTGGCCGGGCAGCCGTCGTCGTGGTGCCGGCGCACCTGCCCGGCGAGGTCGGTCACCTCGGCGCGCCGCTGGTCGACGACGGCCTGGACGTGTGGCTGCGCCAGGTAGGCGGCGGAGTAGTGCGGGTCGGTCATGTCGGCAGTCCTCGGTGGATCGTCATGGTCGGGGTGTCGGCGGTGGCGACGAACGCGGCTGCCTCGCGTACCTGCGCGACCCACAGCGGGTCGCACCGGTCGCGGGGGACGCCGCCGTCGACGACCGTCCGGATGTCGGCGTGCAGGCCCCGCAGGGCCTCCAGCAGCTGCGGCGGCAGCGGCCGGATCTCGGTGCCGTCCCAGGCGTGCCGGTCCCAGCCGACGACCACGACGGGACCGGCGTACGGCTGGTGGGCGGCGCCGCAGCACATGAGCAGCAGCGACCCGACCACGTTGCGGGGCAGCCCCGCGAGGTGGCCGACGTCGTTGACGAACCCGCGGGCGTTCACGCCGAGGGGCACCCGGTCGGTGCCGCCGTCACCGACCTCCGCGTTGATCGCGTCGAGGGTCGGCGGCCGGTCACGCACGTGCAGCGCCCCGTCGGGGTCGATCACCAGGTAGGTCACGGCGTCGTCCCCCAGCCGGTCAGCCGGCGCACGGCGTGGACCTCCACCGCCGGGTCGACCCGCAGCACCAGCGTGCGTTCCCCGTCGGGGGCGATGACCACCGTGGCGCGGTCGGCGCGGGCGTTACGCACCGCGAACGCGCACGCCGGCCCCTTGTCGGTGAAGGTGCGGATCTGCCCGAACGAGTCGGTGACCGTCCAGTCCTCGATCACGCCGGGGACCCCGATCCGGGCTGACGGGTCTCGACGTCCGACCAGTCCGGGTCGGCGGGGCCGGACTGGTCGTCGACCAGCTCCGCGTCGACCACGTCGTCCGGCGACGGCCCGAACTCCCGCACCGGCCGGTCCGGGATACCGGTGAAGCCCCTGGACGCGCCCGCCTCCGACGACGCGACCTGCCACCGGTACTCCGCCGAGGTCGGCACGAACGTCTCCAGCCGGTGCAGCGCCGACTTCTTCCACATCGGCACCGTGTTCGGTCCCTCATCCGGCCACGGCGGCCCCCAGAAGTTCCCGCCCGGCGGCCCGTTACGCGGGTTGATCGACTTCGACATGGCGCGGATACGGGCCACGTCGTGCCGGTTCAGCCAGATCACCTGCGACGTGGCGCCGCCCATCAGCGTCGCCCACGCGTAGACCGCCTTCAGCGGGCCGCGGTCCTCCGGGGCGGCGAACTCGTCGTACTCGTGCACCGGCAGGCGGTCGCGGGTGCTGTTGAACCGCAGCACCGGGTCGTTCTCCCGGCCGACCTCCACGTGCACGGCCTGCACCCCGCCGCCGCGGAACATCCGCTCGATGACCCCGTGGTACGTCTCGATCCCCACGATCCGCTTGCCGCCCGGGGCGTTGCGGTCGTTGAACGCGGTCAGCGCGAACACCTTCGGCGTCGGCACGTGCCCCAGCGCCGCGCACTCCCGCAACGCCAGGATCAGCGACGCCGGGTTGACGCTGGCCGCGGCCCGCAGGTACTGGTCGCGGCGCACATAGGCGGCGGCCAGGCCGACGAACGCCTCCACGTTGACGTGCCGGGGCACCACCGCGGCGAAGTCACCCTCGTAGCTGGCGATGAAGTCGGACAGGGTGCCCTTCTTCTTGAGCGCGACGTCCGCGCCGGGCGTCGTCGTTGCCTCATCCGGCATCGCTGGACTTCCCTTCCTCGATCGACACGACCCGGTAGGCCGTCTGCTTGAAATCGGTGCCGGCCCACACCGTCTGCCGCCGGCACAGCAGCCGCCGCAGCGCGGTGACCACCGTCGACCGGTCCCGGCGGATCGGGCCGATGCGCTCCAGCACGACCACCAGGTCCACCCGCAGCACCTCGGGGGTCAGGTCACGCGGCTCGGTCTCCACGACGGCCACCACCCTTCGCGGCCACGTCGTCGCGAATGCGCCGCAGCCGGGCCAGCTGCCGGCGCTGCTTACGGCTGGCGCGACGCCGCCTCGCCCACTGCTGCTGCCGGTCGTCACCGGGCATCGCCGGCACCTCCCCGCCACGGGTCGTCGACGTAGCGGGCGTCGGCCATGTCCGCCCTGGGCAGCTCCGCCCGGCGCAGGATCGCGCCGCGGGCCTGCGCCTCCTGGTGGCCGGCCTTGTGGTTCAGCCGCCGCCGCTGGCGTGCCGTCAGGGTGTAGGGCGGGCCGTTCTGCTCCTGGTAGACCCCCAGCCGCGCCACGTAGTCCAGACCGGGGGCGTGGCGGGCGCGGGCCCCGGCGAGCCGGGACGCCACCGCCGGGTCCAGCCGGTGCGGCCCCGGCAGCCCGGTCGGGGGGCGGCGGCTCTCGGCGACGCCCACCACCTCGGTTGCGCCGCGGCGACCGCGAATGATCACCTTGCCGCTGGTGTGCTTCACTTCGTCCTCCTGATCTGGTCGACCATCCCGGCCGGCACCTCGTAGGCGCGTCGCTTGTAGATCAGCCGCTGCGCGAGGCGGCGGCCGTCGGCGTCGACGGCGAACTGCGCCGCGCCCATCCGGTCCCGCAGCCGGTTCTTCGCTTCCTCGGCCCGGTCCTTCGCCGCGTCCAGGGCGTCCAGGGCGGCGCGGAACTCCGCGGCCAGCGCGGCCGGGATCGGTTCCTCGGCGCCTTCCTCGACCGCCGGGTGCAGCTGGGTGAGGGTGTCGGTGGTCGCGTCGTGACCGTCGATGTCGGGGCTGATGCCCGTCTCCAGCGACACGACGAACGACCGGCCCTCGGCGAGCCACGCCGCCATCTCGGTGCGGGCCGCGGCGTCGTACTCCACGACGTAGGCGTGTTCCTTGCGGACCAGCCAGCCGCGCGGCGCGCCGAGGATTTCGCACTGCACCAGCAGCTGCACCCGGTGGTGCGGGGGCACCTGGTCGGTGCCGGGCTTGCCCCAGCCCTTGCCGCCGTCGTCGGACTTGCACTCCACCGGCTCGACGTGCACCCCGGGCAGGGGCCCGGAGGTGAGGCCGGTCGCGTCGTCACGCCAGCCCGGGTCGGCGTCGCTGGCGACAGCCAGGAAATCGGGGGTGGCCACCAGCCACCGCTCGACGGGATGCCCCCACAGACCGGCGCCGGGACGGCACACCAGCAGCTCCGGCCGGTCCTCGGCGAACAGGCCGGCGATGCCGTCCTCCACCGCGTGGCCGTAGCGCTGCCGGCGGCTGGCCGGTTCGGCGTCCCAGCCGTCCTGTTTCGACCACCACAGGGAGAACGGGGACGCGTACGGGGAGATCCCCAGCACGGCGGCCAGCTCCGACGCGCCGACCCGGTAGCCGTCCGGCCCGGCCCGCCGGGCGGCCAGCCACACATCCTCGGCCGGGCCGACCGGCAGCAGCGGCACCCCCGGCACCCGGGGTGACCGCCCGAACCGGGCGACCGCTTTCTTCGCGTCGCCGTTGGTCAACGGCACGACCGTCTTCGGTTTCACCGGGTCACCCGCGCACGGTTGGCGGCGGCGCGCATTGCGGCGACCACCTGGTCCTGCGTGGACGCGTCCGACCACTCGTAGATCGCGGGGGCGTTGGCGTCGACGGCCTCCAGGTGCCGGCCGAGGGCCTGCATGGCGTCGAGGTACGCGACCTGCCGGTCACGGTCGTCGAACGGCCGCGGCATGGCCTCGCCGGTGAGGACCAGCCGCAGCGCCCCCAGCGCGCACACCCGGCCCTGCTCGTCGGTGTAGTCGCCGGTGCACTTGCCGCGCTGCGCGATGACGTCGGCGGCGGCGGTGAGAATGTCCGCGGCCGGGGTGTCCGGCGGCAGCACGGTCAGGGTGTCACTCATTGCCGTTCCCTTCCGGGTCGGTCGGTTCGGCCGCCGCGGCGAGCACGGCGGCCACTTCGTCGGGGTCCAGGCGCAACACGATCTGGTCACCGAGGGGGCAGTAGTCGACGGCGACGACCGGCACCCGGCAGCCGCCGACGTCGGCGACCACGTCGTTGTCGCGGCGGGCGGCCAGCGCCGCGGTGAGACGGCTACGCAACATGACCGGCCTCCGGTGGGGTGACCTCGACGAACGCGCGCAGCCGGCCCATGACCCGCAGGGCGTTGGTGGAGTAGCGGTCGGCGAAGCCGCGGCAGATCGCGGGCGCGTACCCGGCCGGGGCCAGGCCCGGCAGGGTGGAGTGACAGACGATGAAGCTGTCCCGGGCCAGGGTGGTGCGCACCAGGTCGGCCAGGCGGCCGGGCCGCAGGTGCATGAGGTTGCCCGGCCGGAACACGCACGTGCCGCACATCGTGGCCAGCAGCCGCGGCCGGCGGGTCTGCGGGTCGGTGACGTCCGGTGCGGCCTCGGCGGCGGTCCACCGCTCCAGCAGCTCGGCGAACACGTCGTCTCGCTGCGCGGTGCTATCGAACGCGCCGCCGCCCTGCGTGTCGACGGCCGTCTCCACCCGGGACGCGCCGACGGTGCTGCGGACGGCCGCGTCGAAGGTGTGCCCGACGCCCAGCTGGGCCAGGCCATGACGCAACCGGAAGTAGAAGTGCCGGCCGTCGGTCAGGCGGCCCTCGTACTGCTCCGGGCAGGCCCCGCAGGACTGCCAGGATTCCGCCACCAGCGGGTGCCCGATCATCGCCGGTCCCCTCCGCGCCGGGCACCGGCCGGTACCACGGGCCGCACCGTGCACCAGCGGCAGCAGGTGCCCGGGTGGGTGGTGCTGACGTAGTGCGGGCAGCCGGTGGCCGCGACCACCGTGGGCGGGAACTCCACCGGCCCGTTCGTCGTCGGGGTCACCGTCGCCTCCACGTGTTCGCCTGCGGGCAGCTGCTGAAATGGGCCTTGTGCAGGTCCCGGCGCCCGAACCGGAACTTGACCTCCACCACCCGGGACCGGACCTGGTTGCCGGCGGCGGTCAGCGCGACCGTGCCGTCCGAGGTGGGCGTCGCGTCGACGGGCAGCCGCTTGCCGTTGGCGGTGACCGTCCAGATCACCGGCTTCTTGCACGACCCGCACGGCGTCGTCGGGTAGTCGGTCATCAGTGGGTCACCTCCCACCACTGCTGATGCCGGTCGACGGTCTGCGGCGTGTAGTCCGCGAGGGGACCGGCGGTGGTGGGCCGCTGGGCCGGGTGGCGGCGCAGGAACAGCAGCACCTCGGCCAGCAGGTAGCCGACGACGACCAGCGCGGCGATGCCCGCCTGCGGGAGCCGGCCGTGCGCGGCGAGCCACACCACCGCGGCGGCGCCGACGGCCACCGTCGTGGCCGTCGCCGCGGCGTGCCCGACAGCGCGGCGCAGGGTGCGGCGCGGCCGGCGGGCCGGGGCCGGGCGGGCGGCCGGGCGGGGCGCGGTGAACGGCCGCGCCGGGCGGGGACGGGTGTGGCCGGTCACCGCGCACACCCCCGCCGGCGGGCGTCTTCCTCCGCGTACAGGCGGGGCCGGGTGTCGGCGACCACCGACCAGCCGCCGACGTCGAGGACCAGGGCGTGCCGCTCGTAGCAGTGCCCGCACAGGGTCAGCTGCCGTTTCGGGCCGTCGGCCCGGGTGCCGTAGGGGCGGCCGGCGAACCACGGGGACTCCACCATCACCAGCGCGGTGGCGGACGGGTGCCGGTCGCAGACGGCGGGCTGTGTCTCCAGCGCGGTCTGTTCGGCCAGGCGGATCGTGCCGGCGGGTAGCGGCGGGGGGATGGACTGCTGGGTCATGAGAGGATGCCTTCCGGTTCTGGTGGCCGGCACGGGCGCCCGGAGTCCTACGTCGCGGGCGCCCGCACCGGAATCTCTGCTAGCCGTCGATGTCGTCGAGACGGCGGATCAGCTGGTCGAGCGACTGGCGCTGCGTGCGCACCGCGTGCTTCCACGCCGGGGCGTGGCCGCCCGCCTGGTGCAGCCAGGTGGCCAGGTCGCCGATGTGCATTTCGATCTGCGTGAGGGCGTTCTCGATCCGGTCGCGCAGCACCGCGTCGGGTGCGGACGGCTCGGGCACCGGTCCCGGGTCGTGCGGGTCGACGGCCGTTTCCGTGGCCTCCCCGTCGATCACTCGCACGTAGCCGGGGGCGTTGTCCGCGACCCACGCGGCCCGCTGCTGCGGGTCGGTGATGTACGGGTCGGGGGTGCCCCCCTCCCCGGCCGGGTCGGCCGGGGAGAGGGCTGAGGCGGCACCGGTCGGCGGCCGGGTCTCGCCCGCCGCGTCGTCCACCTCATCCGCCGGGGCCGGGTCGTCGGAGTCCACGGCGGCCGTGTCGACCTGCGGGGAGACCCCGGCCGCGCCCGCCCCCACGGGCGCGGCCGGGGCTGCGGAGGCGTCAACGGGACCGCTCGTGTCCGGCCCCTCACCGCCCGCATCTGCCGGGGCCAGGTCGCCAGCCTCGGCAGCCGTCATCGGCCGGGTGGACGCGTACCGCTTACCGTCCAGCCCGACAACTCGCTCAGGTGCGTCATCCGTCGCGCCTGCGTCCCGCAGGTCCCGGCGCACGGTCGCGTCGGAGGTGCCCAGCGCGCCGGCGATGGCCCGGGTCGACATGCCCTCGGCGTGCAGAGCAGCCGTCGCGGCCTGCCGTTCCTCCAGCGGCATTCGCAAGCCGCGCAGCTCCGCGTCGCAGTACGCCGCCCACGACGGGTACCCCAGCGCGAGGTCGGCGCGTCGCTGGAACGCCGTCTTGATCAGCGGCAACAGGTCGGTGACCCGGGCGCGGATCTCCGCGGTCAGCGCGCGGGCCTCGGCCTCGGTGAGCCGGTCCGGCGGCGGCGCCACGACGTCCACCGGGGCGGGCGACACCGGCCGGGCCGACTGCATCCACTCGGCCACCTCGGCGACACCACCCGAGGCGGGCGTGGCGGACACCGGGCGCGGGTCGTCGCCCGTGAGGGGCACCGGCGGCACGGGGCCGTCGGCGGTGCCGAGGTCGGCGCGGATGGCGTCGACCAGGTCGGCGACGACGTCGTCCGGGTCGGGCTGGTCCGGCGGCGAGGGAAGCTCCACCGCCGGACCAGCCGGCTCGCCTGCCTCAGCGGAGCCGCGATTCTCCGCGTCGGCTGCCGTCGCAGGCTCGCGCGAATCGGCCTGCGGTGCGGTTACCGGCCGGGCGTCGGCCGGGTCACCCGCTCGCGACTGCGGGTGCTGGCCCGGCCCGTCAGGTTGGGCGGCAGCGGTCGGTCGGACCGGTTCCTGACGGGCCGGAGTCTGCGGGGGCGAGGCGGGGGCGAGGCGGAACCACAGCACCGGCGCGCCGCGCTCGGTCGGGTCCACCTTGTCGGCGCGGCCCGCCGCGGCGAGCGCGCGCAGGTGGCGGGTGACGGTGGAGTAGCCCATGCCGGTCACCTCGGCGAGCAGGGCGGGGGAGATCGGTTCGTCGGTCGGGCCGGGCAGCTGCTGGTACACGACCTCGACGGGGGCGACCTTGGTCATCTCTGATCACGTCCTCTACGGAAGGGCTGGGGGTGGGGTGCCGGCGGTGGGGTCCGCCCGCGCGCTGCCGGATCAGCGGCCAAGGGCGGGCACCGCAGGCACCCCTGGGGGGAGGAGGGCTATCGGGCGGAGGCGGCGGCCAGCGCGAGGGCGGGCAGCGCGGCGGCCTCCATGTCCCAGGCGGCGTCGCCGTCGTCGAGGGTCTGCGCGGCCGAGGTGACCGCGTGCAGCACGCCCCCGGCGGTGACCTGTCCGCCCCGGATGAAGTGGTCGAGGATCGTGGTCTGCTGTGCCTCGGTGAACCCGAGCTTGCGGCTGACCGTGGTGATGACGCCCTGCGGGTCGGTGACCGACGCGTCGGCGGCCTGCTCCAGCTCGGCGACCTTCGCGGTGACGTAGTCCTTGTCGAGGAACGTCGCCACCGCGTCGGCGGTCTGCGCGGTCACCAGTTCCAGCGACTTGCGCTGCGTGTCCGCCGACCAGCGGATGACACCGGTGTCGAGCCGACCGCCGATGTGCACTTCCCGCATCGCGTCGCGGGTCATGGTCATGCCGTTGTTGCAGACCTCGACGACGATGCGCGGGGTGATGCTGAACGCGCCGTTGCCCGTCTCGGAGTTGGCGATCACGAACCCGGCGAACACGACCGGGTTATCGGTGCCGGTCCGGCCGCTGAACGGGGACCGGTAGCCGTCGAGCAGCTGCGGGGCGTAGACGGCGACGCCGGGGTGGGTGACCCGCACGTACATGCGCCGGTCGGTGAGGTCCGCGCTGATGTCCGGCATGTCGACGCCCGCCCGCTGGATGCCCTGCAACGCGGCCAGCAGAACGTCGAAGTTGTCGATGGTGCGGTACCGGTCGGACAGGAACGCGCGCAGCACGCCCCGGGACTCGACCGCGTCGGCGTCGCCGCGCAGCAGCCGCACCAGGTAGGAGTCGGCCGAGCGGGACAGCCAGCCGTTGACGTTGGCGTCGTACAGGTCGGGGGCCTCGGTGCGCAGCCGCCGCAGGTACTTGACCGGGATGCCCAGCTTCTCGGCGATGCCCTCGTCACCGACGCCGGTCGGCGCGTACCGGCCGTTGGGGTCGGTGACCCCGTCGTCGGTCAGGACCGGCGGGACGTCCCGCAGCCGCAGCGCGGCGCCGTCGAAGGTCATCTCCCGGGCCGGGACCACCAGGTCCAGGGCGCGGGTGCGCTGGTCGTTCAGGGCCGCCGCGAGGGCGGCGAGGTCGCTGTGTCGCAGGGTATCGGTCATCTCCAGTCATCCCCTCCGTGATGGCTTGGTGGGCTTCGGTGGCTTCGTGGGTTTCGGCGGCTTCCCCGGGTTCCGGGGCTGCGGGATGCTCGACGGGCGGGGTGCGCCGGTCGGCTTCTGCCAGGGGAAAGGGGTCACGCGGCGCGCGCCGTGGCCGGCAGGAACGCGGTCACGGGCACCGACAGTGCAGTGGCGATCAGCTCCAGGTCGTCGGTGGTGAACGGCATCTCGCCGGTCAGCCGCCGGCCGATGTAGCTCTGGCTCAGGCCGGTGGCTTCGGCCAGCCCCCGCTGGCTCATCCGGCGGCGGGCGAGTTCCACCCGCACGTTCTCCGCGATGACTTCCCTCAACCCGCCTGGCGGGTTAACTTCCTGCATGAGAGCTTTCTACCCGCATCCCCGGAGGTCTGTCAACCCGCTAGGCGGGTAGATGATGCAGGGATGTAAAGGATCAGGGGCAGGAGGTTGCGCATGACCCGCCTAGCGGGTCATGCTGTCGCCATGAGTAAGACGGGAACCGTGCGGCGGGGTCAGCTCCGCGAAGGCACCGCGGAGGAAATCCGCGTGCTGCTGGCTCGCCGCCGGATCAGCGCAGCCGAGCTCGCCCGTCGAGCCGGCATGAAGCAGAGCACCCTGGCCAGGCGGATGACCGGGGAGATCGCGTTCGACCTCGACGACCTGGAGGCGATCGCCGACGTGCTCGGTGTCACCATCCTCGACCTACTGCCCTCCGCTATGGTGCGTCCTAACAATCGTTAAGGCGTACAGGTCGGCACCCCCTCGGAGGCAGGCAATGGCTTCGGTGATCGTCAGCGGCGCGCGGACCCCCATGGGGCGCCTGCTGGGCAACCTCAAGGACCTCCCCGCGACCAAGCTGGGTGGCATCGCGATCAAGGCGGCCCTGGAGCGCGCCGGCGTCGCTCCCGAGCAGGTCCAGTACGTGATCATGGGCCAGGTGCTCCAGGCCGGCGCCGGGCAGATCCCGGCCCGGCAGGCGGCCGTCGAGGCCGGCATCCCGATGTCCACCCCGGCGCTGACCATCAACAAGGTCTGCCTCTCCGGGCTGGACGCGATCGCGCTCGCCGACCAGCTCATCCGGGCCGGTGAGTTCGACGTCGTGGTGGCCGGCGGCATGGAGTCCATGACCAACGCCCCGCACCTGCTGCTCGGTCAGCGCTCCGGCTACAAGTACGGCGACGTGACCGTCAAGGACCACATGGCCCTCGACGGCCTCACCGACGCCTGGGACTGCTGCTCGATGGGCGAGTCCACCGAGCGCCACGGCGCGAAGCACGGCATCACCCGCGAGGAGCAGGACGCGTTCTCCGCGGCCAGCCACCAGCGCGCCGCCGCCGCGCAGAAGAACGGCCACTTCGGCGACGAGATCACCCCGGTGGTCATCCCGCAGCGCAAGGGCGACCCGCTGGTGATCAGCGAGGACGAGGGCATCCGCCCGGACACCACCGCCGAGTCGCTCGGCAAGCTGCGTCCCGCCTTCGCCAAGGACGGCACCATCACCGCCGGCAGCTCCTCGCCGATCTCCGACGGCGCCGCCGCCGTGGTCGTGATGAGCAAGGCCAAGGCCAAGGAACTGGGCCTGACCTGGCTGGCCGAGATCGGCGCCCACGGCAACGTGGCCGGCCCGGACAACTCCCTGCACTCGCAGCCGTCGAACGCGATCAACCACGCCCTGAAGAAGGGTGGCCTGAGCATCGAGGACCTCGACCTCATCGAGATCAACGAGGCGTTCGCGGCGGTGGGCATCCAGTCCACCCGTGACCTCGGCATCAGCCCCGACAAGGTCAACGTCAACGGCGGCGCGATCGCGCTCGGCCACCCGATCGGCATGTCCGGCGCCCGCCTCGTCCTCACGCTCGCGATGGAGCTGAAGCGGCGCGGCGGCGGCACCGGCGCGGCCGCGCTCTGCGGCGGTGGCGGGCAGGGCGACGCGCTGATCATCCACGTACCGAACGGCGCCGAGAGCTGATTGTCTTGAACGACGCGAGTAACGCCCCGGCGGCGGCCACCGGCCCGGTGCGCCGCAGCCGGGACGTACCCATGCTGGTGGAACGGGCCCGCGCGGGTGACCCCCGCGCGGTGGCCCGGCTGATCACCCTGGTCGAGTCCGGCGACGAGGTGTTGCCGCAGGTGGCGGCGGCGCTCGCGCCGTACGCCGGGCACGCCCAGGTGGTCGGCCTGACCGGCTCGCCCGGCGTGGGCAAGTCGACGACCACGAACGAGCTGGTCCGGGCGCTGCGGGCGCGCGGTCACCGGGTCGGCGTGCTGGCCATCGACCCGTCCAGCCCGTTCACCGGCGGCGCGATCCTCGGTGACCGGGTCCGGATGCAGGACCACGCGACCGACCCGGGCGTCTACATCCGCTCGATGTCCAGCCGGGGCCACCTGGGCGGTCTCTCTGCGGCGACGCCGCAGGCGGTGCGGGTGCTGGAGGGCGCCGGCTGCGACGTGGTGCTCGTCGAGACCGTCGGCGTCGGGCAGGCTGAGGTGGAGGTGGCCTCGCTGGCCGACACCACGCTCGTGCTGCTCGCGCCGGGCATGGGCGACGCGATCCAGGCGGTCAAGGCCGGCATCCTGGAGATCGCCGACGTCTTCGTGGTGAACAAGGCCGACCGGGACGGCGCGGACGCCACCGTCCGCGACATCCAGGGCATGATCGCGCTCGGCGAGCGCGGGCCGGGGGAGTGGCGGCCGCAGGTGGTGCGCTCGATCGCCGCCCGCGCCGAGGGCATCGACGACATCGCCGCCGCGATCGACAAGCACCGCGACTGGCTGGAGCGCCACGGCGAGCTGCGCCGCCGCCGGGAGGCGCGGGCCGCCGCCGAGATCGAGGCCATCGCGCTGGGCGTGCTGCGCGCCCGGATCGGCTCACTGCGCGACGGTACGCAGCTCCCGACGCTCGCGGCCAAGGTGGCCGAGGGCGCCATCGATCCGTACGCCGCGGCGGAGGAACTGCTCTCCCAGCTCGGCTCCTGAGGCGCGGCCGGCCGGGTCGCCCCGGCCGGCCTCTCAGAGTTCCGCTTCGGTGAGCGGGTTGGCGGTTCCGGCGGCCCGGCTGACCGGGGCCGCCAGCATGCCGGCGATGGCGTCGGCGAGGAAGTCCCCGACGTCCAGCCAGCGCGGGTCCTGCCCGTCCTGTTCGGCGCGGGCCTCGACCTCGGCGGTGGCGGTCATGACGATGCGGGCGATCAGGGCTGCCCGGCCGGCCACCACCCCCGGATCGAGGTGCGCCAGGCGGGACGCCAGTGAGGCGCGGACCGGCAGGTCGACGAAGGCCGACTCGAACGCCTCGCGCATCAGCACCCGCAGCGTCGGGTCGTGCAGGGCCTGGGCGAGGAAACGTGCCCGCCAGCTCGGCCGGGGCAGGCCGGCGAGCACCGCCATGGACGGCTGTACGAGGCTGCGGACGTCGCCGAGCACCGAGTCGGGTTGCGCGGGCATCGCCCGGCGGGGTTCGGCCAGGGCGTCCATGTGCCGGGCGACCAGTGCCCGGAGCAGGCCCTCCCGGCCGCCGAAGTAGTACCGCACCGCGGAGTGGTTCGTGTTGCCCGCGACCTCGGCGATCCTGCGGTCGGAGACCTGCGCGATCCCGGTCTCGGCGAACAGGCGTTCGGCGGCGTCGAGCAGCGCGGTACGGGCCGCCTCCGACCGTGCCATGAACCCTCTCTTCCCCTGGACCGGCGCCCAGCTGTGGCGCAGGCCAAACCTAGTCGTTTCGTCTTCTGGGGGACGCGTCACCTACACTTCGTAAGTCACTTGACTTACGTTTGGCTGCCGACGCAGCCGTTGACCCCTCCGGAGCCTGCCTGTGCCGCCCTCCACCGACCCGGCGCCCGCCGAGCCGACCGCCGCCGACCGCAAGGAGCGGATCATCCGCTCGGTCGCCCTCTTCGTCATGCCGTTCCTCATGGTCACGATGATGTTCGCGACCTACGTGGGAACGATGCACTCGCCGCACCCCCGCCAGATGCCGGTGGCGGTGATCGGCAGCGGTGCCGAGGCCCAGGGCGTCGTCGACGCGTTGAACGCCGCAGCCGGCGAGCCGGTCGAGGCCCGGCTGGTCGCGTCCCGGGACGCCGCCGTGGAACTCCTGCGGGACCGGGAGATCAGCGGCGCGTTGCAGCTCCCGGTGGCGGGTTCGGACCAGGCGACGATCATCACCGCGTCGGCGGCCGGCGCCTCCCGCGCCGGCACCGCGCAACAGCTCCTCGCCCCGGTCGCCGTGCAGCAGCAGTGGGCGTCCACCACCGAGGACGTCGCGCCGCTGCCCGACGACGACCGGGCCGGCATCTCGGTGCTGTTCGCCGCGATGGGCATGATGCTCGCCGGCTACGTACCGCTGAGCATGCTCCTGATGGCCACCCCGCACCTGCTGCGCCTGCGGCGGTTCGTTCCGCTGGCGGCCGGCTGGTCGGCGCTGACCAGCACGATCATCTGGCTGATCCTCGGACCCGGTGTGGGCGCGGTCGACGGCCACTACCTCACGTTCCTCGGCGTCGGCATGCTCACGACCGGTGCCGTCGGTCTCGCCCAGCTGCTCTTCACCAAGGTGATGGGGCCGCTGGCGGTCCTGCTCGGGATGCTGTTCTTCGTCGTGCTCGGCATGCCCGCGTCGAACCTGGCGCTGCCGGTCGACACGATGCCCGGCTTCTTCCAGTTCCTGCACGGGGTGCTGCCCCTGCCGGCGGCCGGTGAGGCGCTGCGGTCGGCGCTCTACTTCGACGGCCGGGGCATCGGCGTCCACCTGCTGACGCTCGCCGCCTGGATCGTCGCCGCCGTGCTGCTCTGCCTGCTCAAGGAGCGCGGCGGGGCGCCGATCCCGCAGGCGCCGCAGGTCGACGGCCCGGACACGCCGCTGCCCGCACTCGCCGGCGGCCCGCCGCGGTCCAAGCGGTTCCGGTACGTGACGGTGGCGGCGTTCCCGCTGAGCATCCTGGTCGCCGTGGTGGGCTTGATGAGCTTCTCCATGCACAAGCCCGAGCCGCACGACATCCCGGTAGCCGTGGTCGCCGCCGTCCCCGAGCAGGCGGAGCAGGTCGCCGCCGGCCTGCGGGCCGGTCTCGGCGGGGTCGCCGACGTCTCCGTGGCCGCGTCGGTGGACGAGGCGAGGGAGCGCATCCTCGCCCAGGACCTGGTCGCCGCGTACGTGCTGCCCACGACACCGGGCGGCGAGGCCACCCTGTACTCGTCGTCGGCCGCCGGTTCCAGCCAGCACATGATGGTGCAGACCATGTTCCGCCAGGTCGCCGCCGGGCAGCAGACGCCGCTGGCGGTCACCGACGTGGCGCCGCTCAGCAGGACCGACACGATGGGCAGCAACAGCCTGTACGTCGGCATGTCCTGGATCATGTCCGGGTTCCTGATGCTCGCCGTGCTCCGGGGCGGGGCACCGCACCTGCGGCGGCTGCGCCAGTTCCTGCCGATCCTCGGCGGCTGGGCGATCGGCATGGCCACCTGGCTGTGGCTGCTGTTCGACGTGATCATCGGCGCGGTCGACGGGAGCGCCCTGGAGATGATCGGTTTCGGGGCCCTCACCATCTTCGCCGTGTCGTCGGTGACCGGGGTGTTCACCCGCACCTTCGGCCTCGCCGCGATCGTCCCGATGATGGTGGTGCTGATGATGGCCGGCGTACCGGCCTCCGGCGGCGGCCTGTCGATCTACATGGTGCCGGAGTTCTTCCGGACGCTCCAGGGCGTCCTGCCGCTGCCCGCCGCCGTGGACACGGCCCGGTCGCTCACCTACTTCGACGGCGTCGGCGTCGCTCGGAACCTCGCCGTCGTGGCGATCTGGGCAGCGGTCGGCCTGCTGCTCAACCTCGGCGTCGACTGGTGGCTCCGGCGCCGGGAGCGGACGGCCGGCGGAACCGGGCCGCACCCGGCGCCGGACACCTCCGGCGGGCTGGACGGGATCGTCGGCGAGCCGGCGCCGGCCGGGGCGCGCTGAACCGGGCTCCGTCCGCTGCGGAACGCCCGCGCCTAGTACGCTCGCACCGCCCCACGCCGTCGGCGCGGGGCGGTGCGACGGGTGGGAGAGCATGGCTGACGAGGCGACCCAGGAACTGTCGATCACGCCGGACGCGGTGGCGGGCGGGACCACGCACGTCTCCGACGAGGTGGTGGAGAAGATCGCGGTGGCCGCCACCCGCGGGGTGCCCGGGGTGGCCGAGCTGGGCGGTGACGTGGCCCGGTTCTTCAACGCGGTGCTCGACCGGGTCGGGCTCGATCAGGTCGGCGACGCCCGCCGGGGCTGCTCGGCCCACGTCACGAACGGCGCGGCGGTGATCAACCTGGTCCTCGTGATCGCGGCCGGTCACCCGGTTCCGCAGGTCACCGACGAGGTGCGGGCCGCTGTCGCGTCCGCCGTCGAGGCGTACGGGCTGCGGGTCGACGAGATCAACATCAAGGTCGACGACGTGGCGATGGGCTCGCCGCCTCCTGCCGCCTGACCCTGCCCCTCCGGCGGGCAGACGACCCGTACCGTTGTTCCCAGCGGCGCGAGGCCGCCGTGCGTCGGGAGGTTCGCCATGCCGAAGGCTGTCTCGTTCGCTCCAGTGCGAACCGTGAGGGCGTACGAGGGGATCGTCCGGCAGGTCGAGGAGCGGATCGCCGCCGGCGATCTGCGGCCGGGGGACCGGCTGCCCAGCGAGCGCGAGCTGACGACCCAGTTCGACGTCAGCCGGTCGACCGTGCGTGAGGCGCTGCGCGTGCTGGAGAGCAGCGGCCTGGTCCGCTCGCGCCCCGGTGACCCGCTCGGGCCCCAGGTGATCGCCTCGACCGCCTCGGCGATGCGCAAGCTGTTCGCCCGGGTCGTGGACAGCCGGCGGCTCGGCGTGGCGGAGCTGCTCCAGTTCCGCATGATCATCGAATCGGCGGCGGGATCGGTCGCGGCCCGGCAGGCGTCACCGTCCGAGTTGGACGAACTGGAGCAGGCGCTGGCGGGCATGCGGGACGCGGTGGCCGACGGCTACGAGGCGTTCAGCGCGGCGGACGTCCGCTTCCACGAGCACGTCGCCCGCCTGTCCGGGAACGAACTTCTGGTGCTCTGCCTCGACGCGGTCCGCAGCATGGTGCTCGATCTGATCTCCACGAAGCTCGCGGAGGCCCCGGATCGTGAGGCGCTGATGGAGCGCACGCTCGCGCACCACCGCCGGGTCATCGACGCGATGCGCGCGGGCGAGGCCGACGAGGTGGCCCGGCTGACCCGCCAGGAACTGCACCACTACTACGCCGAGTACGTGCCGGAGGCGCGGCGCTCGATGGTGGACGTATTGCTCTGAATCCGCCTGATGTGGCCTGACCTCGGATTATCCGAGGCGGCCATCAGCTGAGCAGGCTCTTCCCTTCAACTGGTCTGACCAGTAGCCTCCCCCACATCTCGTCGTGTACCACGGGGGACCACCAGTTGCCCAATGCATCGACCGCCCCGGATCGGGGCGGAGGTCGCACCGCTTCGCATGGGAGAAGCTGCATGAAGTCGTCCAGATTCGCCGCGCTCGCCGCGGCAGCCCTGGTCTGTCCGGGACTCGTGCTCGTCGCGTCGCCCGCGTCGGCCAACCCCGCCGCCGGCGCACCGGGTGCCCACAACGCCATCACCGACGTTCCCGGCATCCAGGTCGGCCAGGTCCAGTCCGACACCGCTCCGTACCTGACCGGCACCTCGGTCGTCTACATGCCGCAGATGTCCGTGGCGAGTGTGGACCAGCGTGGTGGCGCCCCCGCCACCAAGGAGACCGACCTGCTCAGCCCGCTCAACTCCAACCCGGGCGTCAACGCGATCCAGCTCGGCGGCAGCAGCATGTACGGGCTGTCGGCCACCAACGGCATCATCCGCTGGCTGGAGGACCGGGGCGAGGGCGTACGCGTCGGCGCCGGCGGCGTGGCCCCGATCGTGCCGGCCGCGGACATCTTCGACCTCGGCCGTGGCGGCGACCCGAAGGCCCGCACCTCCGCCGAGTGGGGTTACCTCGCGGCACAGGCCACCTCGGACGGTCCGGTTCGCCAGGGCGGCGTCGGCGGCGGCACCGGCGCCCGTGGCGGCGGCATGCGCGGCGGCGTCGGCACCGCGAGCGTCCACCTCGGCGACGGCATCTACGTCGGCGCGATGGTGATCGTGAACCCGGCCGGCTCCCCGGTCGACCCGGCCGACTGCACCCTGTACGGCGTCAAGTACGGCATCGGCAACGAGTTCGCCGGGTACAAGGCTCCCAAGAAGAAGGAGTGCAACCCGCCGACCCCGCCGGCCGCCGCCGCCGAGCAGCCGGCCAACACCACGATCGCCGTGGTGGCCACCAACGCCCCGCTGGAGAAGGCCGCCGCGCAGCGCATGTCCGGCAACGCGCACGACGGCATGGCCCGCGCGATCAGCCCGATCCACACGCTCGGCGACGGCGACACCGTGTTCGCGGTGTCCACCGGCAAGGGCGAGGCGCTCCAGATCAACGACCCGGCCGACAGCCGCCAGCTCAACGCCATCTTCAACGCCGGCGCCAGCACGCTCGCCCGTGCCATCGCCAAGGCGGTCCTCTCGTCCGAGAGCATCGGCAACACCACCAGCTACTGCGACCGCTACCCCTCGGCCTGCAAGGGCATGAAGCAGCTCAAGCAGTGGCGTACGCAGGGCAACGCCCCGGACGTGACGCCGGAGACCTTCGCCCAGGCGACCCAGGCGCTGGCGCAGATCCCGGTCCCCGCGCCGGCCGGTGCCGACAAGGGCAAGGACAAGGGCAAGGGCAAGCCGAACGCCGCTCCGGCGGGCAACACCACGAACGACGCCGGTCAGGAGTCGCAGAACGGCATGGTTCTCGCCTCCGGCAACACCGGTGGCCCCACGCTCTCGACGGGCGTGACCACGGGCCTGCTGGCCGCCGCCGTCCTCGGTGTCGGCCTGCTGGGCATGCACCTGCGGGGACGTCGCCGGGCGCCGTCCACCCGGCTCAGCTGACACACACGCTGTCTCACCTCGCGCCGGCACAGTAGGCGCGTGACGATCGAGGCGGGTTCCGTCCACCCGGACGGGGCCCGCCTCGCGTCGTTCCCAGGTCGCCGGCCGGTGGATCGTCCGCGCCCGGCATGACCGTCGATCTTGGAGTTGTGGCACCTCGCGCAGCTCGCATACAGGGCATCCCAGGCGCTACAACTCCAAGATCGACGGAGGAGGGCGTTCAAAGCCGAGCCACTTGGCAGCACGTCAGCCCTTCGGTGTGCCGAGGGAGCGGGAATGAGCTGCCCTCGGCAGCTCGTTGCGTCGCGCTGGCGCAGAGCACGGAGGCCACACCGTAGGGCTGGGCGTGGTCGTCGACGGGGCGGAACGCGTACACCCGAGGTTCAGCCCTCGCTCGGCAGTGCGTTGTGTCGACGCCCCGAGCCCTCGGGCACGCAGGGTTTCACGGAGGCGACACACCTCGACTGCGTCAGTCCACTGCGCACCGATCACGGCTCCCGGGCAACCCCGGCCCTCCTGGACCCTCGATCTTGCACTTGGTGTCCCGACGAACGGGGTCAAATCCCCCGCACCAGGGGCAGCAAGTGCAAGATCGCGGGGAGGGGGAGGGGGAGGGGGAGCGGGGAGGGGGAGCGGGGGAATGACAGAAGGACCTGGTGGGCGGGAGCCCACCAGGTCCTTCTGTGCGTGGTGCTGGGCTACTTCTTGGACACCTTGGTGACGTCGAAGGACTGGGTCACCGCGTCCTTCGGGTAACCCTCGACGCCGTCGCGGATCACCGCGAGGTTCGGCAGCAGGAACAGCCAGTCGCTGGCGGCCTCCTGCGAGATGACCTTCGCGGCCTCGGCGAACTTCTTGTCCCGGGTCGCCGCGTCCAGAGCCGTGTCGGCCTCGTTCATGAGCTGCGTGACGGCCGGGTTCTTGTAGCGGTAGTAGTACTCCGGCTGGCCGTAGCGGACCAGGTCACGCGGCTCGACGTGGGCGATGATCGACAGGTCGTAGTTGGCCTTGCCGAGCACCTTGTCGAGCCACTGCGGCATCTCGACGTTGTTCTGGGTCACCTTGATGCCGACCTCGGCGAGCTGCGAGGCGACGAACTGCGCGGACGCGCGGGCGTAGCCGGGCGGCGGGACGTCCATGGTCAGGGTGAGCCCGCCTGCGTGGCCGGCCTCGGCGAGCAGCTGCTTGGCCTTGGCGGGGTCGTGCGGGAAGTCCCCGGTGCGGTCCTCGTACCAGGGGTCGCTGGGCGGCACCATGCTGCCGATCTTCGTGCCGTAGCCGGACCAGACGGTCTTGATGAGCGCGTCGTGGTCGATCGCGTGGCGGATGGCCTGGCGCACCCGGGCGTCGGCCAGCGGGCCCTTGCCGTTGTTCATGGCCAGGACGACCTCACCGGTCGTCTTGCCCTCGACCACCTCGAACTGCTTGTTGCCCTTGAACACCTCGAGCAGCTGCGGCGCCTGGATGTTCGCCACGATGTCGAGCTGGCCGGAGAGCATCGCGTTGTTGAGCGCGTTGGCGTCGGTGATGTACCGGAAGACGGCGGTGCCGACCTTCGCCTTCTCGCCCCAGTAGCCGTCGTTGCGGACCAGGGTGATGCTGTCGCCGCGGTTCCACTTGTCGAACTTGAACGGGCCGGTGCCGTTCGGCTTCGTCCCCAGGTCGGTGGCGTTCTCCTTGAGCACCACGCCGACGCGGCCGGCGACGTCGAACAGCCAGCTCTGGCTGGGCCGGGACAGCGTCACGTCCACTGTGGACGCGTCCGGCGCCTCGACGGTCTTCACGACTGTCATCTGCGACTTGAACGGGTTCGTCGAGCCCTCGGCGGTCACCCGCTTGAAGCTCCACACCACGTCCTGCGCGGTGAGCTTCTGGCCGTCGTGGAAGGTCACGCCGTCGCGGAGCTTGAACGAGTACTTGGTGCCGTCGTCGGACACCTTCCACTCGCTGGCCAGCAGCGGCTCCACCTCGCCGGTGTCGGCGTTCTGGCGCACCAGGCCCTCGTACACGTTGTAGAGCAGGACCTGCGGGATCGCGGCGCCGGCCTCGGCGGTCAGGTCGAGGCTCACCGGCTCGAGGTAGGCGCCGAGGGTGACCGTACCGTTGCCGGAACCACCGCCGGTGGTGGTCTTCGAGTCGCCGTCGCTACTGCACGCGGTCAGAGCCAGCGCCGTGGCGAGCAGCACGGCGGGCAGCGTTATCTTCAGCCGATTCATTCGTGTGTCCCATCGCGAAGAACGCCAAGGGCGCTCGTAGCCTGTGAGGCGGGACACTATGAGCGTGCTACCCGATGCAAAAGGGCCAGTTCAGCGGGGTCGGCAGGTACCAATCAGCGCCGGACTACCGCGCCACGCGGAACCCGGTGTTGCCACTTGAGGAGTCAACGGTGGTCCGACTCCGTGCTGCCACGCGGTAACGGTTGCAATAAGAGTCGTGGCACAGGTACGAACCACCCCTGATGACGCTCTCACCTGGTGAGATACGGCCGCGGCGGTCGCGCCAGGGTTCGGCCGTGAGTTCCCAAACGTTGCCCGCGACGTCGTACAGGCCGTAGCCGTTCGGCGGAAACGCGGTCACCGGAGAGGTGCCTGCGAACCCGTCTTCAGCGGTGTTGACAGCAGGGAAGGCACCCTGCCAGATGTTGCACAGGTGCCGCCCGTCCGGGGTCAGCTCGTCGCCCCAGGCGTAGCGCGCCTGGGACAGGCCGCCGCGCGCCGCGTACTCCCACTCGGCCTCGGTGGCCAACCGGGTGCCGGACCACAGGCAGTACGCCTCGGCGTCCCGGTGGGAGACGTGCACGACGGGGTGCCGCTCGCGCCCGCGTACGTCCGAACCGGGCCCGTCCGGGGCGGCCCAGTGCGCTCCCTCGACCGCCAGCCACCACGGCGCCTGCGGCACCGACGCGTCCAGCACGTACCGGTGCGCGGACGGTGCCAGCAGCAGGTGGAAGACGAACGACCAGCCGTACCGTTCCGCGTCCGTGCGGTAGCCGGTGGCGTCGACGAAGCGGGCGAACTGCCGGTTCGTCACCGGTGTCGCGGCGATCGCGAACGGGGCCACAGCCACCGGCCGGACCGGTCCCTCCAGGTCCTCCGGGAAGCCCTCCGGGTCGTCGGTGCCCATGAGGAAGGTGCCGCCGGGCAGCGCGATCAGGTCGTCCGTACCCCGGAATGGTGAGCGGACGGCGCTCGCGCCCGCCGCGGCGCCGGTGCCGGCGGCGGCGGGCGGGCGTCGCGGCGCGCAACACGGCGACGGCGGGGGAGTGCCCCCGCCGTCGCCCGGATCGACCGGTTCGGTGCTCACATCCGTGTCACGCCGGCAGGGCGTCCGCCTGGTACGCGCCCTCGCCGATGACGGCGGCGACCGCGTCGCCGAAGTCCTCGGTCGACATGCCCATCTCCGGCCCGCGCATGGCGCCCAGACGCGGCAGCACCGCCTTCACCCCGTCCTCCAGGCAGCGGGCCGCCTCGGGGTGGCCCAGGTGCTCCAGCATCAGCGCGGCGCTGAGGATCGAGCCCGCGGGGTTGGCCCAGCCGCGGCCGGCGATGTCCGGCGCGGAACCGTGCACCGGCTCGAACATGCTCGGCGCCGACCCGGTCGGGTTGAGGTTGCCGCTCGCGGCCAGGCCGAGACCGCCCTGCACGGCCGCGCCCAGGTCGGTGATGATGTCGCCGAACAGGTTGTCGGTGACCACGACGTCGAACCGCTCCGGCTGCGTCACCAGGTAGAGGCACATCGCGTCGACGTGCACGTAGTCCACCTCGATGTCCGGATACTCCGCGGCGACCTCCTCGAAGGTCCGCTGCCACAGGTCGCCGGCGTACGTGAGGATGTTCGCCTTGTGCACCAGGGTGACGTGCTTGCGGCGGCTCAGGGCCAGCCGGAAGCCGTGCCGGATGAGGCGTTCGACGCCCTTGCGGGTGTTCACCGACTCCTGGGTGGCGATCTCGTCCGGCCCGCCCCGGTGGATGAAGCCGCCGGCGCCGACGTAGGCGCCCTCGGTGTTCTCCCGCAGGATCACCAGGTCGCACTGCTCCGGGCGGAGCCCGCCGATGGGCGTGGGCACGCCTGGCAGCAGCTTGACCGGCCGCAGGTTCACATACTGGTCGAACGCGGTCCGCAGGTGGATGACCAGGCCGCGTTCCAGCACGCCGGGCGGCACCGACGGGTCACCGACGGCCCCGAAGAGAATGGCGTCCGCCTTGGCCAGTTCCTGTTCCACGTCCGGCGGCACGACCTGGCCGGTTATCCGCCAGTAGTCCGCGCCGAGTTCGTAGTCCTCCCAGACCAGGTCGATCCCGAACCGTCGGGCGGCGGCGTCGCACGCCTTGACCGCCTGCGCGGTGACCTCCGGTCCGATGCCGTCGCCGGGCACCAGCGCGATTCGCTGGGCGCTCATGAGTCCACCCCTGTCCGCGTGCAGGAGACCGTCACCTGCCATCGCCCGGCCAAGCGTGGCGGGAACGGGCCCTCCGCAACAGGTCCAGGTCTCCGGCTAGGCTAGTACCAGCGGGACGCACAGGGCGTGTGCAGGGCGTACGACGACGGGACGAGGCGAGACCCCCGCGGGAGTGGGAGGTCGAGGTGGCGGATTTCCTGCTGCCGGTCAACCCGCAGAGCACGGTTCCGCTCTACGAGCAGATCATCACCGGGCTCGAGGACGCCATCCTCGCGGGGCAGTACGACGACGGCCCGCTGCCCAGCACGCGCCGCCTGGCCGAGGCGCTCGGCGTCTCCCGGAACACCGTGCTGACCGCGTACGACCGGCTCATGGAGCAGGGTCTGATCGTGACCGTCCCGCGGCGCGGTCTCTACGTCTCCTCCGACGCGGTGGTGCGGATGCGGGCCGCGCGGCGGACCGCCCGCTCGCCGATGCAGCCGATCGACTGGGAGGCGCGGCTGCCGGAACCGCCGCCCACTCCGGTGCACCGGGATCCGGCCTGGGCGCGGGCGCCGTTCCCGTTCGTGGTCGGCCAGCCCGACCCGTCCATGTTCCCGATCGGCGCGTGGGAGCGGGCGCAGCGTGAGGCGCTGCGGCAGGACGGGCTGTCCCGGGTCATCGGGGACGCCGGCCAGGCCGACGACCCGGAACTGGTGCGTCAGCTCTGCGAGCACGTGCTGCCCGCGCGCGGCATCTCCGCCCACCCGGACCAGGTGATGATCACGCTGGGTTCGACGCACGCGCTGCACCTGCTGGCGAGCGTCCTCGTCCGGCCGGGCAGCGTGGTGCTCGTCGAGGACCCCGGCTACCCCGACGCCCGGACGATCATGCAGATGGCCGGCGCCGACGTGGTGCCCGGCCGGGTCGACGAGGACGGCCTGGTCGTCGAGGACCTGCCGGCGGACCTGCACGGCGCCCAGCTCGTGTACGTCACGCCGAGCCACCAGTACCCGACCGGCGCGACCATGTCGGCGTCCCGGCGTGAGGAGCTGCTGCGCCGGGCCGGGGCGGCGGACGCGGTCGTGATCGAGGACGACTACGACCCGGAGATGACGTTCCGGGGGATGCCCGCGGTGGCGGTGCGGGCGCTCGACGACGAGGACCGCGTGGTCTACCTCGGCAGCTTCAGCAAGCTGCTGGCACCCGGGCTGCGGCTCGGCTACGTGGTGGCGTCCCCGGCGCTCGTGGACGCCATGCGGGCCCGCTCCCGCTACGTGCTGCGTCACCCGCCCGGCCCGATGCAACGCGCCCTCGCGCAGATGATCGCCAGCCGGGACCTGGCCCGCCACGTGCGCCGCGTCCGCGCCCACTACCAGGGGCTGTACGAGGAGATGGTGCGGGCGGTCGAGCGGCACGTGCGCTGGGGACCGCAGCCGGTGCCGCGCGGCGGGCTGGCCCGCTGGATCACCGGCCCGCCGGGGCTGGACGCCGGAGAACTGGCCCGGGAGTTGCGCCGCCAGGGCGTCCTGCTGGACCCGGGCGCGCCGTACTGGGCCACCCGGCCGGCGCCGCGTCACCACCTGCGCCTGGGGTACCAGGTGATGCCGCTGGACCGCATCGAGGAGGGGGTGCGGCGGGTCGCCGCGGCCGTAGAAGACCAGGTCCGGCCACGGCTGGTACCCCCACCGACCCGGAAACTGGACGTTCCCCTCCGAGGGCGGAGTTCGTAACCTCCGACGCCATGACGTCGGACACCCACGCCTCCCTCCGCGCCGGCCATCTCGTGGACGAACAAGCCGTCGTGTCGCTCACCCAGGACCTGGTCCGCATCCCCTCGACCTGGGACGCGGGCCGAGGGCGTAGCGAGCAGCCAGTGGCGGAACTCGTCGCGCAGGTCATGCGGGGATTCGGCTGGCGGCCGGAGGTCACCGAGGTCGTCCCCGGGCGCCCCAACGTCGTCGCGGTGGTGGACGGCGGCCTGCCCGGCCCGACGCTGATGTTCGAGGGGCACACCGACGTCGTCACCGAGGGCGCTCCCGAGGAGTGGACCGTCGACCCGTTCGGCGGCGACATCGTCGACGGGCGGCTGTACGGTCGCGGCTCCGCCGACATGAAGGCCGGTGTCGCCGCGATGATCCACGCGACCCGGGCCGTCGAGCTGGCCGGGCCGTTCCCGGGCCGGATCGTGGTGGCGGCCCTGGTGGACGAGGAGGGCCAGATGCTCGGGGCGAAGCACTTCACCACCACCGCGCTCGCCCGTGAGGTGGACGCCGCGATCATCTGTGAGCCGGAGGCGGAGGAGATCTGCGCGGTCGCCAAGGGCGCCGTCCGGCTGCTTGTCACCTGCACCGGCAAGATGGCGCACGGCGCGATGCCGCAGCACGGCCGCAACCCCGTACCGGCGGTGGCCGAGCTGGTCGCCGCGCTCGGCCGGTACCAGAAGGAGCTGCAGGCCGACCCGGGTGAGCACGAGCACCTCGGCCTGACGTACCTGACCCCCACGGTCCTGGACGCCGGCTCCGCCGACCAGCTCAACGTCATCCCCGGCCGCGCCGTCCTCGGCGTGGACTGCCGGACCGTACCCGGTGTCGACCACGCCGCGCTCGCCGCGCGCGTCCGCTCCGACGCCGACGCCATCGGCACCAGGCACGGCGTCACCTTCGCCGTCGAGGTCGTCGACGACCGGCCGTGCGCGGTCACCCCGGAGGACCACCCCGTCTCGCTCGCCGTGGCCGAGGCGCACCGCGCCGTCACCGGCGCCGAGCCCGTCTTCGGCGGCGTGCCCGGCGCGACCGACGGCACCATCCTGTGGCGCGACAGCGGCATCCCGAACGTGGTGTACGGACCCGGCCCGAAGTGGATCGCCCACCAGCCCGACGAGTACGTCGAGGTCGACGACGTCGTCCGCAAGACGAAGGTCTACGCCGAGGCGGCCCTGGCCTTCCTCACCGGGGCCACCGGCGCCCGGGCGGGTGCGGCGTCGTGACCGCGCAGGAGCTGCTGACCGCGCTGCCCACCGGCCTGCCGATCGGCGCGGGCTGGACCAGCACCGCGCAGACCGCGCCGGTGCGCTTCCCGTACGACGGCAGCACCGTCACCCAGGCGCCGTGGGGCGACCCCGGCGACGCGGAAGCGGCTGTCGAAGCCGCGCAGGAGGTCGCCGCGGAGATGGCCGGGCTGCCCGGCCACCGGCGGCGCGCGATCCTGACGGCAGTCGCCGCCGAGGTCCGCGCCCGCGCCGGCTCGCTGGCCGAACTGCTGGTCCTGGAGACCGGCAAGCCGCTCGTGGACTGCCGGGTCGAGGTCGCCCGCACGCTGGTCACGCTGGAGACGGCCGCCGAGGAGGTCGGGCACCTGACCGGCGAGACGGTGGCGCTGGACATGCAGCCGGCCGGCGAGGGCATGCTCGGTTTCTGGGTACGCCGTCCGGTCGGTGTCGTCGTCGGCATCACCGGGTTCAACTACCCGCTGCTCCTGGCCGCCCACAAGGTCGCGCCGTCGGTCGCGGCGGGCTGCCCGGTGATCGTCAAGCCGGCGCCGAACACGCCGCTGGCCACGCTGGTGCTGGTCGACCTGTTCCGCCGGGCCGGCTGCCCGGCCGCCGGGGTCCAGCTCGTCACCGGCGGCGTCGAGGTCGGCAAGCTCCTGACCACGCACCCCGGCGTCGCCGCCGTGTCCTTCACCGGGTCGGCGCACGTCGGCCACCAGATCGCCCGCGCCGCGGCCCCGCGCAAGGTGCTGCTCGAACTCGGGTCCAACGCGGCGCTCGTCGTCGGCCGCGACGCCGACCTCGACCGGGCCGCCGAAGCCGTCGTACGCGGCGGGTTCTACGCCTCCGGCCAGGCGTGCATCAGCGTGCAGCGGGTGATCGTCGAGGAGCCGGTCCGGGAGGCGCTGCTGGACCGCCTCCGGCCGCTGCTGGCCTCGGTCACCACCGGCGACCCCCGGTCCGCCGACACCCGCGTGTCCGCCCTGGTGGACGAGGCGTCCACCGAGCGGGTCCACTCGTGGGTGGACCGCGCGGTCGCCGCCGGGGCGCGCTGCCTGGCCGGCGGTACGGCGCAGGGCCGGGTGCTGCAACCGACTGTGCTCGTCGACGTCCCCGAGGACGCCGAGTGCTGGGCGGAGGAGATCTTCGGTCCGGTGGTCTGCGTCCGGTCGGTGCCCGACATGGACGCCGCGGTCGAGCTGGTCAACCGGTCCCGCTACGGGCTCCAGGCCGCCGTCTTCACCCGCGACCTGGCTGTCGCCCTGGACGTCGTACGCCGTCTCGACGTCGGCGGCGTGCTCGTCAACGAGGTGCCCGGCTTCCGCGCCGACAACATGCCGTACGGCGGCGTCAAGGACTCCGGCATCGGCCGGGAGGGACCGCGCTTCGCCATGGAGGAGCTGACCGTGACCAAGATGGTGATGATCAGGCCATGACTCGGAGTGGGAGCACACACGCATGGTGATCTACTTCGTCCGGCGGCTGGCCATCCTCGCGGTATCGCTGTTCGCCGCGTCGATCCTCGTCTTCACGATGCTGGCGCTGCTGCCGGGCGACCAGGCGCAGGCGATGCTCGGCGTCAACGCCACCCCGGAGGCGCTGGAGGCGCTGCGGGAGCAGTTCGGGACGAACCGGCCGTTCACCGAGCGGTACCTCGAATGGGCCGGCGGCCTGATCCGCGGTGACTTCGGCATCTCGCCGCTCAGCGGGGTGTCGGTCGGCTCGGAGATCGCCGACAAGCTCGGCGTGACGGTGCCGCTGATTCTGGCCGGGATGACGCTGGCGCTGCTCATCGCCGTACCGCTGGGCATCCTCGCCGCGGTGAAGAGCCGTACCGCGATCGGAACGGCGCTGTCGGCGCTGAGCCAGGTCGGCATCGCCGTGCCGTCGTTCTGGCTGGGCATCCTGCTCATCACCGTGTTCGCGGTGAAGTTGCAGTGGCTGCCCGCCGGCGGGTTCACCGGATGGGACGACGTCGGCGGCGCCGTGCAGGCCCTGCTGATGCCGGCGCTGGTCCTCGGCGTGGCCCAGGGCGCGATCCTGATGCGCTACGTCCGGTCCGCTGTGGTCGAGGTCATGCAGGAGGACTTCATCCAGACCGCGCGGGCCAAGGGGCTGAGCCGCTCGCAGGCGCTGACCCGGCACGCGCTGCGCAACGCGGCCATCCCGGTCATCACGGTCCTCGGTCTGCAACTCGCGACGCTGCTCATCGGCACCGTCGTGATCGAGAACGTCTTCGGCCTGCCCGGTCTCGGCCGGATGCTGCTCCAGGACGTGGGCAACCGCGACCTGCTGAAGGTGCAGGGCACCGTGATGGTGCTGACCGCCGCGGTGCTTCTGATCAACTTCGTCGTCGACGTGGTGTACCACGCGGTCGACCCCAGGCTGAGGAGCAAGGCATGACATCAGTCGCCGACGCCCCACCGGACGCCACCGCCGACGTCGTCGCGGCCGGCCCGGTCAAGCCGCGCCGCCGCTGGAACCTCACGCTGGTGATCGGCGCCGGCCTGGTGGGCCTGGTCGTCCTCACCGCGCTCGTGTCGTTCCTCTGGACGCCGTACGACCCCACCCGGGTCGACCCGTCGCAGACGCTGCTGTCCCCGGGCGGGGACCACTGGCTCGGCACCGACCACTTCGGCCGGGACATCGTCAGCCAGCTCCTCGTCGGCGCGCGGACCACACTGTTCGTCGGTGTGGTCGCCGTCGCGATCGCCGCCGCCGTCGGCGTACCGCTGGGTCTGCTCGCCGCCACCGGGCACCGCTGGCTCAGCGAGCCGGTGATGCGGGCGCTGGACATCGTGTTCGCGTTCCCGGCCATCCTGCTGGCGATCATCCTGGCCGCCGGCTTCGGCGCCTCCACGCTCACCGGCATGATCGCGATCGGCGTCGCGAACGTCCCGGTGTTCGGCCGTCTCACCCGGGCCGGCGCGATGCAGGTGCTGCAGAGCGACTTCGTGCTGGCCGCGCGCAGCTACGGCCGCCGGGGCGTGGTGCTCATGGTCCGGTACGTGCTGCCCAACATCGCGGCCCTGCTCATCGTGCAGGCGTCGGTGTCGTTCGCGCACGCGGTGCTCGCCGAGGCGGCGCTGTCCTACCTCGGGTACGGCACCCCGCCGCCGACCCCCACCTGGGGCCGGATGCTCCAGGAGGCCCAGAACTACTTCGTCGTGCAGCCGATGCTCGCCGTCTGGCCCGGTCTGGCCATCGCCCTGTCGGTGCTCGGCTTCAACCTCATGGGCGACGGGTTGCGCGACGCCCTCGACCCGCGGCTGAGAGGACGGTGAGCGGCGTGAGCGGGCTCGTGGTGGAGGACCTCGTCGTCGAGGTCCACGACATCCAGGCCGTCAAGGGCGTCTCGTTCGAGATCGGGCCGGGCCGCCGGATGGGACTCATCGGCGAGTCCGGCTGCGGCAAGTCCCTGACCGCGCTCGCGCTGATGGGCCTGCTGCCCCACGGCGTGACAGCGTCCGGCCGGGTGCTGCTGAACGGCCGTAACCTGCTCGACCTGTCCGACAAGCAGATGTGCGCGGTCCGCGGCAACGACATCGCCATGGTGTTCCAGGAGCCGATGACGGCGCTCAACCCGCTGATGCGGGTCGGCAACCAGGTCGCCGAGTCGCTGCGGCTGCACAAGGGGATGAGCCGCACGGCGGCCTCGGCCCGGGCCGTCGAACTGCTCGAACGGGTCCAGCTGCCCGAGCCCGACCGCACCGCGCGCAAGTACCCGCACCAGCTCTCCGGCGGCCAGCGCCAGCGTGTCGTCCTGGCCATCGCGCTGGCGTGCGACCCCGCCGTGCTGATCGCGGACGAGCCCACCACGGCGCTGGACGTCACGGTGCAGGCGGAGATGCTGCGGCTGATGGACACGCTGGTGCGTGAGGAGGGCGCGTCGCTGCTGCTCATCACCCACGACCTGCCGGTGGTCGCCAGCATCTGCGAGGAACTGCTCGTCATGTACGGCGGCTCGATCGTCGAGCACGGCGACGTGGCGACGGTGTTCGACTCGCCCCGGCACCCGTACACGGCGGGCCTGCGGGCGTCCACAGTGCTGGAGAGCACCGACGGAAGCGGCCGGCTGTCGACGATCCCGGGCCGCGTCCCGTCGCTCGGGTCGTTCCCCACCGGCTGCGTCTACCGCAACCGCTGCCCGCGCGCCGACGACGTCTGCGGCACGGTGCCGCTGCTGACGGCGCCGCCCGGCAGCACCCAGCGGGCGGCCTGCCACCACCCGATCGAGAGCGACCAGCCCCTAGGAAGCGGGAAGGCCAGCGCATGACCACCACCCCGTTGCTGGAAGCCGTCGACGTGGTGCGCGAGTACCGCGCCCCGCGGAGGTCGCTGCGTACGCCGGGCCGGCCGATCCGCGCGCTCGACGGCGTGAGCGTGCAGGTCCACGAGGGCGAGGCGTTCGGCATCGTGGGGGAGAGCGGCTCCGGCAAGTCCACGCTGTCGCGCATCCTCATGGCCCTCGACCAGCCGACCTCCGGCACCGCGTTCTACCAGGGGCAGCGGATCAGCGGCGTACCGGAGCGGCGGCTCGGGTTCCTGCGCCGCGACGTGCAGATGGTGCTCCAGGACCCGATGTCGTCGCTGAACCCGCGCATGCGCGTCGCGGACATCATCGCGGAGCCGATGCGCGCGCTGCGCCTGCCCGGCGACCACCGGGCCCGCGTCGCCGAGCTGATGCACTCCGTGGGTCTGCCCGAGGAGGCGGTGACCCGCTACCCGCACCAGTTCTCCGGCGGCCAGCGGCAGCGCATCGCCATCGCCCGCGCCCTCGCGGCCGGGCCGAAGGTCATCGTGGGGGACGAGCCGGTCAGCGCGCTCGACGTCTCGGTGCGCGCGCAGATCCTCAACCTGCTCACCGACCTGGCCGAACAGTTCAAGCTGACCCTGATCCTGGTCTCCCACGACCTGTCCGTCGTCCGGTACCTCTGCGACCGGATCGCGGTGATGAACCAGGGCCGGATCGTCGAGACGGGTGACACCGAATCGATCTACTCCGACCCCCGGCACCCCTACACCCAGAGGCTGCTGTCCGCGGTGCCCACCCTGAGCGGCGACCTCCTGGACCGATTCAACAGGAGCAGCACATGAGGTTGGTTGACCGCGTCGCCGTCGTCACCGGAGGCGCCAGCGGCATCGGACTGGCCACAGTCGGCCGGCTCGTCGAGGAGGGCGCGCGCGTCGTCATCGCCGACCTCGACGGCGACCGCGCCGCCGAGGCGGCCGCCGGGTTCGGGTCCGCCGTCGTGGGCGTGGCCTGCGACGTCACCCGGGCCGCTGATTGCCGCGCCGCCGTCGAGACCGCCGTCGAGCGGTTCGGCCGGCTCGACCTCATGCACGCAAACGCCGGTACGCCGTTCACCGGCCCGCTCGACGAGGTGGACCAGGCGACGCTGGACCGCGTGGTCGACGTCAACCTCAAGGGGGCGTTCTGGACCGCGCAGGCCGCCGCGCCCGCGCTGATCGAGGCCGGTGGCGGCGCGATCGTGTTCACCGCTTCCCTCCAGGCCGTCATCGCCCGCCCCCGGTACGCGCCGTACACCGCCGCCAAGCACGGCGTCATCGGCCTGATGAAGGCGCTGGCGCTGGAACTCGCGCCGCACGGCGTCCGGGTCAACGCGATCGCCCCGGCGGCGACCGAGACGCCGATGCTCTCGGCGTTCCTCGGCGGGATGGGTGACGTGCCGGACAGCGCGCGGGAGAACTTCCGGGCGTCGATCCCGCTGGGCCGCATGGCGACGCCGCGCGACTCCGCCGACGCGGTGGTGTTCCTCGCCAGCGACGAGGCGCGCATGATCACGGGCCACACGCTCGTCCTCGACGGCGGCACGACGGCCGGCTGAGGCGTACCGTGACCGGACCTCTGGCGGACCCTCCGTACGAGGGGACCATCGGACGCACCTACGGCGAGTCGACGGAGCACTGGAGCACGCCGCCGTCGGCCGCCGCGGGTACCCCGAACGTGGTGTACGTGCTGCTGGACGACGTCGGGTTCGCCGACTTCGGCTGCTTCGGCGCCGAGATCGACACCCCGACGATCGACCGGCTGGCCGCCTCCGGGCTGCGGTACACCAACTTCCACACCTCGCCGCTGTGCTCGCCGACCCGGGCCAGCGTGCTCACCGGCCGCAACCACCACAGCGTCGGCATGCGCATGCTGTCCAACTTCGACAGCGGCTTCCCCAGCGGCCGGGGGCGGATCACCCACGCCGCCGCCACCGTCGCGGAGATGCTCGCCGACGCCGGGTTCAACACCATGGCGGTCGGCAAGTGGCACGTCGCGCCGCTGGAGCAGACCACGCCGTCCGGGCCGTACGACCAGTGGCCGCTGGGACGCGGCTTCGAGCGGTACTACGGCTTCCTGGAGGCCGAGACCGACAACTTCTATCCGGAGCTGGTGTACGACAACCATCAGGTGGACCCGCCGGCCACCCCGGAGGAGGGCTACCACCTCACCGAGGACCTGACCGACCGGGCCATCGGGTTCGTCCGGGACCAGACGTCGTTCACCCCGGAGAAGCCGTTCTTCCTCTATCTGGCGTACGCCGCGGCGCACGCGCCGCACCAGGCCCCGCCGGAGTACCTGGCGAAGTACCGCGGCCGCTACGACGCCGGCTGGGACGTCATCCGCGCGGACCGGCACCGGCGGCAGATCGGGCTGGGCATCATCCCGCCGGACGCGCCGCTGCCGCCGCACAACCCGGGCGTCGTGCCGTGGGACGACGTGCCGCCGGAGCAGCGGCGCCTGTTCGCCCGCATGCAGGAGGCGTACGCGGCGATGGTCGACCACACCGACGCCCAGCTCGGGCGCCTGGTCGACTTCCTGGAGCGGATCGGCCGGCTGGACGACACGATCTTCGTGGTCATGTCGGACAACGGCGCGAGCCCCGAGGGCACGCCGCTCGGCACGCTCAACCCCACCGCGTTCCAGAACCGGGTGCCGGAGAACCTCCAGGACAGCCTGGACCGGATCGACGAGATCGGCGGCCCGCGGGCGCAGAGCAACTATCCGCTGGGCTGGGCGCAGGTCAGCAACACCCCGTTCCGCCGCTACAAGCAGCACACCCACGAGGGCGGGGTGCGGGTGCCGTTCGTGCTGAGCTGGCCGGCCGGTGACGTACCCGGCGGGCAGGTGCGGACGCAGTTCCAGCACAGCATCGACGTCACCGCGACGGTGCTGGACCTGGTCGGGGTGCGGCCGCCGGCGGTGCGCCGGGGCATCCCGCAGATGCCGCTGCACGGCCGCAGCTTCCGCGACGGGCTGCGCGACCCGGCGGCGCCGCCGTCGCGGGACCGCCAGTACTTCGAGATGTTCGGCCACCGCGGCATCTACCACCAGGGCTGGAAGGCGGTGGCGTTCCACGAGCGGGGCACCTCCTGGGACGAGGACCGCTGGGAGCTGTACCGGATCGACGAGGACCCGACCGAGAGCCGGGACCTGGCCGCCGAACATCCGGAGGTGCTGCGGCGTCTCATCGAGGAGTTCTGGATCGAGGCGGCCCGCTACGACGTGCTGCCGCTGGACGACAGGGGATTCGCGATCCGGGCCCGGGTGCCGCGCCCCGGATCGGTGCGGGACCGGCTGGACTTCACCTACCTGGCCGGCGTGCCGACGATCTCCGGCGCGGCGGTGCCGCCGACGATGAACCGCTCGCACGCCATCACCGCGCGGGTGCACCGCACCGACGCCACCCAGGGCGGCGTGATCGTGGTGCTCGGCAACGTCAGCGGCGGCTACGTGCTGCACATCAAGGACAACCACCTGGTGTACGAGTACAACCACCTCGGCACCCACTACGTGCTGCGGTCGGAGGGCGAACTGCCGCTGGGCCCGGTGGAGCTGACCTTCGAGCTGACGAAGACCGCCGACTGCCAGGGCACCGGCCGCCTGTACGTGGACGGCGAGGCGGCGGGGGAGGCGCTGTTCCCGCGCCTGCTGCCGTTCTTCCACGGCTTCGCCGGCATGGACGTCGGTCGCAGCATCCACTCGCCGGTGTCACAGAGCTACCCGGCCCGGCACGAGTTCTCCGGCGAACTGGAGTACGTGCGGTTCCGGCTCGCCGCCTCCGAGGACGTCGGCGAGCCCATCGCGCCGGCGGGCGGCGTCGCGCCGCGTCCGTCGGCCGGCGTCGGGTTCGAGGTGGTGGACTGACGCGCGCCCGCGCGTACGACGACGGCGCGTGGACGGACCTCCTCGTCCGTCCACGCGCCGTCCGTCTGTCGGGGGCCTCAGCGCAGGGCCAGGCCCCAGAGCGGGTCCTCCAGGAACCGCCCGACGTGGGCGAGCACCCGGCTGCCCAGCTCCCCGTCCACCAGCCGGTGGTCGAACGACAGCGACAACTGCGCCGTCCACCGGGGAACGACCTGCTCGTCGACCACCCACGGCATCCGGCGCAGCGCGCCGAGGCAGAGGATCGCCGCCTCACCCGGGTTGAGGATCGGGGTGCCGGCATCCACCCCGAACACCCCGATGTTGGTGATGGTGATGGTCCCGCCGGACAGGTCGGCGGGACGGGTGCGGCCCTCCCGCGCGGTGCTCGCCAGCTCGTTCAGCGCGACCGCGAGATCGCGTACCGGAAGGTTCTGCGCGGCCTTGACGTTCGGCACCAGCAGGCCGCGCGGCGTCGCGGCGGCGATGCCCAGGTTGACGTCGGCGAACCGGACGATCTCCTGGTTCTCCTCGTCCCACCGGGCGTTGACGTCCGGATACCGGCGGACCGCGTCCAGCACCGCGAGCGACGCCACGAGCAGCGGGCTGACCTTCACCCCCTGGAACGCCGGGTCCTGCTTCAGCCGGTCCACGAACTCGACGGTGCCTGTCATGTCGACGGTGAGGAACTCGGTGACGTGCGGCGCGGTGAACGCGCTGGCGACCATCGCGGCGGCTGTCGCCTTGCGCACCCCGCGCACGGGCAGGCGCTCGTCCCGCCGCTGGTCGGCCACCGGCGCCGGGCCGGTGGTGTGGTCGAGCAGGTCCTGGCGCGTGATCCGGCCGTCGGGGCCGCTGCCGCGGACGTCCGCCAGCTCCACGCCGAGGTCCTTGGCGAGCTTGCGCAGCGGCGGCTTGGTGAGCACCGGCGGCCGGGACGTGTGCGCCGGGCGGGAGGTGTCGGCCGGCCGGACGGACGGTGTGGCGCGACGGGGCCGCCGCGTCCGCGCCTGGGCGGACACCCCGTAGCCGACGAGCACCGCGGTGCGTTCCTCGGCGGGCTCCTCGGCCGGCGGCGATGCGGCGGCCGGCGCGGCATCCGGGGCGTCCGAGCCGTCCCCGGTCCGGATCGCGATGATCGGCGAGCCGACCTCGACGGTCTGCCCCTCCCCGGCCAGGAGGCGATCCACCACTCCGGCGTACGGACTGGGCAGCTCGACCACGGCCTTGGCGGTCTCGATGTCCACGATGACGTCGTTGAGGCCGACCGGATCGCCCGGGGCGACCCGCCAGGTGACGATCTCGGCCTCGGTGAGGCCCTCGCCGACGTCGGGCAGACGGAACTGCTGAACGCTCACGGGTACCTCTCCCTTCACGCGGCCAGGACGCGGTCGACGGCGTCGAGGATCCGGTCCAGGTCGGGCAGGTACTCCTCCTCGACCTTGGCCGGCGGGTACGGCAGGTTGAATCCGCCGACCCGCTCGACCGGCGCCTCCAGCGAGTAGAAGCACCGGCTCGTCACCTGCGCGACGACCTCGGCGCCGAACCCGGCGAACGTGGGGGCCTCGTGGACCACCACCGCCCGGCCGGTGCGGCGCACCGACTCCTCGACGGTGGCCACGTCCAGCGGCGAGATGGACCGCAGGTCGATCACCTCGATGTCGCGCCCCTCCTGTGCCGCGGCCTCGGCGGCGGCGACGCAGGTGGCGACAGTGCCGCCGTACGTCAGCAGCGTCACGTCGGTGCCCGGCCGCACGGTCCGGGCGCGGTCCAGCGGCAGCGGCGGCCCGGCGGTTGTCACCTCGCCCTTGACCCAGTAGCGGCGCTTCGGCTCGTAGAAGATCACCGGGTCGTCACCGGCGACGGCCTGCCGGATCATCCAGTGCGCGTCGTCCGGGCTGGCGCAGTAGACGACCCGCAGCCCGGCGGTGTGCGCGAAGTACGCCTCGTTCGACTCGCTGTGGTGCTCCACCGCGCCGATGCCGCCACCGACCGGAATGCGCACCACCACCGGAAGGGCGGTACGGCCGCCGGTGCGGGCCCGCATCTTGGCGAGCTGGGAGACGATCTGGTTGAACGCGGGGTAGACGAAGCCGTCGAACTGGATCTCGCAGACCGGGCGGTACCCGCGCAGCGCCAGCCCGATGGCGGTGCCGACGATCCCGGACTCGGCGAGGGTGGTGTCCACCACCCGGGCCTCGCCGAAGTCCTTCTGGAGACCGTCGGTGACCCGGAAGACGCCGCCGAGCCGGCCGACGTCCTCGCCCATCAGGAGGACCTTGTCGTCGTCCTCCATGGCACGGCGCAGGCCGGAGTTCAGTGCCTGACAGAGAGTGAGCATGAACGAGTTCTCCGATCGGGGCGGGCGTCAGTCGAGGAAGGAGGCGCGGTAGGCGACGAACGCGTCGTGCTCCTCCCGCAGAAGCGGGGGCACGTCGGCCAGCACTGTGGCGAAGGCGTCGGCGAGGTCCGGCGCCTCCAGCGCCAGGCACTCCCGGCGGGTACGGTCGGCCAGTTCGTCCGCCTCGGCCTGGATCCCGCCGAGGAACGCCTCGTCGCTCCAGCCCTCGGCGCGCATGAGCGCCTCGACCCGGGCCAGCGGATCCCGCGCCCGCCACGCCGCCAGCTCGTCGTCGGTGCGGTACCGGGTCGGGTCGTCCGACGTGCTGTGCCCGCCCATCCGGTACGTGGTGGCCTCGACGATCGCAGGGCCGTGGCCGGACCGGGCGTGTTCGGTCACCGCGGACGTCACCGCGTACACCGCCAGCACGTCGTTGCCGTCGACCCACTCGCTGCGCAGGCCGAATCCGGCGCCGCGCCGGTGGATCGGGGTACGCGTCTGCGACGCGGTCGGGGTCGAGATGGCCCACTGGTTGTTCTGGCAGAAGAACACCATCGGCGCGGCGTTGACGGCGGCGATGTTCATGGCCTCGCTCGCGTCGCCCTCGCTCGCGGCGCCGTCACCGAAGTACGTCACGACCACCGTGTCGCTGCCGTCGCGCTGCACCCCGAGGGCGTACCCGGTGGCGTGCAGCAGCTGGGCGGCCAGGACCAGCGTGTAGATGTGGAACGAGTACGGCTCCGGATCCCAGCCGCTGTGCGCGACGCCGCGCCACTGCCGCAGCAGGTCGGCCGGGCCGATGCCGCGCCACAGCGCCGCGGCGTGCTCCCGGTAGCTCGGGAAGACGTAGTCGTCGGCGCGTACCGCCGCGACCGAGCCGACCTGGGCGGCCTCCTGGCCGCGGCACTGCAACCACAGGCCCAGCTCGCCCTGCCGCTGCAACGCGAACGCCTCGTCGTCGAGGCGGCGGGCGAGCCGCATCCCCCGGTACAGGTCACGGGTGAGTCGGCCGAGGGCGTCACGGTCGGCGTCGACGTCCGGGTGCAGGCGCCCGTCCGGGGTGACGAGCTGGGTCCAGCCCTCGGACGTACGCGGAAGGTCGGTGGTGCCGGTGAAGGGGTTGGTGACCGGTGGGTCGGCGAGATCTACGGTAGTCATTCGTCACCTTCTGGGTGCGTCGGTCTCCGCGTCACCGGGGTCGCCGGCCGTCTCGCGGATCTCTCGGATACGGGACCGCCCGCCGGGGTGGACCCGGCGGGCGGTGGTGGGCAGTGCCTCAGACCGTGTGGCGGTCGGCGAGTGTCAGCGCCTCGTCGAGGATCGCCAGGCCCGCCTTGGCCTCCGTCTCCGACACGGTGCACGGCGGCACCACGTGGATCCGGTTGAAGTTCGCGAACGCGACCAGGCCGCCGCGCTTGCACGCGGCCAGCACCTCGTTCATCTCCGGCGACGACGACCCGTACGGCGCCAGCGGCTCCTTCGTCCCGCGGTCGCGTACCAGTTCCAGCGCCCAGAACACGCCGAGCCCACGGACGTCACCGACGCTCGGGTGCCGGTCGGCGAGTTCGCGCAGCCCCGGGCCCAGCACGTCGGCGCCGATCGTGGCGGCGTTCTCGACGATCCGCTCGTCCCGCATCACGTTGATGGTCGCGACGGCGGCGGCGGTGGCCAGCGGGTGACCGGAGTAGGTCAGGCCGCCGGGGTAGGCACGGGTGGCGAACGTCTCCGCGACGTGCTCGGCGATCACCACACCGCCGAGCGGGACGTAACCGGAGTTGACGCCCTTGGCGAAGGTGATCAGGTCGGGCGTCACGCCGTAGTGGTCCAGCGCGAACCAGGCGCCGGTACGCCCGAAGCCCGCCATCACCTCGTCGGCGATGTAGAGGATGCCGTGCCTGTCGCACAGCTCCCGTACGCCCGCGAGGAAGCCCGGCGGCGGCGGCATGATGCCGGCGGTGCCCGGCACCGTCTCCAGCACGATCGCCGCGATGGTGGACGGGCCCTCCATCTCCACGACGCGTTCGAGGTGGCGCAGCGCGAGCGCGCACTCCTCCTCCTCGGTCGTGGCGCCGAACTCCGACCGGTACAGGAACGGGCCGAAGAAGTGCACCACCCCGGCGGTGCCGTTGTCGCTGGGCCAGCGGCGCGGGTCGCCGGTGAGGTTCACCGCGGTCTGGGTGCCGCCGTGGTAGCTGCGGTACTGCGACAGCACCTTCGGCCGGCCGGTGTGCAGCCGGGCCATCCGGACGGCGTGCTCGATCGCGTCCGCGCCGCCGTTGGTGAAGAACACCTTGGAAAGGCCGGCCGGGGTCAGCTCCGTGATCAGCCGGGCCGCCTCGCCGCGGGCGTCGTTGGCGTACGACGGCGCGATCGTGCACAGGCGGGCCGCCTGCTCCTGGATCGCCGCGACCACCACCGGGTGCTGGTGGCCGATGTTGGTGTTGACGAGCTGCGACGAGAAGTCCAGGTAGCGGTTCCCGTCGCCGTCCCAGAAGTACGAGCCCTCGGCCCGCTCGACCACCATCGGGTCGAGCAGCGACTGGGCGGACCAGGAGTGGAAGACGTGCGCGCGGTCGAGTTCGTAGGTGCGTTGTGCGCTGCTGCTCATCGGCGTTCTCTCTTCGCTGCTCAGACGTTCTCGGGGAAGCCGAGGTTGATGCCGCCGTGGCTGGGGTCGAGCCACCGGGAGGTGACGACCTTGCCGCGGGTGAAGAAGTGCACGCCCTCGGCGCCGTGGGCGTGCGAGTCGCCGAAGAGGCTGTCCTTCCAGCCGCCGAAGGAGTAGTAGGCCATCGGCACCGGGATCGGCACGTTGACGCCGACCATGCCGACCTCGACCTCGTTCTGGAAGCGGCGGGCCGCGCCGCCGTCGTTGGTGAAGATGGCCGTCCCGTTGCCGTACCGGTTGGCGTTCACCAGCGCGAGCGCCTCGTCGTAGCTGCCGACGCGCACCACTGAGAGCACCGGCCCGAAGATCTCGTCGGTGTAGACGCTCATCTCGGGCGCCACCCGGTCGAGCAGGCTCGGCCCGAGCCAGAACCCGGACTCGTCGCCGTCGGCCCGCACGTCGCGGCCGTCCACCACCAGCTCGGCGCCGGCCTCGACACCCGCGTCGAGGTACGACGCGACGCGGTCGCGGTGCTCCTTGGTGACCAGCGGACCCATGTCGCAGGAGCGCCGCCCGTCACCGACCTTCAGGGTGGCGATGCGCTCCCGGATCCGGGCCACCAGGTCGTCGGCGACGGGCTCGACGACCACCAGGGCCGAGATGGCCATGCACCGCTCGCCGGCCGAGCCGAACCCGGCGTTGACCGCCGCGTCGGCGGCCAGGTCGAGGTCGGCGTCCGGCAGCACCACCATGTGGTTCTTCGCGCCGCCGAGGGCCTGGACGCGCTTGCCGTTGCGGGTGCCGGTCTCGTACACGTACCGGGCGATCGGCGTGGAGCCGACGAACGACACCGCCTTGACCTCGGGGTGCTCCAGCAGCCGGTCGACCGCGACCTTGTCGCCGTGCACGACGTTGAAGACGCCCGCGGGCAGGCCGGCCTGCTCCCACAGCCGGGCCACGAGCAGCGACGCGGACGGGTCCTTCTCGCTGGGCTTGAGCACGACGGTGTTGCCCGCCGCGATGGCGATGGGCACGAACCACATCGGGACCATCACCGGGAAGTTGAACGGCGAGATGACGGCGCAGACGCCGACCGGCTGCCGGATCGAGTAGACGTCCACGTTCGTGGACACTCCCTCGGAGTAGCCGCCCTTGAGCAGGTGCGGAATGCCGCAGGCGAACTCGACGACCTCCAGGCCGCGGGTGACCTCGCCGAGGGCGTCCGAGACGACCTTGCCGTGCTCGGCCGTGATCAGCTCGGCCAGCTCCTGCTTGTGCTGGTTGACCAGCTCCCGGAACGCGAACAGCACCTGGGTGCGCTTGGTCAGCGACGAGGTCCGCCAGGAGGCGAACGCGGCGGCGGCGGACGCGACCGCCTGGTCCACCTCGTCGACCGAGGCCAGCGGCACCTCCGTCCGGACCGCGCCCAGCGCCGGATCGTAAACTGGGGCCGTACGCTCGGTGACGCCGGCGAACGGCTTGCCGTCGATCCAGTGGGTCACCCGCTCCAGCGGGACGGGAGCGGGCGCGGTGCCGGGTGCTGTCTGGGTCATGCCCGGGATCATCTGTGCTTCCCCAGGTCCGGGCAATGGGCACTGTGTCGTTCCCGTCCGCGGGAAGCGCACATACTGTGCGCCGGAGGAGAGGGGGAGGCGCTCCGATGCCGATGACCGTCCGTGACGTGCTCGAACTGCCGGCTCTGCAGCAGGCCGGGCCGCGCGTCCTGGCGGGCCGGGACCGGCTGGACGCGCCGGTGCGCTGGGTGCACGTCGCCGAGATCCCCGAGATCGCCGACCTGCTCCGCGGTGGCGAGCTGGTCCTGACCACGGGCATCGGCCTGCCCCCGGACGACGACGGGCTGCGCCGGTGGATCGACGGCCTGGCGGCCGTCGGGGTGGCGGGTGTGGTGGTCGAGCTGGGCCGCCGGTTCGGCGGCACGCTGCCGGCCGGCCTGGTCGAGCACGCCCGCAGCCGGAACCTGCCTCTGATCGCGCTGCGGCGCGAGATGCGGTTCGTCGCGGTGACCGAGGTCGTCCACTCGGTGATCGTCGAGGAGCAGACGGCGGACCTGCTCGCGAAGGACGAGATCCACCGCATCTTCACCGAGCTGTCGGTGGAGGGCGCCGAGCCCCGGCAGGTGCTCCGCGAGGTCACCCGCCTGTCCCGGCGTCCCGCGGTGCTGGAGAACCTCGCCCACCAGGTGCTGGCGTACGAGACCGGCCCGCTGACCGCCGAGGAGCTGCTCGACCGCTGGGAGACCCGCTCGCGCGCGGTCGAGGTCCCGTCCGGCACCGGCTACGAGCCGCGATCGGGCTGGCTGGTGACGAGCGTCGAGGCGCGGGGCAACCGGTGGGGGCGGCTCGTGCTGCTGTGCGACCAGGAGCCACCGGCCCGGACCCGGGTGCTGCTGGAACGCGCCGCGTCCACCATCGCGCTGAACCAGCTCGTCGCCCGGGACTCGTCGTCGGTCGAGCGGCAGGCCCGCAGCAGTCTGCTGCTGAGCATCGTCAACCACTCCGCGCCCACCCGGGACGTGGCGCTGCGGGCGCGCGGGCTCGGTGTCGTCCTGGAGCAGCGACTGCTGCTCGGCGTCGTGGTCCGGCGGCGCCGGCCGGCCCCGGACACCGGCGTCGACGGGAACGCGAACCGGCGGGCACTGCTCGACGCGGTGGAGACGGCGGTACGCGAGTGCGGGCTCGCCGCGCTCGCCGGCGACGTGGACGAGGCGGCAGGCGGCACCGGCGTCACCCTCCTCGTCGCGCTCGACGAGACCGGCTCCGACGAGGCGGCGCTGGGGAGCCTGTCCGCCGCACTCACCCGGGCGGGCCACCGGGCCGGCGCGGACGTCGTGGTCGCCGCCGGGTCGGTGGTCCGGACGCTCGACCTGGCCCGGCGCTCGCTGGTCGAGGCGGCGCAGGTGGCCGATGCGACAGTGCACACCGCCGAGCCGCGCCCGTTCTACCGGCTGCACGACGTCCGCCTCCGGGGCCTGCTGTACCTGCTGCGCGACGACGTGCGCCTCCAGACGTTCGTCGAGCGCGAGCTGGGCCCGCTGCTCTCCTACGACCAGCGCCACGGCACGAACCACGTCGCGCTGCTGGAGACGTACCTGGTGGAGGGGCGCAACAAGCGGCGCGCGGCGGATGCGATGTCGCTGTCGCGGTCGGCGCTCTACCAGCGGCTGGAGCTGATCGAGCGGGTGCTCGGCGTCGACCTGGATTCGAGCGAGCGGCGCCTGTCGCTGCACGTGGCGCTCACCGCCCGGGGCGTCATGCGCGCCGGTGGCCCGGAGCCCCCCGGCTGACCCGTCACCTGTGGGTGCCGCGGCCCGACCGCAGGCGCCGGACGCCGTCGCGGGCCGGCGCGCTGTGCACGCTGACGCTGACGACAGGTACGGCGTTCGCGACGCTCTTGCGGACCGTCTCCAGCGGCGCCGTGCCGGGGGTGCACTCGACGATCATCACAGCGGAGCGGTCGGGGCACTGCACGTACTGGACGTGTGAGACGGCGACCCGGCGGGAGTGCAGCACGGACAGCACCTTGAGCAGGCCGGTCGTGGAGTGGCCGACGCCGAGGTGGATCACCATCGTGCTCGGCGTGCCGTGCTCGGCGGCGGGCTCGTCGTACGGGCGGCCGGGGGCGGGCCGGGGATGGTCGACGGTTGCGGGGGTGGATGCGGACACGCTCACGGGGGCCTCACTAGGACGAGCCGACAGGATCGCTTGGCCGGCGACGCACGCGGAGGCGTACGCCGCCTAGGTAATCAGCCGGGTCGCGATTCGATTGCCCACGGCGGGAGTGTGGCACGGGAACCGGCTCGCCGGGAGGCTGCGCCGGGCAGCCGTCCGCCACGTGAGACAGGGCCCTGACCTGCGGATCGACGGTGATGGGTCGCCTCGGTGGGGCCGATCGCCGGGTTACCGGCCGGTACGCGAGCCCTTAAGGATCGTTCAGGATCTCGCTCTACACTCGGACTCGGGACGACGACTTGAGAAGGAGCTCCGCGCATGGACGCTGACGAGATCGCCGCCGGTCGGGCCCGCTGGCAGGCCCGCTACGACGCCGCCCGCAAGCGCGACGCGGACTTCACCACGCTGTCCGGAATGCCGGTCGAGCCGGTGTACGGCCCGCCGGAGGACACCGCGTACCCCGGGTTCGAGCGGATCGGCTGGCCGGGCGAGTTCCCGTACACCAGGGGTCTGTATCCGACCGGCTACCGCGGGCGGACCTGGACCATCAGGCAGTTCGCCGGCTTCGGCAACGCCCGGCAGACCAACGAGCGCTACAAGATGATCCTCGGCGCGGGCGGCGGCGGTCTCTCCGTGGCCTTCGACATGCCGACGCTGATGGGCCGCGACTCCGACGACCCGCAGTCCCTCGGCGAGGTCGGCCACTGTGGTGTCGCCGTGGACTCGGCCGCCGACATGGAGGTGCTGTTCGACGGCATCGACCTGGCCGGCGTGACCACCTCGATGACCATCTCCGGCCCGGCCGTGCCGGTCTTCTGCATGTACCTGGTCGCCGCCGAACGGCAGGGCGCCGACCTGTCCACGCTGGACGGAACACTCCAGACGGACATCTTCAAGGAGTACATCGCGCAGAAGGAGTGGCTGTTCGACCCCGAGCCGCACCTGCGCCTCATCGGCGACCTGATGGAGTACTGCGCGCGGGAGATCCCGCGGTACAAGCCGCTGTCCGTCTCCGGTTACCACATCCGCGAGGCCGGCTCGACCGCCGCGCAGGAGCTGGCGTACACGCTGGCCGACGGATTCGGGTACGTCGAGCTGGGCCTGTCGCGCGGCCTGGACGTGAACACGTTCGCCCCCGGCCTGAGCTTCTTCTTCGACTCCCACGTGGACTTCTTCGAGGAGATCGCCAAGTTCCGCGCCGCGCGCCGGATCTGGGCCCGCTGGCTGCGCGACGTGTACGGCGCCACCAGCGAGAAGGCCCAGTGGCTGCGGTTCCACACGCAGACCGCCGGGGTGTCGCTGACCGCTCAGCAGCCGGTGAACAACGTGGTACGCACCGCCGTGGAGGCCCTGGCCGCGGTGCTCGGCGGCACCAACTCGCTGCACACCAACGCCCTCGACGAGACGCTCGCCCTGCCCACCGACGAGTCGGCCGAGATCGCCCTGCGTACCCAGCAGGTGCTGATGGAGGAGACCGGGGTGACGAACGTGGCCGACCCGCTCGGCGGCTCCTGGTACGTCGAGGCGCTCACCGACCGGATCGAGGCCGAGGCGGAGGAGATCTTCGCCCGGATCAAGCAGCTCGGCGGCGAGGGTCCGCACACCATCGGCCCGATGACCTCCGGCATCCTGCGCGGCATCGAGGACGGCTGGTTCACCGGGCACATCGCCGAGTCGGCGTTCGTCTACCAGCAGGCGCTGGAGAAGGGCGACAAGCGGATCGTCGGCGTCAACTGCCACACCGGCACCGTCGCCAAGGACCTGGAGATCCTGCGCATCTCGCACGAGGTGGAGCTGGAGCAGCGCCGGGTGCTGACCGAGCGCAAGTCGGCCCGCGACGACGCCGCGGTCACCGCCGCCGTCGCGCGGATGGTCGAGGTGGCGAGGACCGGCGAGAACATGATCCCCGCCATGCTCGACGCCGTCCGCGCCGAGGCCACCCTCGGCGAGATCTGCGACGCCCTCCGCGCCGAGTGGGGCGTCTACCGAGAGCCCGCCCGCTTCTGACCCGCTGCTCTGCAAGGAAGGGCCCCTTGTTAACAGCTGCTGTTAAGAAGGGGCCCTTCCTCTACCGGAGGCGTTAACAGGGGGCCCTTCCTTGCGGGCGGGCTGAGCTGGGGGAGAGTGGTGACTGTCGCCGTCGCGGCTGGTCGGAGATCCGTCGCGTACGTGCGAGACTAGACAACCATGAGCGACCCACGGATCACCTCGTCGATCTTCACCCGCGGCGCGGTCGACCTCAGCGCGCTGCGCACCCCCGCACCGGCCGACACCTCCTCCGCCACACCGTCCCAGGGCGCTGGGCCGGCCGGGCTGCCGGGCAGCCCCGCCGGCTCCGCCGCCGTGATCGACGTGACCGAGGCGAACATCCAGTCCGAGGTGCTCGAACGCTCGCTCACCACACCGGTGGTGGTCTTCTTCGGCGCCGCCGGCTACCCGGAGAGCGACCAGTTCGCCCCGGTGCTGGAGCGGCTGGCCGCCGAGGGCGGCGGAGCGTGGCTGCTGGCCCGGGTCGACGTGCAGCAGCAGCCGCGGCTCGCGCAGATGTTCCAGCTCCAGACGCTGCCCACCACGTACGCCATCGTCGGCGGCCGTCCGATCGACGCCTTCCCCGGCCCGGTGCCGGAGTCGCAGTTGCGACAGTGGCTCCAGGCGGTCCTCAAGGCCGGTGGCGTCACAGTCGCCGAGCCGGAGGACCCGCGCCTCGACGCCGCCGACGACGCGCTGATGAGCGGTGACCTCGACGCGGCCGAGGCGGCGTACCGGAAGATCCTGGCCGAGTCGCCGGCGGACGCGGCTGCGGAGGCGGGCCTGGCGCAGGTCGGGCTGGCCCGCCGGGTGGCGGGCGCCGACCCGCAGGGCGCGCTGGACGCCGCTGCGGCCGCCCCCGACGACGTGGACGCCCAGCTGCTGGCCGCCGACATCGAGGTGCTCAGCGGCCTCGCCGACGAGGCGTACAAGCGGCTGGTCGGCCTGGTCCGGCGCACCGCCGGGGACGACCGGGACCGGGTACGCCAGCACCTGCTCGGCCTGTTCACCATCGCCGGCCCGGACGACCCCGCCGTGGCCTCCGCCCGACGCGCCCTGGCCAGCGCGCTGTTCTGAGTCAACCCGCGCGGGCCGGCGCACCGCCGGCCCGCCCGACCGCCGAGGACGGGAGCCCATGATGCGCCGGATCGCCGTCCTCGACGCGCCGACGAACCTCGGACTGCGCCCGCCCACTGCGAGCTCCGTCCCCGGTTGCGGCAAGGCGCCTGGTGCGCTGCGCGACCACGGCCTGCTCGCGCGGCTGCGGGCCCGCGACGCCGGCTGCCTCACCCCGCCGCGGTACGACCCGGGCGACTGGCGGCCCGGCGACGGCGTCTGCCACGCGCCGGAGATCTCCGCGTACTCGGTGGCGCTCGCCGACCGGATCGGCGCGATCATCGACCGGGGCGAGTTCCCGCTGGTGCTCGGCGGCGACTGCTCGGTGCTGCTCGGCTCGGCGCTGGCCATGCACCGCCTCGGCGAGGCGGTCGGCGGGCGGATCGGGCTGGTCTTCGTCGACGGCCACTCCGACTTCCGGCACCCCGGCAACGCCTCCTACGTCGGCGCCGCAGCCGGGGAGGATCTCGCCCTGGTCACCGGCCGGGGACAGCCCGACCTGGCCGCGATCGAGGGCCGCAGGCCGTACTTCCGGGACATCGACGTGGTGGTGCTCGGCATCCGCGCGCAGGACGAGTACCGGCTCGACCTCCAGGCCGCCGGCATCACCACCCGGCCGGTGCCGGCGCTGCGCGCCGAGGGTGCCGCCCGTACCGCCCAGTGGGCGCACGAGCAGCTCGTCGACTGCGCCGGCTACTGGGTGCACATCGACGTGGACGTGCTCGACCCGGCGGTGATGCCCGCCGTGGACGCGCCCGACCCGGGCGGCATCGCCTTCGCCGAGCTGGAGATCCTGCTCGCCGGGCTGGTCGACACCCCGCACTGCCTCGGCGTCGAGCTGACAGTCTTCGACCCCGACTACGACCCGGACGGGGCGTACGCGGCCGAGATCGTGAACACAGTGGTGGCCGGGCTCGCCCCTGTGGTCGCGCCGGGCGCCGTGCCGCCCCGGTTGCTGCCGGCCGGGCCTGTCGCACCGGCGCCCCGCGCCGCCGACAGCCGGCCGGAGCCCGAGCCGCTGCCCGCCCCGGCGGCCGTACCGGCGCCGGCGGTCGCGGTGGAGCCGATCGGCCCCGACCCGACCGTCGGCGACGACCTCGGCGACGACCCGCTGGGGCCCGGCCTGCTGCGCCGCGCCCCCGCCGGAGACGAGCCGGACCCGGCCCGCTCCGGCATCGACATCGCCTGACCGGTACGCCTCAGCTCGCGGCCAGGCCGCGCAGGAACTTCTCGGCGATCGGCGCCGCCACCTTCGAGCCCGCCCCGCCCTGCTCGACGAAGACGGCGAAGGCCACGTCGCCCTGCCAGCCGACGAACCAGGCGTGCGTGTGCGCCGGGTTGTTGTCGTACTCCGCGGTGCCGGTCTTGCCGTGCACCGGCTCGCCCGGCACGTCCGCCAGCGCGCTGCCGCTGCCCGCTGTCACCACCCCGCGCATCATCGACTTCAGCGCCGTCACCGACTCCGGCTTGAGCGCCTCGCCGGCCGGTGCGGGCTTGGCCGGCGCCGGGTCGAGCAGCAGCTTGGGCTGCTCGAACCTGCCCCGGGCCACCGCCGCCGTGGCGCTCGCCATGGCCAGCGGGCTCACCAGCGTGGTGCCCTGGCCGATCGCGGCGGCGGCCTGCTCGGTGGCCGAGCCGTTGGCGGAGATCTTGCCGGTGAACGCGTCGGTGCCCAGATCCCACGCGGCCTCCAGGCCGAGCGTACGGCCGGCCTGGGCCAGCCCGTCCGGGCCGAGCTTCGGCGCCAGCGCGGTGAACGCGGTGTTGCACGACTTGGCGAAGTCGGTGGCGAACGGCACCGGGCCCAGCTCGAAGTTGTCCGAGTTCTTGAAGACCCGGCCCTCGACTGTCGACGTCTTCGGGCAGTCCACTGTCGTCTGCGGCGTCACCGCGCCCCGGTCGAGCAGGCCGAGCGCGCTGACCATCTTGAACGTCGAGCCGGGCGGCACCTGGGCGGTGAAGGCGAGGTTGTCGCCCGCCGCACCCGGGCCGTTCGCGGCGGCCAGCACCGCGCCGTCGCTGATCCGCACGGCGACCAGGGCGGAGCGGCGGGTCTGCCCGCGCAACGCGGCGTCGGCGGCGTTCTGGGTGGCCGCGTCGATTGTCGTCTTCACCGGCTGACCGGGCTTCGGGTCGGCGCGGAACAGCTCCGTGCCGGTCGGCTCCACCTTGCCGTCCGGGGTGGTCCGCTGGGTGATCACGGTGACGCCGGGGACGCCGCGCAGCCGCTCGTCGTACCGGCCCTGGAGACCGCCGTGGCCGACCAGGTCGCCGCGCGCGTACCGGTCGGGGTGGGCCTGGAGGTCGTCGGCGGTGGCCTGGTCGACCGAGCCGAGCAGCGCCCGGGCGAACTCGCGGGTCGGCGCCAGCATGAGCTGCTCCGAGACGAACCGGGTGCCGGGCAGGTCGTAGATGCGCGGCTTGATCTGCCGGTACGCCTCGTCGCGCAACGTCACCACCTCGACCAGGCCGTCCGGCTTGGCCTCCTTGAGCCGCTTCGGCAGGTCGCCCAGGTCGACCGGCGGGGTGAGCGCGGGCCGGATCGCCTTGAACGCGGCGTCCAGCTTCCGGACCATGCCGGGGACGTCGTCGACCTCGCCGGGAACGAGCTGCACCCGGACCACCGGGCGTGGCGCGACGATCGGCTGACCGGCCGCGTCCAGCACACCGGCGCGCTGCGCCGGCTCCCGCCGCAGCGCGATCTTGTCACCGCTCTCCAGCTTCTCGTGCACCACCGACGGCTCCCAGATCACCTGCCACCGGTCGTCGCCGCCGCGCTTGAGGCGTACCGGATTCTCGTAGGCCCAGGTGCCGCCGCCGGGCAGCGCCCAGCTCACCTTGACCCGGGCGGTGGCGACGTCGCCCTTGGTGGTGATGTCGCCGGTGCGGGCCAGCTCCGGCGGGTCGGCCGCGAGCGCGCCGGCGAGTGCCTGGATCTGCTTGGTCACCTCACCGGCGGGCAGCCGCCCGCCGGTCGGCTCGACGAAGCCGACCGCCTGGAGGTCACCGGAGCGCCAGCCGCCGAGGAACGCCTCGACGGCTGTCTCCGGGCCGTCGTCCCCGGAGCATCCGGTCAGCGCGCCGGCCGTGACCAGGACGGCGGTCAGCGCCGCGAGGGCGCGGTGACGGGTGTGACGGCGGGGGCGGACGGGGTACGACACGGGCATGAAGCAGTCCCTCCGGTGCTCAACTGCCCTGCACGCTAGTACGGCCCGGCGTTCCCCACCGCCCCGCCACGGCCTCCGGCAGCGCCAGAAGCGGCGTGTGGCAGTGTGATGAACATCGCCAGTCGGGGTACTCCGCGAGCGGCCGACCACGGACCCGCAACGGGTGAAAGGACAGAGTCCCGATCCGGACGTCCGGCCAGTGGTCCGCCGCGGGAGGTACCGCGCGGTAGGGCCTAGGCTGGGCGGCAGAGTGACCCACAACGCGGTGGGTCGAGGGGAGTGGCACCGATGGACCGGCGTCCGGCGATCAAACCGGGACCCGACCTCCGGCAGGCTGACACCGGCCGGGACGACGACAGCTTCGATTCGGCGACCGACGGAGACGGTTTCAGCCGTCTCGACACAGGAGTGACCGGGATGACCGGTTCCAGCATCGACACCCTCTACGACCTGGGCCTGCCTGCGCAGGCACTGGCCGACGAGTCGGAGGACGCCGAGCTGGACGAGCCCGTTCCCAACGCGGAGCGGCTGGTCGCCCAGGCGGTCGCGCTGGCAGGCGACGACCACGACGCGGCCACACTCGTGGACCGCTTCTGGCGGTTCGCGCCGGACGAGGAGCTGATCGGCTTCACCGCCGAGGAGATGCTGGAGGCGGCCCGGGCCCACCGGGACCTGGCCCAGCAGCGGGTGCCGGGCGAGCTGAAGCTCCGCATCCACGAGCCGGACGCCGAGCAGCACCACACGGTCGTGGAGATCGTCACCGACGACATGCCGTTCCTGGTCGACTCGGTGACCGCCCTGCTGAACTCCCGCCACCTGGACGTGCACCTGCTCGTGCACCCGCTGGTCGTGGTGCGGCGCGAGCCGCTGGGCCGGCTCACCGAGGTGTCGGCGGACGTGGAGCCGGACGACGCGATCGCCGGTGACCTGGTCGAGAGCTGGATGCGGATCGAGATCGACCCGGTCCGCGACCCGGCCGAGCGGGAGACGTTGCGGCGCGAGTTGCAGCGGGTGCTCACCGACGTGCGCGAGGCGGTCGAGGACTGGCCGAAGATGCGACAGCGGGCCCTCGCGCTCGCCGACGAGCTGGCCGCCGCCCGGACGTCGGACAACCGCCCGCCGGTGCCGGAGAAGGACATCACCGACTCGGTGGAGCTGCTGCGCTGGCTGGCGCACGACCACTTCACGTTCCTCGGCTACCGGGAGTACCGGCTGGTCGACACCGACGGCGCGCGCGGCGGGCAGGCCCTGGAGGCGGTGCTCGGCACCGGGCTGGGCATCCTGCGCTCCGACTCGCCGGAGGCCCGGTCGCTGAACTCGATGACGCCCGAGGCGCACGAGAAGGTGCTGGAGAAGCGCCTGCTCATCATCACCAAGGCCAACTCGCGTGCCACTGTGCACCGCTCGGCGTACCTCGACTACATCGGCTTCAAGATCTTCAACGAGGCCGGTGAGGTGGTCGGGGAGCGGCGCTTCCTGGGCCTGTTCTCCACCGCCGCGTACCGGACCAGCGTGCAGGAGTTGCCCGTGGTCCGGCGCAAGGTCGCCGAGGTGCTCGACCGCTCGGGCCTGAGCCTGCGCAGCCACTCCGGCAAGGACCTGTTGCAGATCCTGGAGACCTACCCGCGCGACGAGCTGTTCCAGATCAAGACCGACGACCTCTACCACGCGGTGATCGGCGTGCTGCGGATGGCGGGTCGCCGGCAGCTGCGGGTGTTCCTGCGCCGCGACGCGTACGGGCGGTTCATCTCCTGCCTGATCTACCTGCCGCGGGACCGGTTCACCACGCAGAACCGGCTGCGCATGCAGGACATCCTGCTGCGTGAGCTGAACGGCGTCGGCGTCGACTACACCACGCGGGTGACCGAGTCGATGCTGGCCCGGGTGCACTTCATCGTGCGTACCGACCCGAACAACCCGCCCGGCGACATCGACGCCGACCTGCTCGCCGAGGAGCTGGCCGACGCGACCCGCCTCTGGGACGACGACTACCGGCTGGTGCTGGAACGCAAGCTCGGCGACGAGCAGGCCAAGCACCTGTTCGCCCGGTACGCCGACGCGTTCCCGGAGGGCTACAAGGACGGGCACACGCCGTACGAGGCGATGAAGGACCTGGCGAAGCTGGAGCTGCTGGAGGAGCCCGGCCAGCTGGAGATGCACCTGTTCCGCAAGCAGGCGCCGCCGCGTCCGTACGCGGCCCGCGCCGCCGACGCCGACGAGGCGATGGACGTGCGGTTCAAGGTCTACCGGTACGGCGAGCCGATGATGCTCTCCGCCGTGCTGCCGGTGCTGCACTCGCTCGGCGTGAAGGTGGTCGACGAGCACCCGTACGAGGTGGAGCGCGTCGACGGCCGGATCTGGCTCTACGACTTCGGTCTGGAGCTGCCCGAGCGGCACCAGGACCTGGCCGAGGTGCGTCCGCACGTGGAGAACGCCTTCGCCGCCGCCTGGCGGGGCGAGGCCGAGGTGGACGGCTTCAACGAGCTGGTGCTCCGGGCCGGGCTCACCTGGCGGCAGGTCGTCGTGCTGCGCGCGTACGCGAAGTACCTGCGGCAGGCCGGCACCGTGTTCTCCCAGGAGTACATGGAGCAGACGTTCATCGCGTACCCGCAGATCGCGGAACTGCTGGTGAAGCTGTTCGAGACCCGGTTCGCCCCGGGCGCCATCACGCTCGACGAGCGGCGGCAGCGCAGCGGCGAACTGGTCGACGCGATCGGCGAGGCGCTGGACGAGGTGGCCAGCCTCGACCAGGACCGCATCCTGCGGTCGTACCTGACGTTGATCCAGGCCACGCTGCGTACCAGCTTCTACCAGAAGCCGGTGGGCGGGCGGCCCAAGGCGTACGTGGCGTTCAAGCTGGACCCGCAGGCCATCCCGGACCTGCCGGCGCCGCGGCCCAAGTTCGAGATCTTCGTCTACTCGCCCCGGTTCGAGGGCGTGCACCTGCGCTACGGGCCGGTGGCCCGAGGCGGCCTGCGCTGGTCCGACCGGCGTGAGGACTTCCGGACCGAGGTGCTCGGCCTGGTCAAGGCGCAGATGGTGAAGAACGCCGTGATCGTGCCGGTCGGCGCCAAGGGCGGCTTCGTGCTCAAGCAGAAGCCGGGTGACCGGGACGAGGCGGTGATCTGCTACAAGGAGTTCATCTCCGCGCTGCTCGACGTCACGGACAACATCGTCAGCGGCGAGATCGTGCCGCCCGAGGACGTGGTCCGGCACGACGGCGACGACCCGTACCTGGTGGTGGCCGCCGACAAGGGCACGGCGACGTTCTCCGACATCGCCAACGAGATCTCCGAGGCGCACAGCTTCTGGCTGGGCGACGCGTTCGCCTCCGGCGGCTCGGCCGGCTACGACCACAAGAAGATGGGCATCACCGCCCGGGGCGCCTGGGAGTCGGTCAAGCGGCACTTCCGGGAGCTGGGGCACGACACCCAGACGCAGGACTTCACTGTGGTCGGCGTCGGCGACATGTCCGGTGACGTGTTCGGCAACGGGATGCTGCTGTCGCGGCACATCCGGCTGGTGGCCGCGTTCGACCACAGGCACATCTTCCTCGACCCGGACCCGGACTCGGCCCGGTCGTGGGAGGAGCGCAAGCGGCTGTTCGACATGCCGCGCTCGTCGTGGGAGGACTACGACCGCGAGCTGATCTCCGAAGGCGGCGGCGTCTACCCGCGTACGGCGAAGTCGGTGCCGGTTTCGCCGCAGGTCCGCGCGGTGCTCGGCCTCGACGAGGACGTCACGCAGATCAGCCCGCAGGAGCTGATGAAGGCGATCCTCACCGCGCCGGTCGACCTGTTCTGGAACGGCGGCATCGGCACCTACGTCAAGGCGTCCAGCCAGACCAACGCCGAGGTGGGGGACAAGTCCAACGACGCCATCCGGGTGGACGGCAAGAGCCTGCGCTGCCGGGTGGTCGGCGAGGGCGGCAACCTGGGCTTCACCCAGCAGGGCCGGATCGAGTACGCCTCGACCGGCGGCCGCATCTACACCGACTTCATCGACAACGCGGCCGGTGTGGACTGCTCCGACCACGAGGTCAACATCAAGATCCTGCTCAACACGGCCGTGGCCGACGGCGAGCTGGACCGGCCGGAGCGCGACGAGCTGCTGGCCCAGATGACCGACGAGGTCGCCGAGCTGGTGCTGCGGGACAACTACGACCAGGCGCGGGCGCTCAACAACGCCCAGGCCCAGGCCGCCTCGCTGCTCCCGGTGCACCGGCGGATGATCAACGAGCTGGAGCGGTCCGGCGCGCTGAACCGGTCGCTGGAGGCGTTGCCGTCGGACGAGGAACTGGCGGTCCGCACCGAGAGCGGCCTGACCGCGCCGGAGTTCGCGGTGCTGCTCGCGTACGTCAAGATCGTGCTGGAGCGCGAGATCGTCGGCGAGGGCCTGGCGGACGAGGAGTGGACGACCGACGTCCTGGTCAACTACTTCCCGACGCCGCTGCGGCAGCGCTTCGCCGAGCGGATGGGCCGGCACCGGCTGCGCCGGGACATCGTCACCACCGTCCTCGTCAACGAGGCGATCAACCGGGGCGGCATCTCGTTCGTCTTCCGGGTGGTCGAGGAGACGGCGGCGTCGGCTGCGGACGTGCTCCGGGCGTACGTGGTGGTCCGCGAGGTGTTCGGCCTGCGCGACCTGTGGGACGCGGTCGAGGCGCTGGACAACAAGGTCTCGCCCGAGTTGCAGACGGCCGTCTACCTGGACACCCGGCGGCTGCTCGACCGCGCGGTGCGCTGGCTGGTCACCAACCGGCGCTCGCCGATCGACGTGCCGGCGGAGATCGCCCGGCTGCGCGACGGTGTGGCCCGGCTCCTGCCGGACCTGGAGAACCGGTTCTGGGGCACCGAGCGGGAGGCCATCGCGGCGCACATCGAGTCGCTGGTCGAGCGCGGGCTGCCGCGTGACCTGGCCGAGCAGGCGACCCGCCTGATGTACAGCTTCGGCCTGCTGGACATCGTGGAGACGGCGCAGGGCACCGGGCGGGACGTGAGCGAGGTGGCCTCGGTCTACTTCGTGCTCTCCGACCGGTTCCGGGTCGACGCGTTGCTGTCGAAGATCTCCCTGCTGCCCCGCGAGGACCGGTGGCAGACGCTGGCCCGGATGGCGCTGCGCTACGACCTGTACGCCGCGCTGGCCGCGCTCACCGCCGAGGTGCTCGGGTCCACGCCGGAGGACGTGCCGCCGGTGGAGCGGGTGCAGGAGTGGGAGCAGGCGAACGCCACCTCGATCCACCGGGCGCACCGGGCGATGGGGGAGTTCGACGAGTCCCGCGCCGACCTGTCCGCGCTGTCGGTGCTGCTGCGCCAGATCCGTACCCTGGTCCGGACCTCGGCGGCGGCCTGACCGCTGACGCACGAGTGGCCCGGTGGTCGGTTCCCCGACCACCGGGCCACTGCCGTTCCCGCCCTCAGCTGGTCATCGGGGCGTAGACGACGATGTTGTTCAGGTAGCTCCCGGCCGTCTTGTCGAACACCCCGCCGCAGGTCACCACGCGCAGGGCCGGGACGTCCGACGGACCGTAGACCTGCGCGGCGGGAAAGGCGGTCTTCGGGTACGACGCGACCTCCCGCACGGTGAACGTGGCGGACGAGCCGTCCTGCCGGGCGACCACTATCGTGTCGCCCGCCACCAGCGCGCCGAGGTTGAAGAACACCGCCGGGCCGAGCTGGGCGGAGTCGACGTGACCGACGATCACCGCGTTGCCGGCCTCGCCCGGGCTGGCGCCGGGGGAGTACCAGCCGGCGTTCATGGCCTGGTCCAGCGGGGGCACCTGGACCGTGCCGTCCGGGTTCGTGCCGAGCGACATGATCGGCGCCTGCACCCCGATGCGGGGGATCGAGATGGTGACCGGCGCCGACCGGGGAAGTGGAGCCGGGGCGGCGCCCGTCGTGTCCGGGGTGCCCGGGACGGCTGCGGCGCCCGGGGTGGCGCCGGGTGCGCCGGTCAGTGGGCCCGGCGTCGCCGGGCCGCCCCCGGCGGCGTCCGCTGCCGGCTGGCCGGTGCCGCCCGGTGTGGACTGGCCGGTGGTGCCCGGTGCGGGTTGGCCCTCGGCGTCCGGGTCGGCGTAGGCGCCGGGGGGATCGCTCAGCGGGTCGGTGGTGACGGGAGCCGCCTGCGAGATCGGCTGCGGTGGGGACGGTGTCGGGGCGGTCCGTACGGACGCGCCGATCAGACCGGCCCCGGCCATGGCGAGCAGGACGACGACGGCCGCGCCGGCGGCACGCCACGGACTTCCGTGACGGCCGCCGGCCCGGGTCGTCGTCCGGTCAGACCAGGCCACCGGCCCGCCGCCGACGCAGCAGCACCAGGCCGCCCAGCGCCGCGGCGCCGATCATGCCCGCGCCACCGGTGGCGAGGTTGCGGTCCACGCCGGTGGTCGTCATGCCACCGTCGCCGCCGTCGACCCCACCGCGCGGCAGGACCACCAGCTCGCCCTCACCGCAGGTGCCCCGCAGCTCGTACCGGCCCGGCCGGGCGTCGTGCGACACGGTGGCCTCGCCGTAGTAGACGAAGTCCTTCCCGTGCTCCCACTCGTCCTTGCCGTAGTCGCGCTCGGCGTCCTTGCCGTAGTCGCCCTTGTCCTCCTGCCAGGCGCCTCCGCTCGCCTGCCAGTCGTCCTTGCCGCCCTGCCAGTCGTCCTTGCCGCCCTGCCAGTCGTCCTTGCCGTCCTGCCAGGAGCCGTGCTCGTCCTTGCCGTCCTTGCCCTTGTCGTCCGGCCGGCCGCCACGGTCGTCCTTGCCGTGCTCGTCCTTGGCGTCCTTGCCGTACCGGTCCTTGCCGTCGGGGCCGTGCTCGTCCTTGGTCCAGTCCGGCGCGCCCGCCTTCTCCTTCTCCCAGCCCGGCTCGGCGTCCTGGCCGTACTCGTCGTGCCCCTGCCAGTCGCCCGGGTCGACGGCCGCGCCGGCGCCCGCGCCACCCGGCTGCGGCTGCCCTTCCGGCTGGCCGGCGGGCGGCTGGGGCTGGTTCGCCGGAGGCTGCGGCATGCCGTCGCCACCCGGCCCGTTCCCGCCCGGCCCGTCGCCACCCGGGCCGTTGCCACCGGGGCCGTTCCCACCCGGACCGCTGCCGCCGGGGCCGTTGCCGTCCGGGCCGTGCCCCTCCCCGCCCGGCTCGCCGCGGCCGTCCGGGCCCTTGCCGTGCTCGTCCTTGCCGTGGTCGTCCTTGCCGTGGTCGTCCTTGCCGTCCGGGCCCTTGTCGTCCCAGCCCCAGTCCTGGTCGCCGCCCCAGTCGCCGCCGCGGTCGGCCCAGTCGCCGTGCTCGCCGTCGCGGGCCGGGTGCAGGTCGACCTTGCCGGTCACCTTCGACCAGACGGTGGCGTGCTTCTGCGGCTCGGAGCAGATCGCGAGCAGCTCGACGGTGTCCCCCGCCTTCACCACGTGGGGCTTGGCGATGACCTTGCCCTCGTCGTGCCCGCCCGCGTAGGCCATTCCCGGGGTGAACGCGAGAAGGCCGGCTCCGCCGAGGGCGGCGCCCGCGACCACCTTCCCGAGCATCTTCTTAGCCATGACCAGCGTCTCCATCCCTGTTCGTCCTGAGCCCGACGTCAGTCGAGCTAAGGCTGACGTTAGACCTTTTCGCGACTTATCCGGGGAAAGATTCGCTTTTAGGGATTTGCCGGTGATGTGGCCCCGGCGCGTGCTGCCCGACCGGTAGCGCCGATCAGGCTCTCCACGGCGGTCCCGCGACGCCGGTCCCACTCGTGCTGTCGGCGCCCCTCCGCGCGGTCCGCGTACCGAGTGGAACGTCATGGGTGTCTCCGGGTCGTTTTGACACCCATGACGTTCCACCCGAGCTGAAGGGCGCCGGTGGGCGGCGGGGAGTGGGGGTGTGGTGGCGCCGGGCGCCGGTAGGGTGGGCGGCAGGCGTATCGAGCCATTGCCATGGAAGCGCTCCCATGCGAGAATCGCTGCACGCGGTTCGGGGAGCCACACCGCGAGCTCAGACGTCGAGGGCAGCCGGCACCACCGGCCGACGTCCGGCTCCATCGGCCGGTCCTGCGGACCGGTCGGCACCACCACCCCCACAACGCCCGTCCGGGTCGGGCGTCCCCCGAAGAAACCCGTGGCGCGCACGGTCGTTCCCGCAGGACGACTGCCGCCGCCATTTGCGCCGGGCCGTACGCGGATCCGGTCTCGCCCAAGGAGATCAGTGGCATGAATCTGTGGAGAAGGCTGTCCGGCCGGAACCGGACGCTCGCGCTCACCGGCGCCGGCGTCCTGGTAGCCGGTGGACTGGTGACCCTCCCGGTCACCGCGGCGCAGGCCGCCACCCAGTGCAGCGTGACGTACACGACCAGCGACTGGCCCGGTGGATTCACCGGCACCGTGACCATCAAGAACATCGGTGACGCGCTCAGCTCGTGGAACCTCGGCTTCACCTTCCCGAACAGCTCGCAGCGGGTGGTGAACGGCTGGTCCGCGAGGTGGTCCCAGAGCGGCCAGAACGTCACCGCGCAGAACGAGTCGTACAACGGGTCGCTCGCCAGCGGCGCCAGCACCACCATCGGCTTCAACGGCTCCTGGAGCGGCAGCAACCCGAAGCCGACCCAGTTCACGCTCAACGGCACTGTGTGCAACGGCGGCACGCCGTCCACCAGCACGCCGCCGACGAGCACGCCGCCGACCAGCACGCCGCCCACGAGCACGCCGCCGACGTCGACCCCGCCGACCTCGACGCCGCCGACGAGCACCCCGCCGCCCGGGCAGCGGGTCGACAACCCGTACGTCGGTGTGAAGGGGTACGTGAACCCCGAGTGGAAGGCCAAGGCCGAATCGGTGTCCGGCGGCAGCCGGGTGTCGAACAACCCGACCGCGGTCTGGATCGACCGGATCGCCGCCATCAACGGCACGCCGGACAGCAGCTCCAACGGCGCGATGGGCGTCCGTGACCACCTGGACGCCGCGCTCGCCCAGGGCGCCGGCTACATCCAGTTCGTCATCTACAACCTGCCCGGCCGGGACTGCGCAGCGCTGGCCTCCAACGGCGAGCTGGGCCCGGACGAGCTGCCCCGCTACAAGGCCGAGTACATCGACCCGATCGCCGCGATCCAGGGTGACTCGAAGTACCGGAACCTGCGCATCGTCAACATCATCGAGATCGACTCGCTGCCCAACCTGGTGACCAACACCTCGGGCAACCCGGGCGGCACGGTCATGTGCGACACGGTGAAGGCCAACGGCGCGTACGTGAACGGTGTCGGCTACGCCCTGGCGAAGCTGGGCGCGATCGGCAACGTCTACAACTACATCGACGCCGCCCACCACGGCTGGATCGGCTGGGACAGCAACTTCGGCCCGGTCGCCGACCAGCTCAAGGCCGCCGCCGTCGCGTCCGGCAGCACCGTCGCCAACGTGCAGGGCTTCATCGTCAACACGGCGAACTACTCCGCCCTGAAGGAGCCGTACGTCAAGGTCACCGACTCGGTGAACGGCCAGACGGTCCGGCAGTCCAAGTGGATCGACTGGAACCAGTACGTCGACGAGCTGTCGTTCGCCCAGGCGTTCCGGCAGAAGCTGGTCTCGGTCGGCTTCGACAGCAACATCGGCATGCTGATCGACACCTCCCGTAACGGTTGGGGCGGCTCCGCCCGGCCCACCGGCCCGGGCCCCATGACCAGCGTGGACGCCTACGTCGACGGCGGCCGGGTCGACCGGCGCATTCACGCCGGCAACTGGTGCAACCAGGCCGGCGCGGGTCTCGGCGAGCGGCCGCGGGCCAACCCGGAGACCGGGATCGACGCCTACGTCTGGGTGAAGCCCCCGGGTGAGTCGGACGGCTCCAGCAAGGAGATCCCGAACAACGAGGGCAAGGGCTTCGACCGGATGTGCGACCCGACCTACACCGGTAACGCCCGCAACGGCAACAGCATGTCCGGCGCCCTGCCGGACGCGCCGATCTCCGGCGCGTGGTTCCCGGCCCAGTTCCAGCAGCTCATGCAGAACGCGTACCCGCCGCTCTCCTGAGCCGCGGTGAGGGCCACCCGCGGCGGCGGGAGTGAGGCACCGCCGCACGGGTTCCCCGGGCCCCTGGTCGACGCCCACGTCGGCCAGGGGCCCTCGGCCGTTCCGGTGTCAGGGAACGGTGCGCTCGATCGCCGCCCGGCCCAGCTCGGCCAGGTCGCGGCGGGCCCGCTCCAGGTTCTCCGGCGTCACGTCCTGACCCCGGGCCTGCACCAGGTCCTCCGGATCCCAGGGCTGCTCGGCGCCGGTGCGGATGTCGTCCGGGGCGGCGCCGGTACCGGTGCCGGTCGCGCCGGTCCCGGCCGCGTACGGGTCACCGATGAGGTTCGGCGACCCGGTGTCCGGCACCGCGCCGTCGGGCTCGGTGAAGGTCGGGTTGTCCGGGTCGGTGCCGTCGTTGCGCAACTGGGGCACCGTGCTGTCGTCGTCCACCGCCGCGGCCACCTCGGGGGTCTCCTCCAGCGGCCGCTCGCCACCGCGGTCACGATCGGTCATGCTGCTGCCCTCCTGTCCCTTCGCGTGATCCCCGTGGCCTACCCGGTGCGGGCCGCGCCATGCGGGCGGAGGGGTCAGGACTCGTCGCGGTGCGGCTCCGGCGTCTCGGTCGGGCGCAGCCGCTGCCACAGCAGCATCAGCAGGCCGAACACCAGCATCGCCGCGCCGGCCCACAGGTTGATCCGGACGCCCTGCGCCTTGTCGATCTCGGCGGACGTGTCGAACAGCCCCATCAGGCCGACGATCAGCCCGTACACCACGAACAGGCCGCCGATGACCCGGCGGATGTCGAACAGCCGGGCCGCGGCGGAGCGTTCCTCCCGGGCGTCCTCGGTCTCGTCGACCAGCGGGTCGTGCGCCTCGCCGCCCTGGTAGTGGCGGTCCGCGTTGTCTGCCATGGCGTGCGTCCCCTCCTTCAGAAGACCGGGATGTAGAACAGGGCGGCGAGGATCACGGCGACGACGCCGAGCAGCACCGGGGAGCGGTACCAGGCGGTGTCGCCGGCCAGCGAGTCGTCGGCGAGCGTGGTGTCGCTGAGGCCGTACACCAGCCCGGTCAGCTGGTCGTCGGTCTTCGGCCGGGTCAGCGGCGTGACGATCGCGGCCACCACAGCGACCGTGGCGAAGGCCAGGCCCGCGCCCCAGAAGCTCTCCTCCAGGTCGGAGTTGAAGCTGATCACGCCGCCCTTGTAGAGCAGGTACGTGGCGGTGGCGACGACAGTGCCGGACAGCAGCGACCAGAACCCGGCCAGCGGCGTCATCCGCCGCCAGAACATGCCGATGATGAACGTGCCGAACAGCGGCGCGTTGAAGACCGAGAACAGCGCCTGGATGTAGTTCATGATGTTGCTGAACCCGGCCGCGATGAACGCGGTGCCGATGCCGATGACCACGGCGCCGACGGTGGCGATCCGGCCCACCTTCACGTAGTGCTCGTCCGGCAGGTCCCGCCGGAAGTACGCCTGCCAGATGTCGTACGTGAAGACGGTGTTGAACCCGCTGACGTTCGCCGCCATGCCGGCCATGAACGAGGCCACCAGGCCGGTGACCGCGATACCGAGGACGCCGTTGGGCAGCAGGTCGCGCATGAGCAGCGGGATCGCGTTGTTGTAGACCAGGTCGCCCTCGTCGGCGCCCAGCCCTTTCACGGTGACCAGGGCGATCAGGCCGGGGATCACGGTGACCGCCGGGATGAGCAGCTTCGGGTACGCGGCGATGATCGGCGTACGCCGGGCGGCGCTCATGTTCCGTGCGGACAGGGCGCGCTGCACCTCGGCGAAGTTGGTGGTCCAGTAGCCGAAGGAGAGCACGAAGCCCAGGCCGAACACGATGCCCAGCCAGTGCGCGCCGAGCGGGTTGCCGGTGCTGCCGGTGCCCTCCCAGGCGTGCAGTCCGGCCTCGCCGAGTCTGGAGTCGCGGACCGCGTCCATCAGGCCGCTGACGCCGCCGACCTTGACCAGCCCGATCACCGTGATCGGCACCAGACCGGCGATGATCACGAAGAACTGGAGCACCTCGTTGTAGATCGCGCCGGAGAGCCCGCCGACGGTGATGTACGCCAGCACGATCACCGCACCGACGATGATCGCGAACCAGAGCGGCCAGCCCAGCAGCGCCTGCATGATCAGGGCCAGCGCGTAGAGGTTCACGCCCGCGATGAGCACCTGCGCGACAGCGAAGCTGATCGCGTTGAGCAGGTGGGTGGGGCGGTTGAAGCGCAGCCGCAGGTACTCGGGGACGCTGCGGACCTTGGAGCCGTAGTAGAACGGCATCATCACGATGCCGAGGAAGACCATCGCCGGCACGGCGCCGATCCAGTAGTAGTGCACCGTCATGATGCCGTACTGGGCGCCGTTGGCGGCCATGCCGATGATCTCCAGCGCGCCCAGGTTGGCCGAGACGAACGCCAGGCCGGTGACCCAGGCGGGGAGCGAGCGGCCGGAGAGGAAGAAGTCCACGCTGGTACGGATCGCGCGCCGGGCGGCGAAACCGACGCCGAGCACCGTGACGAAGTAGAGCGCCAGGATCAGATAGTCCAGGGCGTTCATGTTCAACCGCAGGCCGCCGCCGCCCATGCCCGTGCTCCCCTCGTGTGCACCGCTGCCCGCACCTACCCGGATTGCGAGGTTTCATACCTGCTGTTCGGTCCGGGTACGCGGAAGCCCCGGCCGGTCACCGGCCGGGGCTTCGTGGCGGTTCCTCAGCGGCCCAGCACGCGGTCCAGGAAGTCGCGGTAGCCGCGTACGGCCACCCGGAGCTGCTCGGTGTCGGTGGAGCCGGACTCCTGCCAGGCGCCGAGCCGGGTGCGCTGCTCCCGCAGGGCGGTGGAGAGCGCCTCGATCGCCTCCTCGACCAGCGACTCCGCCTCGCCGACCGCGGCGCGCGGGTCGTCCACGAAGCGAAGCTGCACGTCGCGCCAGCGGTCCCGGAAACCCTGCGCGGCCTCCGGCGCGAACAGCGTCGCCGCGTCGGCGGGTACCGCGCCGGGCGTGGGCCGCTCCGCGCCGGACAGCGCCGTGCCGGCCGCGCCGGCGGCTGCCGCGCCCGCCGCAGCGGTGGCGGTGTCGGTGTCCACCCGGTCGTGCCGCCGGTCGGCGCCGTCGGCCGCGGGGACGGCCTCGGCGTCCGGGTCGACCAGGCCGGGCTCGGCGCTGCCGTACCCGACCGCGCCGTCGGCGACCGCGTCGTCCCGGCGGACGCCGTCGACCACGCGGTCGTCCCGGGCCACGTCGTCGCCGGTTCGGTCGTCCCGGCCGTCGCCGTCGGTGTGCTCGGCGTCCCAGCGGTCGCGGTCGTGCAGGCGGTCCCCGGCCGTCGGGTCGGCCCGCTCGTCGTCCAGCGGGTCGGTACGTCCCGGCGCGCCGTCGCCCGGCGCCGCGGTGTCCTCGTCGCGCGCGTCGCGCTCGTCCTGCGGGCGACCGCCCGCCAGGGCCGAGGCGGCGACCGCGTCGCCCACCGTGGCCGCCCCGAACGCCGTCGGCAGCGGCGCCGGCTCGTGGTACGGGGCCCGCCCGTCGTCGTCGGTCCGGTCGGCCGCGTCGCGCAGCTCCCCGGCGTCGTAGGCGCGGGTCTCGTCGACCTCGGCGTCGCGCCGCTCGTCGGCGACCGCCGGGTCGTCGAAGGTGCCCCGGTCGTCCAGTGCGTCCTCGGGTACGTCGGCCCGGTCGGCGTCGCGCCGGCCGGCGTCGGTGTGCTCACCCGGCTGCGGCACCGGCACCGGTGCGGACCGGACGGCCTCGGGGTGGTCCTGCGTGACCTGCTGTTCCTCCTGGCGCATGGCGGCGGCCTCCTCAGCGGCTCGGGACGTCGTGGTCGTGGTCGGGGTGGCGCTGCTCCGGCTGCTGCGTGGACGTGGGCACCGGCTCCTCGCCGAGCAGGTCGGCGAAGAGAGCTCGGTAGTGCACGAGCGCCTGCCGGAGGTCCTCGGTGCCGGCCTCACCGCGCTCGTTGCGCTGCCGGATCTCGTGGGCGTCGCGGTAGTGGGTGAGGGTGCGGGCGTGCTCGACGGAGAGGTGGGCGATCTGGTCCGAGAAGTCCCCGGTGGGGTATCCGCGCTCGGCGATCAGGCGGCTCACCAGCTCGTCGGCCTCGCCGACGGTCTCCGCGGGGGAGTCGACGAAGCGCACCTGGAGTTCCTCCCAGGCGGCGGCGTAGCGGGCCCGGGACTCCGGGCTCAGCGGGGTCAGCTCCAGCTCGGCGTGCCGGCGCTCGCGTTCCCGCAGCTCACGCTCGGCGGCGCTGCGGCTGTCCTGCTCGGCGACGACCCGGTCGTACTCGGGGCCGAAGCGCTCGCGCAGCGCCCGGCGGCGGCTGGCGACCACGGCGACCGCGACGAGCGCGGCGATGACGGCGACGACGATGACTATGACGACTACCTGGGTGGACGACATGGCTCCTCCTTCGCACGCTGGTATTCCCTCGCGCGGGTGATCGCCAATCCCGTTGTGCCGTACTTTCCGCCCCGGCCGGGAAAAGGCGCGATGTCGCGACCGCCGTCCGGTGCCGGGCCGATGTCCGACTGAGGCCCTCCTGCCCGTCTCGGACCGTAGCGAGAGCCGAGACGGCCGGTAGTGCATCCGCCCCGGATTACGTATCCTGCCCAAGGCGTCCGGGCCGGGGCCCGGCGTCGTGGCCGGCGAACGTGACGGCCGCTGCCGGCGCCACCGAGCGACACCTTCCCGGGCGAGGTCTGATTGAACACCCGTGACTGGCCGATCCGCGCCAAGCTGACCGCGCTGGTCATCGGCCCGGTGACCGGGCTGCTGGCGTTGTGGATCTTCGCCACCACGCTCACCTTCGGGCCTGCGCTCGACCTGCTCTCCGCGCGTACCCTCCTCTACGACCTGGGTCGTCCCGGCGAGGCCGTGGTGGCCGAGCTGCAACGGGAGCGGCGGCTGTCGGTGGTCCAGCTCGCCGGTGACCGCGCCCTCCCCGAGCTGACCGAGCAGCGGGTACGCACCGACGACGCGATCGTCGAGCTGCGCCGCAAGGTCGACGGCGGGGACCTGCGCGACGTCGCCGACGCCCAGCTCGACAACCGGCTCGACCAACTGGTCTCGGCGCTCGACGCGCTGCCCGCCGGGCGCGCCTTCATCGACGACCGGAAGGTCGACCGGGCCGGCGCCGTCGGGCTCTACAGCGGCATGATCGGCTCGGCGTTCCAGGCGTTCGGCGCGATGGCCGCGCTGCCCGACGCGCAGCTCAACCGGGAGGCGACGGCGCTCACCGCGCTGGGTCGCTCCCGGGAGCTGCTCGGCCAGGCCGACGCGCTGCTGGCCGGCGCCGTCACCGCGGGCCGGTACGCCGAGGGCGAGCACGAGCAACTGGTACGCACAGTCGAGAACCAGCGTTTCCTGGCTGAGATCGCGGTCGCCGACCTGCCGCCGGGGGAGCGGACCGCGTACCAGCGGATGACCGAGGGCGCCGGGTTCCTCAAGCTGCGCGCGCTCCAGGACAGCCTGATCCGCTCGTCCGCGCTGCCCGCCCGGTTCGACATGCGGGCGTGGGACACCGGTCACGCCGAGGTCTGGCAGAGCCTGCGCGACTTCGAGCTGCGCGGCGCGGACGCCCTGGCCGAGCGGTCGGTGCCGATGGCCACCCGGATCCTCGCGCAGCTCGCCGCCGCCGGTGTGCTGGGCCTGATCGCGATCGTGGTGTGCGTGCTGGTGGCGCTGCGGGTCGGCCGGTCGCTGGCGCAGCGGCTGACCGGCGTACGCGCCGCCGCGACCGAGGTGGCCGAACGCCGGCTGCCCGACGTGGTCGCGCGGCTGCGCCGGGGCGAGGAGGTCGACGTGGCCCGGGAGGCGCCCGAGCTGGACCACGGCGGCGACGAGATCGGCCAGGTGGCGCGCGCCTTCAACGAGGTGCGCCGGACCGCTGTCCGCGCCGCCGTGGACGAGGTGACGCTGCGCCGGGGCTTCAACGAGGTGATCCTCAACCTCGCCCGCCGCAGCCAGGGGCTGGTGCACCGGCAGCTGGCGCTGCTGGACCGGCTGGAACGGCGTACCGAGGACCCGGACGAGCTGGCCGGACTGTTCCAGGTCGACCACCTGGCGACGCGGCTGCGGCGGCACGCCGAGGATCTGGTCATCCTCGCCGGTGCCGCGCCCGGACGCGGCTGGCGGCGCCCGGTCGCCGCTGTCGACGTGATGCGCGGCGCGATCTCCGAGGTCGAGGCGTACGACCGGGTCGACGTGGGCGAGGTGGCATCCGCCGGAGTGCTGGGCCGGGCCGTCGGCGACGTGATCCACCTGCTCGCCGAGCTGATCGAGAACGCGACCGCGTTCTCCCCGCCCGGCACGCGGGTGGACGTCACCGGCCGGAGCGTCCCGGGCGGCTACACCATCGAGATCACCGACCGGGGGCTGGGCATGTCCGCGCCGGCCCTGGCCGAGGCCAACCGCAAGCTGGCCGAGCCGCCGGAGTTCGACCCGGCCGGCAGCGCCCGGCTGGGACTGTTCGTGGTGGCGCGCCTGGCCGCCCGGCACGGCGTACGGGTGGAGCTGCGGCCGTCCCGCCCGGCCGGGATCGTCGCCGCGGTGTTCGTACCGTCGGAACTGATCACCGACGAGCCGCCGGTGGGCGCGGACGCCTCCGCCGGGCCGGAACGGCGGCGCCTGGCCAAGGTGACCCGCCTGACCACTGTGCCCCGGCCGGGGCGGCCGGCCCGGCCGGGCCGGGACCGGTCGGAGAACACAGTCGTCCCGTTGCAGTCGGCCCGCGCCTCGACCGTGGAGCCACCCGCCGACGGCGACGGCCTGCCTCGCCGGATCCGGCGCCGCGGCGCGACCGCGCGACCCCGCGCGGCGGTCGCCGACACCCCGGCCCACCGCACCCCGGAGGAGGCCCGCCGGGCCATGTCCGCGTTGCAGGCCGGCACCGCGCGCGGACGCCGGGACGGCTCCCGCGCCGCCGGAACCGGCCCGGCCACCCCCGCCACCGAACCGCGCGACACCGGTACGCCGTCCACCACCGCGGGGCCGGCCGTGGAGCCCGCCCCGCCGGCGCCGGACCAACGAACCGCGACTGAGAGGGACGCCTAGTGGTGCACACGACGCGGCAGAACGCCGATCTCGACTGGCTGCTCGACGACCTGGTGGAGCGTGTTCCCGCCGCCCGCCAGGCGGTGGTGCTCTCGGCGGACGGGCTCCTGCTCGGCGCCTCCACCGACCAGGACCGGACCGACGCGGAACACCTCTGCGCGCTGGCGTCCGGCTTCTCCGGGCTGGCCAAGGGCGCCACCCGGCACCTGGGCGGCGGCGCGGTCCGCCAGACGGTGGTGGAGATGGAGTCGGCCTACCTGTTCGTGACCGCCGCCGGGCAGGGCGCCTGCCTGGCGGTGGCCAGCGACGCCGACGCCGACATCGGCCTGGTGGCGTACGAGATGGCGATGCTCGTCATCCGGGTCGGGGAGAACCTGGCCGCGCCGAGCCGGGTGGCGGGGGAGCGGACCGATGCGCGCTGAGTCGCCGGGGCCGCAGCACGAGTGGCTGGACGCCGACGCCGGCCCGGTGGTGCGCCCGTACACGCTCACCGGCGGCCGGGTACGCCCACCCGTCGACGGCTTCGACCTGCTGGCGTTCGTGCTCGCCGCCCCCGGCGCGGACCCGGCCGGCACGCCCGGGCTCCAGCCGGAGCACCGCCGCCTGATCGAGCTGGCCCGGCGGCCGAAGGCCGTGGCCGACCTCGCCGCCGACCTGGACCTCGCCGTGGGCGTGGTCCGGGTGCTGCTCGGCGACCTTCTCGCCCATGAGCTCGTCGCGGTGCACCGGCCACCGGCCACCGCGTACCTGCCCGACGACAACATCCTCAAGGCGGTGGTCAGTGGACTCCGTGCGTTATGACCGGGAGCCGGGGGCGCCCCGGGTGCCGCTGGCTCTGAAGATCCTCATCGCCGGTGGCTTCGGCGCCGGAAAGACGACGCTGGTCAGCGCGTTGAGTGAGGTCCGGCCGTTGCAGACCGAGGAGGTCCTGACCGGGGCCGGGCTCGGCACCGACGACGTCTCCGGGGTCGAGCAGAAGTCGACGACGACGGTGGCGATGGACTTCGGCCGGATCACCATCAACGACGACCTCCAGGTCTACCTGTTCGGCACCCCGGGCCAGGACCGGTTCTGGTTCCTCTGGGACGAGCTGGCGTTCGGCGCGCTCGGCGCGGTGGTGCTCGCCGACACCCGGCGGCTGGCCGACTGCTTCCCCTCGATCGACTACTTCGAGCAGCGGGGCATCCCGTTCGTGGTGGGCGTCAACTGCTTCGAGGGCTCCCGCCGGTTCGGCCTGGAGGCGGTCCGCGACGCCCTGGACCTGGATCCGGACGTCCCGCTCGTGCTCTGCGACGCGCGGGAGCGGCAGTCCGGCAAGCTGGTGCTGATCTCGCTGGTCGAGCACGTGGCGCGGCAGCGCGGCGAGCCGGTGCCGGTGGGCTGAGCACCCCGCGCCCGATCCGTCGGGCCCGGCGGGACTGACCGGGCGCGCCACCGGGAAGCCTCTGGTTGGATCGCAGGCAGGACCGACGAGAGGTGGGAGCGGTGACCGGGCAGGACGAGATCGTCCACATCGGCGGCTACACGGCGGAGACGGGTGGGCGGGCCGAGGGCGTCGTGGCGGCCCGGCGGGACCGGGCGACCGGGGAACTGACCCCGCTGGGCGTCGTGGCGGTCGCCCCGTCGCCGTCGTTCCTGGTGCGGCATCCGGCGCTGCCGGTGCTGTACGGGTGCAACGAGCTGCCCGACGGGCTGGTGAGCGCGTTCCGGCTCGCCCCGGACGGCGATCTCACGCCGCTGGGCGTCCGCGAGACAGGTGGCGCGGAGCCGTGCCACCTGGCGGTCGCCCCGGACGGGCGGCACCTGTTCGTGGCGAACTACGGCGGCGGCAGCGTGGCGGTGTTCGGCCTGGACGCCGACGGCGTGCCGGGGGAGCGCACCGACCTGGTCCGGCACTCCGGGCACGGCGCCGACCCGCAGCGGCAGGAGCACGCGCACTGCCACATGGTCTCGCCCGACCCGGCCGGGGGTGGGCTGCTCGCGGTCGACCTGGGCACCGACTCCGTCTACCGGTACGACGTCGAAGCGTCCACCGGCCGGCTGGCCGAGCGGGAGCCCCGGCTGCGGACGGCGCCCGGGACCGGTCCCCGGCACCTCGCCCGGCACCCGGACGGGCGGCGCTGCTGGCTCGTCGGTGAGCTGGACGCCACTGTCACCGCGTACGAGCTGACGCCGGACGGGCCGCGTCAGTCGACGCGTGTCGACGCCAGCGGCCGGACCGGCCACGTCCAGCCCTCCGAGGTGGCCGTCGGGCCGGGCGGGCGTTTCCTCTACGTGGGCAACCGCGGCGTGGGCACGATCGCTGTCTTCGCGCTGGACGGCGCCGCGCCGGAGCTGGTGGCCGAGGTCGACACCGGCGGTGAGTGGCCGCGGCACTTCGCGTTCGCCGGTGAGCACCTGTACGTGGCCGACGAGCGGGCCGACATGATCAGGATCTTCCGGGTCGATCCGGACGGCGGGGTGCCCGAGCCGGTGGGGGAGCCGGTGCCGGTGGCGAGCCCGACGTGCGTCCTACCGTGACCGGACGGTTACCAATTGGCGGTCCGAAGTGGATTGACATCACCATAAATGACTGACCAGTAACTTAGCGTATGAGTTAGCTGATCAACTGTTTCTGCTGCGTAACTTTCGTCCGAACGGTTGTGGTGGTAACCCCACGAGGTACGCAAGATGGTCACCGTGTCTGGCCGCCATCGCATGCGTTCTCACCTCCGCGGAGCAGGTGCCGCCGCCGTGGCGGCCGCCCTGGTCGCCGTCGTAGCCGGCTCCTGGTTCGGCTACCAGCAGCTGGCCGGCCCGAACTGTTCGGGCCGGATCGAGCTGTCGGTGGCGACCGCCCCGGAGATCGCCCCCGCGGTGCGCGCCGCCGCCGACCAGTGGGTCGCCGACGGTGCGGCGGTGGGCGGGACCTGCATCGCGGTGAACGTCTCCTCGTCCGAGTCGGTCGAGGTGGCCGCCGCGGTGGCGAGCAAGCACGGCGCCACGCTCGCCGGCGTCGGGCAGGCCAGCGGCACCGCTGTCACCCCCGACGTCTGGGTGCCGGACTCGTCGACCTGGCTGGTCCGGCTCAAGAGCGGCGGGGCCAGCGCGTTCGCGCCGACCAACGGCGCCTCGATCGCCCGTAGCCCGGTCGTGGTGGCGCTGCCCGAGCCGGTGGCCTCGCGCATAGGGTGGCCGGACAAGAAGCTCCGCTGGTCCGACCTGCTGACCCAGGTCACCGCCAGCAAGCCGCTGCGGGCCGGGATCGTCGAGCCGACCCAGGACGCGGCCGGCCTGTCCGGCCTGCTGTCGCTGACCGCCGCGGCCAGCTCCACCGGCGAGTCCGGCTCGCCGAAGGCGCAGGAGGCGATGGTCGGCGCACTGCGGGCGCTGGCGACCAACCGTTCCTCGCTGCGGCAGGACCTCCTCGCGCGGTTCCCGCGCTCGTCCGACCCGACGGCGATCGCCAACGGGCTGGGGGCGGCGGCGCTGTCCGAGGAGGACGTGATCGCCTACAACAGCACCAAGCCGCCGATCCGGCTCGCCGCGCTCTACCTGGAGCCGGCGCCGATCCCGCTGGACTACCCGTTCGCGGTGCTGCCCGGCATCGAGCCGACCAAGGCGTCCGCCGCCCGGGTCCTCTTCGAGGTCCTGCGTACGCCGGGCTTCAAGGACCGGCTCGCCTCGCAGGCGCTGCGCGCGCCGGACGGCAACTGGGGCCGGGGTTTCCAGGCGCCGACCGGCGCACCGAGCCCGGCCAACGGCGGCGCGAGCCAGGTGCCGCCGTCGGGCCAGGGCGGCGCGGCCGACCTCGACCCGGGTGCCATCTCGACCGCGACCACGACCTGGTCGGTGGCCACCCAGTCGGGCCGGATGCTCTGCGTCATCGACGTGTCCGGCTCGATGAAGAAGCCGGTCGCGACCGCCAACGGCGCGAGCCGGGAGCAGGTCACAGTCGCCGCCGCGAGCCAGGGCCTCGGGCTGTTCGACGACTCCTGGTCGATCGGCCTCTGGACGTTCTCCACCAACCTCCAGGGCTCGCAGGACTGGAGCGAGCTGGTCGGAATAAAGCCTCTGTCCAGCAACCGGGGCTCGCTCCAGCGCGGCCTGGCCTCGATCAAGCCCTCCAGCGGCAACACCGGCCTGTACGACACCATGCTCGCGGCGTACAAGAAGGTGCAGCAGGACTGGGAGCCGGGCAAGGTCAACTCGATCGTGCTGTTCACCGACGGCAAGAACGAGGACGACGACGGCATCTCGCAGAAGGCGCTGCTGGACCAGCTGAACAAGCTGAAGGACGACGAGCAGCCGGTCCAGGTCATCATCATCGGCATCGGCACCGAGGTGAACCGGGCCGAGCTGGAGTCGATCACCAAGGTCACCGGCGGTGGCGCCTTCGTCACCACCGACCCCAGCAAGATCGGCGAGATCTTCCTCCGGGCGATCGCGCTGCGGCCGCCCGCCCCCCGCTGACCTGAAGCTCAGCGTTAGTCTTCCGCCGTACCGGAAATCCGGTACGGCGGAAGGCTTCCCGGGTCAAGACACGGGATGAGAACTGACGGTAATGCGTCCGAATCAATCGGTAACCATAATTGTCCAGGCATGATGACCGGGTGCCTCGACCGCGGGCTCCACACCGGAGCCGGGCGGCGACGGGGCGGTCCTGAGCGAAGTGGGGAGGGCCGGTGACCTCGGCGACGCTGTTGACCCCTGCCACGTCGTCGCGACCCGGTGGTGAACGCCCCGGCAAGACGACACGAGCCGCGGAGCGGGCCTACATCCGGGTCCTGGTGGTGCTGGACACCGCCGTGCTCGCCGTGGCCATCCTGGTCGGTTACCTGGCCCGGTTCGGCGACGAGGAACCGACCGGGTCCGAGATCCCGTACGTGGTGGTCGCCCCGGCGCTCCTGCTGGTCTGGCTCGTCTCGCTCAAGGCGATGCGCTGCTACGACGACCAGGTGCTCGGCTACGGCGCCGACGAGTACCGCCGGGTCAGCGCGGCCAGCATGCGACTCGCCGGCGGCATCGCCATCGCCGGGTACATCGCCGACGTCGGCGTCTCCCGGGGTTTCCTGGCCATCTCCTTCGCGGTCGGCACGATCGGCCTGGAGGTGGCGCGGTTCGCGGCCCGCAAGCGGCTGCACCGGGCCCGCGACCGGGGCGCCGGCTGGTCCCGCAAGGTGCTCGTGGTGGGCGACACCGCGCACGTGCTGGAGTTGGTGCACACGCTGCGCCGGGAGCCGTACGCCGGCTACCAGGTGGTCGGCGCGTGCATCCCGGACGCGCTGCTCGCCCCGGTGCCGCAGCGGCTGGGCGATGTGCCGGTGGTCGGCAGCTTCCGGGGCATCCCGGAGGCCGCCACCGCGATCGGTGCCGACACGGTGGCGGTCACCGCCTCCGGCGAGCTGACCGCGACCCGGTTGCGCCGCCTCGGCTGGCAGCTGGAGGGCACCGGCGTCGACCTGGTGGTGGCGCCGGCGCTCACCGACGTGGCCGGCCCTCGCATCCACACCCGTCCGGTCGCCGGCCTGCCGCTGATCCACGTCGAGGCGCCCGAGTTCCGCGGCGCCCGCAAGCTGGTCAAGGGCTTCGTCGACCGGTCCCTCTCGCTGATCGCTCTGCTCGTGCTGGCGCCGCTGCTGATCGTGATCGCGCTGGCCATCAAGATCGACAGCCGTGGCCCGGTGCTGTTCCGGCAGACCCGGGTCGGCCAGGGCGGCGAGGAGTTCGGCGTCTTCAAGTTCCGCACCATGGTGGTCAACGCCGACGCCCTGCTCGCCGAGCTGGCCGCGCGCAACGAGACCGACGGCCTGATGTTCAAGATGCGCGACGACCCGCGCGTCACCCGGGTCGGCCGGCTGCTGCGCAAGTGGTCGCTGGACGAGCTGCCCCAGCTCGCCAACGTGCTGCTCGGCCAGATGAGCCTGGTCGGTCCGCGCCCGCCGCTGCCGTCCGAGGTTGCCCGCTACGACGGCGACGTGGCACGCCGGCTGCTGGTCAAGCCCGGCATGACCGGCCTCTGGCAGGTCAGCGGCCGGTCGGACCTGAGCTGGGAGGACGGCATCCGGCTGGACCTCTACTACGTGGAGAACTGGTCGCTGGCCGCGGACCTGACCATCCTCTGGAAGACGTTCGGCGCGGTGCTCAACAGCCGCGGCGCGTACTGAGGGGGGCGGGTCAGGGCTGCGGCCCGAGCCAGTCCAGGCAGACCACCACCGCGTCGTCCACCAGGTCACCGGCGACGAAGGCCCGCAGGTCGCCGATCAGCGACCGGACCGCGTCCAGCGGCTCCATCGGGCCGGTCCGGCGCAGGAACCGGTCCAGCGCCACCTCGCCGTAGCGCACCTGCTCGGTGGTGGCGTCGATCACGCCGTCGCTGACCACGAAGAGCCGGTCCTCGCGCTCCAGCCGGAACCGCTGCGGGCGGTAGTCGGTGCCCTCGAACATGCCGAGCGGGAACTGCTTGTCCAGCTCCTGCTCGGTCACCTCACCGGCCCGCAGCCGCAGCAGCCGCGGCGAACCGGCGTCGACCACAGTCATCTCGCCGGTGGCCAGATCCAGCTCGATCAGGAGCACGGAGACGTGCTGTTCGCCCCGGTGCTGGGCGTAGATCGCCTGGTCGGCCAGCGCCGCCTGGTCGGCCAGGTCGAGCCCGGCCCGGCGCGCGTTGCGCAGCGCGTACGTGGCCAGCGAGGCGAGCAGCGCCGCCGCAACCCCCTCGCCGTAGCCGTTCAGCACCGCCAGCCAGAGCCGGTGACCGTCGTCGGACCAGTCGAAGCTGTCCCCGCGCACCGCGTACGCCGGCTCCAACTGTCCGGCCAGGCTGAACGACGGCCGGATCCGGCTGCGCCCGGGCAGCAGCTCCCACTGCATCTCGGCGGCCAGCGTGAGCCGCCGGCTGCGCCGGGCGGTGCGGTAGATGTCGGTGGTCGCCGTGACCGCGCTCAGCTCGTGCCCGAGCACAGTGGCGATGGTGTCCAGCTCCCGGCGGGCGTGCGGGTCGGCGGGTACCGGCGAGACCTTCAGCACGCCCCGGCGTTCGCCGCGCATGCCCACCGGGAACCAGCCGACGCCGTCGGCGATCACCGGCTCCTGGTGATCGAAGGCGCGCCAGGCCGGGTGGCCGGGGCCGGTGACCGACGGGCCGTCATCCAGCGGCAGCAGCTCGGCGAGCCGGTAGTCGACCTGGTACAGCTCGGTGCGGGCGACGCCGTACGTGCGCGCCAGCTCGGCGGCGAGCCGGTCCACGATGAGATCCGTCGGCGCCTCGGTCAGGACCTGGCGCGCGCGGCCCTCCGCTCCGCTCATCTTTGCTCCTTTGCACAGGTCGCCGGGCAGATCCGGGGAGTAGTCTCGGGCCACCATGACCGAAGAGCGCAGTCCCCGGGAACCTGAAACGAGTATGTCCGCCGCACTGGACGAGGCGGCAGGCACCTTGCTCGCCGTCTGGGAGGCGGCCCGGGAGCGCACCACCAGCCGGCTGTCGAGTGCCCAGCTACGCGCGATCATGGTCGTCGAGCAGTATGACGGCATCAACCTCCGCCGGCTCGCCACCCTCACCGACATGTTGCTCTCCTCCGCCAGCCGGCTGTGCGACCGGCTCGTCGCGGCCGGGATGCTGGAACGCGAGCCGGGCCGCTACGACCGGCGGGAGATCTCGCTGCACCTCACGCCCGCCGCCCTCCGGCTCCTCGCCGAGCTGCGTGCCGACCGGCGGCACCGGCTGGAGCGGATCCTGGCCGGGATGAGCCCGGAGGGCCGGGCCGCGCTGGTACGCGGCATGCGCGAGTTCGACGAGGTGGGCCGGCGAGGCGAGGCCCCGGTGGCGGAGGGCTGGCCGATGCTGCAACCGTCCGGGGAACGGATCGGCGACCCCGCCAGGCCGTCCGGTGAGCCGCCGGTGGCCCGTACCGCCTGACTCAGCCTGAACGGCCGTCCGGCGCGGCTTCGCGGGCGGCCCGCAGCCGGGCCACCACCCGGGGATGCTCGGTGAGCGCCCGTTCCAGCGTGCCGAGCACCTCGTCCAGCAGCGCCCGGCCGCCCCGGGAGGTCAGCGCCTCCTCCTGCCACCCGACGAAGTCGCGCAGCAGCCGGTCGTCGTCCACCCGCACGGCCGCGATCAGCGCGTCCACCAGGTGCGCGATGCCGGCGGCGACCTCCTCGGCGCTCTCCTGCGGCGGGTCCACCGCGGCGAGCGCGAGCCCGACCAGCTCACGCCGCCGGTGCAGTACCGCCACGTACGCGTCGTCGGGCGGGGGCGGCGGCGACCCGGTGTGCGCGGCCGACAACGGCCGTTCCAGCAGCGCCACCGCGTCCCGGGCGCTGGCGCCCCAGCCCGCCGCGCCGATAGCGGTGGCCCACCGGCCGTCCGGGCCGAAGCCGGGACCACCGGCGAGCACCGGCACACCGGCCGCGCGGCTGGCCTCCACCATCCGCGCCGCCCGGACCAGCCGGTTCGGCTGCACGCAGCTCAGCAGCACCGCGTCCGGGCCGGTCTGGTGCAGGTAGGAGACCAGATGCCGGGCCGGCACGCTGGCGCCGAGGAACGTCACCCGCCAGCCGGCCGCCCGGACCACCTCGGTGACGATGCGGGCGGCCAGCGCGTGCCACTCGCCCTCCACGCAGGCCATCACCACGTGCCCGCGTCGCGGTGGGCCGACCGTCGCGCCCAGCGCGTCCACCACCTGCTCGCTGACGTGAGTGGCGGCGTGCTCCTGGGCGACGCTCCACGAGCCGGTGAGCCAGCGCCGGCCGACCTCCCGCTGCGCCACCGCGACCAGGTCGACCAGGACGTCCGCGACCGAGAAGCCGTCCGCCAGCAGGCCGCGCGCCAGCGCCACAGCGCCGGACCGGTCGGCGGCGTCCAGGTGGTCGAGGTACGCGGCGAGCGTCTCCGGCCCGATCCGGCGCCCGGCCGCGGGGGTGGGGCGGTCAGGCGGCGGTGGTGTCACCCGGCCGCCACGGCGAGCATGGCGATGTCGTCGTGGGGTTGCCCGTCCAGCCACTCGTCGACGAGCTGGAGCACCCGGTCCACGAGCGCGGCGGGCGGAAGCCCGGTGCCGGTGGCGAGCGCCTGACGCAACCGGGCGTCGCCGAACATGGCCGGCTCGGTCGGGCCGCCCCGGGCCTCGGTCACCCCGTCGGTGTACGCCAGCAGCAGGTCACCCGGGGCCAGCCGGACCTCGGCGTCGGCGAACCGGGCGTCGGTGAGCGCGCCCACCGGCATGCCGCCCACCCGGATCGTCTCGACGCCGCCGCCGGCACGGACGACGAGCGGAGCGGGGTGCCCGCCACCCGCCATCCGGATCAGCAGCCCGCCGTCCGGCTCACGGCGCAGCGCGCCGAGCAGGAGCGTGGTGAACTGGGCCCGGCGGGCCGCGTCGGGAGCGTCCAGCAGCGCCCGGTTGAGCAGCTCCAGCAGTTCCCGGGGACGCTGCTCGACCAGGCGCAGGGTCTGCAGTGACTGGCGGACCCGGCCGGTCAGCACGGCCGCACCGACGCCCTTGCCGCAGACGTCGCCGAGCGCGAACAGGCCGCCGTCGCCGGTGGGGAACAGGTCGTAGAAGTCGCCGCCGATGCGCAGGCTGTCCCCGGCGGCGCGGTAACCGCCGGCGAGCGTCATCCCGGGCAGGCGGGGCAGCGCCGGCGGGAGCAGGCTGTTCTGGAGCACCCGGGCCAGGTGCGCCTGCTCGCCGTACAGCTCGGCTGCGGCCAGCGCGGCGCCGGCCCGGCCGGCGAACTCCCGGGCCAGGCCGATCTCCCGCTTGTCGAAACCGGGCCGCTCCCGGCGGCGGGCCAGCACCAGCGCGCCGGCCGGGCCGCCCGCGCTGGGCATCGGGCTGATCAACACGGTGCCCGGGCGGCCGAACCCGGCGGGCAGCACCTCGGCCAGGTCGGCCAGCTCGGCGTCCAGCCAGGGACTCGGTTCGGTGAGGTCGCCTTCGAGCGCTTCGACCAGGCCGGGGACGGACTCCACCGTGTGCCAGCCGGCCAGGCCGGTGACCGGGCCGGGATCGCCGGTGGCGTACCGGATCCAGTGCGGCTGGTCCTCGGCGGGCGGAGGCGGGCGGTGCACCACGACTGCCGCGTCGGCCAGGTAGGGCACCGGCAGCGTCACGGCGGTACGCAGCGTCTGCTCGCGGTGCAGGGACAGCCCGAGCCGGCTGCCCGCCTCGGCGAGGAACGCGGTGCGCGACCGTTCGGCCAGCAGCGCGTCGGTGCGCGCGTGTTCCTCGGTGACGTCCCGGACGTACCAGGCGCTGCGGTCGTCGGCAAGGGGACGCCGCAGGCCGCGCAGCCGCCGGCCGTGGTGTTCGGTCTCGAACGCGTCCGATCCGGCGGCGGCCGCGTCGGCCAGCGCCGGTACCCGGCACGCGGCCAGGTCGACGCCGGGCGCCACCTCGGGGAGCAGGTCGGCGGCCATCGCGTTGACGAGCGTCACCACGCCTGCGTGGTCGACCGTCACGACGGCCTCGGCGAGCCCGTCCAGCAGCTCCCGGGCCAGACGGTCGTCAGCCGGTAGCGCGGCCTCGGCAACCCGCCGGGGCCGTTTCCGCGAGGCGTGTCCACCGCCGCTGACCGGCCCCGCGACACCGCCCCGGCGCGCGGCGGTCACCTCCGGTGGCCGGGCGCTTCGGTCGGTCGACCCCTGCGCATGCTGTCGGTGCACCCCTCGCTCGGCGGACTTGTTGCCCGGCGGCAAGCGTACCGAGCGCAGGCACGGAATGCCCGTCGAGGATCATCCCGGCTCAGGTGGTCCGGGCCAGCCAGCCCACCGGCCGGTCGACGATCCGGCGGACCACCGACCCGGCGCCGCCGACCGCCGCGGACTGCGCGCCGAGCACGGCCGGCCGCACAGTGACCGGCGCCCACCCGGCGGTGAGCACCCGGCGGGAGACCTCCGCCTCCACAGTCGGCCGCAGCCAGGGCGCGAGCCGGGCGTATCCGCCCCCGAGCACCACCGTGTCCAGATCCAGCAGGTTCACCACGCCCGCCACCGCCACCCCGAGGGCGGTGCCGGCGTCGGTCAGGGCGGTCAGCGTGGCCGGGTCACCGGCCTCGGCCAGGTCGGCGAGCCGGGTGGCGGCGGTATCAGCCGGCAGTTCCGCGCCGGGCAGCCCGGCGGCGGCCAGGATCGCCTCCTGGCCCGCGTACCGCTCCAGGCAGCCCTGGCCGCCGCAGCGGCACGGCCGCCCCTGCGGCTGCACCGGGAAGTGACCGATCTCTCCGCTCCAGCCGCGCGCGCCCCGGTAGAGCGCGCCGTCGAGCACGATCCCGGCGCCGATGCCGATCTCGCCGGTGACGTGCAGGAAGCTGCGCGGGCCGGGCGGGCCGGCGTACAGCTCGCCGAGCGCGGCCAGGTTCGCCTCGTTGTCGACCACCAGCGGCGGCACCCCGTCGACCGGCTCGGCCAGCGGGTGCCCGGCCAGCAGCGCCGGCACGTCCACGTCACGCCAGCCCAGGTTCGGCGCGAGCCGGACCAGGCCGCCGTCGCCCACCAGGCCCGGCACGGCGAGCGCCGCGCCGGCCAGTGTCAGCCCGTCGCGTACGGCGGCAGCGCGTGCCTCGGCGGCGAGCGCGGCGAGCCGGGCGAGCGCGTCGGCGGGGGAGACCGGGCGCAGGTCGGCGCGGCGGACCAGGTGGTGCCGGACCGTGCCGGTCAGGTCGACGACGCAGGCCGCCAGGTAGTCGACGTTCACCTCCAGGCCGAGCCCGGCCGGGCCGTCGGAGGCGAGCACCAGGCCCCGGGCGGGACGGCCCGCACCGGTACGCGGCTCCGGCTCCGCCTCGGCGACCAGCCGGCCGGCGATCAGGTCGTCCACGACGGCGGAGACGGTGGCCCGGGTCAGGCCGGTGTCGGCGGCGATCCCGGCGCGCGAGGGCGGCCGGTCGGCGGCGGCGATCCGCCGCAGCACCACTGCGAGGTTCAACTCGCGCAGGCTGCCCTGCCGGACCGCCCCGGCGGTGCTGGCGCTTGTCACCTCTTGACACTGCCACATCGCCGCCATTTAATTCAACCGCTGAACAAATCGCGGACGACACCACCACCTGGAGGTCTGCCATGGCACCCCGCCCCACCCCCGCGGACAAGTTCTCCTTCGGTCTCTGGACGGTGGGCTGGCCGGCCCGTGACCCGTTCGGTGACGCCACCCGACCGGAGCTGGACGCCGTCGAGGCGGTGCACCGGCTCGCCGAGCTGGGCGCGTACGGCATCACCTTCCACGACGACGACCTGGTCCCGTTCGGCGCGGACGCCGCCACCCGCGATGCCCGGCTGAGCCGCTTCCGCAAGGCCCTCGACGAGACCGGCCTGGTCGTGCCGATGGTCACCACCAACCTGTTCAACCACCCGGTGTTCAAGGACGGCGGCTTCACCAGCAACGACCGCGACGTGCGCCGGTACGCGCTGCGCAAGGTGCTGCGCAACATCGACCTGGCCGCCGAGATGGGCGCGAAGACGTTCGTCATGTGGGGCGGCCGGGAGGGCGCCGAGTACGACGTGGCGAAGGACGTCCAGGCCGCGCTGGACCGCTACCGCGAAGCCGTCGACCTGCTCTGCGAGTACGTCGTCGACAACGGCTACGACCTGCGCTTCGCCCTGGAGCCCAAGCCGAACGAGCCGCGCGGCGACATCCTGCTGCCCACGGTCGGCCACGCGCTCGGCTTCATCTCCACGCTGGCCCGCCCGGAGATGGTCGGGCTCAACCCGGAGGTCGGGCACGAGCAGATGGCCGGGCTGAACTTCGCCCACGGCATCGCCCAGGCGCTCTGGCAGGGCAAGCTGTTCCACATCGACCTCAACGGCCAGCGCGGCATCAAGTACGACCAGGACCTGGTCTTCGGCCACGGCGACCTGCTCAACGCGTTCGCCCTGGTCGACCTGCTGGAGCACGGCGGCCCGAACGGCGGCCCGGCCTACGACGGCCCGCGCCACTTCGACTACAAGCCGTCCCGCACCGAGGACATGACCGGCGTGTGGGCCTCCGCCGAGGCGAACATGCGGACGTACCTGCTGCTCAAGGAGCGGGCCGCGGCGTTCCGCGCCGACCCGGAGGTGGTCGAGGCGCTCGCCGCCGCCCGGGTGGCCGAGCTGGCCACCCCGACGCTCAACCCCGGTGAGGGCTACCGCGAGCTGCTGGCCGACCGGACCGCGTTCGAGGAGTTCGACCCGGAGGCCGCCGGGGCGAAGGGCTTCGGCTTCGTCCGGCTCAACCAGCTCGCCGTCGAGCACGTGCTCGGCGCGCGCTGAGGCGGCCCGCCATGCCGCTCGTCGCGGGGGTCGACTCGTCGACCCAGTCCTGCAAGGTGGTCGTCCGGGACGCGGAGACCGGCGCGCTGGTCCGGCAGGGCCGCGCGCCGCACCCGCCCGGCACCGAGGTCGACCCGTACGCCTGGTGGGAGGCCCTGCGGGCGGCGGTCGCCGAGGCCGGTGGCCTGGGCGACGTGGCCGCCGTCTCGGTCGGCGGCCAGCAGCACGGCATGGTCTGCCTGGACACCTCCGGTGAGGTGGTCCGCCCGGCGCTGCTGTGGAACGACACCCGCTCCGCCGACGCGGCCCGGGAACTGGTCGAGGAGGCCGGCGGCGGGGAGACCGGCCGCCGGTTCTGGGCCGAGGCGACCGGCGCGGTGCCGGTGGCCAGCTTCACCGCGACGAAGCTGCGCTGGCTGGCCCGGCACGAGCCGGACAACGCCGACCGGGTCGCCGCCGTCTGCCTGCCGCACGACTGGCTCACCTGGCGGCTCGCAGGCGCGCCCGGGCTGGACGCGCTGCGTACCGACCGGGGCGACGCCAGCGGCACCGGCTACTGGTCGCCGCGTACCGGCGAGTACCGGCTGGACCTGCTGGAGCGGGCTTTCGGCCGGCGCCCGAAGGTGCCGGTCGTGCTCGGCCCCGCCGAGGTGGCCGGGCACCTCGACCCGGCGGTGCTCGGCGGCGGCGCGGCGTCCGGCGCGGCCGGTCCGTCCGGAGGCCCGGTGCTCCTCGGGCCGGGCACCGGGGACAACGCCGCCGCGGCGCTCGGCGCCGGGGCCGGTCCGGGCGACGTGGTCGTCTCGATCGGCACCTCCGGCACCGTCTTCGCGGTGGCGGACACGCCGGCCGCCGACTCCACCGGCGCGGTGGCCGGGTTCGCCGACGCCACCGGCCGGTTCCTGCCGCTCGTGTGCACGCTCAACGCCGCCCGGGTGCTGGACGCCGCCGCGACGCTGCTCGGCGTCGACCTCGACCGGCTCGGCGAGCTGGCCCTGTCCGCCCCGCCCGGCGCGGACGGGCTGGTGCTCGTGCCGTACCTGGAAGGGGAGCGGACGCCGGACCGGCCACACGCCACCGGCGAGCTGAGGGGCCTGACGCTGCGCACCTCGACCCCGGCGCACCTGGCCCGGGCCGCGGTGGAGGGCATGCTCTGCGGGCTGGCCGACGGCCTGGACGCGCTCATCGCACAGGGTGCCCGCGCCGACCGGATCATCCTGGTCGGCGGCGGCGCCCGGTCCGCGGCGGTGCGCCGGATCGCGCCGCAGGTCTTCGGCCGCCCGGTGGTGGTGCCGCCGCCGGGCGAGTACGTGGCCGACGGCGCGGCCCGGCAGGCCGCCTGGGTGGCGCTCGGCGGCGACACCCCGCCCGCCTGGTCGATCGGCGACACCGAGGAGTACACCGGCGAGGCGGTCCCCGCCATCCGCGAGCGCTACGCCCACGCCCGGGGGTAAGGAAGGGCCCCTTCTTAACGCCTGCGGTAGAGGAGGGGCCCCTTCTTAACACGCGCGCCGGCCGGGGGCGGTGTCCCGGATCCGGCCCGCACCTGATTGGCTGCCCTGCATGAAGGGCACGAGGATCTCCCGGCGCGGGAACACGGCACACCGGTTCTACAGCGTCGTGGTCTTCGTGGTGCTCGCCTCGCTGGACAACGTGGCGATCGGCCTGGTGCCTCCGCTGTACGGGCCGATCTCCACCGCCCTCGACGTACCCCAGCGGATGCTCGGCCTGGTCACCGCCGTCAGCTTCCTGGTCAGCGCGGTGGCGGCGGTGGCCTGGGCGTACGTGGGGGATCGCACCAACCGCAAGCCGCTGCTCATGGTCGGCACGCTGCTCTGGGCCGCCGGCACCGCCGGCAGCGCGCTCGCCGGGGGGTACGCGACGTTCCTGGCCGCGCAGTTCGTCGGCGCGGTCGGGCTCGGCGCGGTGGGCTCGGTCGGCTTCTCGGTGGTCACGGACCTGATCTCACCGCGCCGCCGGGGCCTGGTGATGAGCTTCTGGGGGCTGTCCCAGGGCGTCGGCACGCTGGCCGGGACGCTGCTCGGCGGCGTGCTCGGCGCGACCGACTGGCGGCGGCCGTTCCTGCTGCTGACCGGCGTGGGCCTGGCCGCCACAATGGCGTACCTGTTCACCTACGACATCCGGCGCGGGCAGAGCGAACCGGAGCTGGCCGGGGCGATCGACGCCGGGAACGAGTACGACTACCGGATCAGCCGTGCCGACCTGCCCCGGATCCTGGCCCGCCGGACCAACCGCTGGCTGATCATGCAGGGGCTGACCGCCCAGGCCGCGTTCGGCTCGCTGGTATGGCTGCCGGTGCTGTTCAGCCAGCGGGCCGAGGCGCAGGGCTACTCACCCGCCACGGCCGTGGTGGTGGGCAGCGTCTTCGCCACCCTGTTCCAGCTCGGCGGCGTGCTGTCCATCGTGGGCGGTCTGGTGGGTGACGCGCTGCAACGGCGTACGCCCAGCGGCCGGGCCATGGTCGCGGCCGTCGGCATCCTCGCGGCGCTGCCGTTCTACCTGGTCCTGTTCTTCGTGCCGATCCGCATCGACGTGCCCGACGGCGCCGGTTCCGGCGCGGTGGTGACGGCCGTGCTGTCCAGCGTGCTGACCGAGCCGTCGGTGGGGCTGAGCCTGCTCACCGCCGTGGTGGCGCTGGCGCTGACGTCGGCGAACTCGCCGAACTGGTTCGCCCTGATCGCCGACGTCAACCCGCCCGAGCACCGGGGCACCGTCTACAGCCTGGGCAACCTGGTCAACGGCGTCGGCCGGGCGGCGGGCAACGGGCTGGTCGGCGTGGCGTTCGCAGGGCTGCGGGCGGCCTTCCCGCCGCCGCTGAACTACGCGGTCGGGCTGGCCGCGTTCCAGCTCTTCTTCATCCCGACCGGGATCATGTACTGGCTGGCCGCGCGTACGTCGCCGCGGGACATCGCGCAGGTGCACGACCTGCTGCACGCCCGCGCCGAGCGCCTGGAGGAAGGAGGGGCCCCTTCTTAACGGTGCGTGTTAAGAAGGGGCCCCTGCTCTACCGGAGGCGTTAAGAAGGGGCCCTTCCTTACACCCGGAACCAGACCGTGACGTCCGTGGGGACCGCGGCGGTGTCCAGCGGCGCGCTCGACACCAGCACCTGCGCGCCGGCCGGCAACGGCGCCGGGTCGGCACCGAAGTTGGTCAGCACGGTGAGGTCGCCGTTGGTGAACGTGAGCACCTCGTCGCCGGAGGTCAGGAACCGCAGCGGGCCCCGGGCCAGCGCGTGCTCGCGGCGCAGCCGCAGCGCGGTCCGGTACAGCTCGTACGTCGAGCCGGGCACGCCGCGCTGCCGGTCCAGCGCGTACTCGGCCCACGTCGACGGCTGGGGCAGCCAGCTCGCGTCAGTCGGCCCGAAGCCGTACGACGGGGCGTCGGCCTCCCACGGGATCGGCACCCGGCAGCCGTCCCGGCCGCGCTCGGTGTGCCCGCTGCGCTTCCAGGTCGGGTCCTGGCGGGCCTCGTCGGGCAGCGTGGTGTGCTCCGGCAGCCCCAGTTCCTCACCCTGGTAGAGGTAGGCGGAGCCGGGCAGCGCGAGCATCAGCAGGCTGGCCGCCCGGGCCCGGCGCAGGCCCAGCGCGGCGTCCGGCTGCGGGTCGTCCACGCCGACGCCGTTGGCCCGGCCGCCGGCGGTGCCGAGCCCGAGCCGGGAGGCGTGCCGCACCACGTCGTGGTTGGACAGCACCCAGGTGGTGGGCGCGCCGACGGAGTCGGTGGCCTCCAGCGAGCGGGTGATCACCGCGTACTGGGCCGGCGCGGTCCACGCGGCCAGCAGGTACTCGAAGTTGAAGGCCTGGTGCATCTCGTCGGGGCGCACGTACCGGGCCAGGCGCTCGGCCGGCTCCACCCACGCCTCGGCGACCAGGATCCGCTCACCGGGGTACGAGTCGAGCACCCGCCGCCACTCCCGGTAGATCTCGTGCACGCCGTCCTGGTCCCACATCGGCGGGCGCGGCTTGTCCACCTCGCTGCCGGAGAGGATCTCCTGCGGCTCCTGCCAGTCGGCCAGGTCCGCCTGCTTGATCAGGCCGTGCGCCACGTCCACCCGGAAGCCGTCCACGCCCCGGTCCAGCCAGAAGCGCAGCACGTCGAGGAACTCCTCGCGCACCTCCGGGTTGTCCCAGTTGAGGTCGGGCTGGCCGGAGTCGAACAGGTGCAGGTACCACTGCCCGTCGGGCAGCCGGGTCCAGGCGGGGCCGCCGAACACGCTCACCCAGTCGTTCGGCGCCTCGGCGCCGTCCGGGCCCCTGCCGTCGCGGATGACGTAGCGCTGCCGTTCCGGGCTGCCCGGCGCGGCGGCGACTGCCGCTTCGAACCAGCGGTGCGCGGAGGACGTGTGGTTGGGCACCAGGTCGACGATCACCCGCAGCCCGCGGGCCTTCGCCTCGGCGATCAGCTTGTCGGCGTCGGCGAGCGTGCCGAACAGCGGGTCGACGTCGCGGTAGTCGGACACGTCGTACCCGGCGTCGGCCTGCGGGGACGGGTAGAAGGGGGACAGCCAGAGCGCGTCGACTCCCAGCTCGGCGAGGTGGTCGAGCCGGGACGTGATGCCCGGCAGGTCGCCGATCCCGTCGCCGTCGGAGTCGGCGAACGAGCGCGGGTAGACCTGGTAGATGACCGCCTCGGTCCACCAGCCGGTGCCCGGGGCCTGCTGCGTCGCGTCGGTGTTCAGCGCCTTACTCCTGTCTGGGTGGTGCGGGACGAGCGAGTTCTTCAGTGTGCCCGGGGCGGCGCTGTCGATTCGCGCACCACCAGGCGAGTGGGCAGGATCACCGGGGGCGGTGTCCCGCCGTCGGTGTCGGCGCCGCGCGGGGCGGGCACCAGGCCCGGGTACGGCTCGGCGGCCCGTACGCCGAGCGGGTCGAGCAGGATGCGGGCGGCGAGCAGCCCCTGCTCGGCGGCCGGCTGGGCGATCGTCGAGAGCCCGAGCACGCCGGCCAGGTCGTGGTCGTCGATGCCCATCACGCTCACGTCCTCCGGCACCCGCAGCCCGGCGTCGCGCAGCGCGGTGATCGCGCCCATCGCCATCTCGTCGCAGGCGGCGAAGATGGCCGTCGGCGGCTCGCCCCGGGCCAGCAGCTCGGTGGTGGCCCGGGTGCCCCCGTCGATGGTGAAGCGCGACTCGACGTCGAGGCTCGGGTCGGGCCGCAGCCCGGCGGCCCGCAACGCCTCCTGGTAGCCGCGCCGCCGGTCCAGGTGGGTGGTGAAGGCCAGTTCGTCGTCCGGGTCGCCGGAGATGTGCGCGATCCGGGTGTGGCCGAGGTCGAGCAGGTGGCGGGTGGCGGTCCGGGCAGCGGCCACGTCGTCGATCCGGACGCAGGGCCACCCGGGCACCTCGCTGCCGGAGCTGATCGTCACGCCCGGCAGGTCCAGCTTCGTCAGCGCGTGCACGTCGGCCGCGCGCAGCGGGGTCGCGACCAGGATGATCGCGTCCACCCGCTTGTGCAGGCTCGCCGTGCGCAGCACCCGCTGCCGGGTCTGCTCCCGGCCGCCGAGGTTGTAGAGCAGCAGGTCGTAGCCGCTGTCCTGGAGGAATTCCTCGACCGCCTCGACCACGGTGCCGAAGAACCATCTGGTGATCCGGGGCACCACCACCGCCACGGTGCCGGTCCGGCCGCCGGCCAGGCGGCTCGCGCTGGGCGACACCGCGTACTGGAGCTGCTCGGCGGCGGCGAGCACCCGGCGGCGGGTCGCGGCCGAGACCGTCGGCAGGCCCCGCAGCGCCCGGGAGACGGTGGCCGTGGAGACCCCGGCCAGACGGGCGACGTCGTCAATCCTGGTCATCGTGAGCTCCCCGCTGTGACCCGGACCCCGCCGCCGGCCGTGCCGGCGGCGGGGCGCCGGATCAACCCTTGACGCTGCCGGCGAGCAGACCTCGCACGAAGAAGCGCTGGAGGGACAGGAACACGATCAGCGGTACGACGATCGACACGAACGCGCCGGCCGTCAGCCGCTGCCACTCGTTGCCGCGGGTGCCGGCCAGCTCCGCGAGCCGGACTGTCATCGGGGCGGTCTCGTCGCCGCCGCCGGCGAAGATCAGCGCGACCAGCAGGTCGTTCCAGACCCAGAGGAACTGGAAGATGCCGAACGCCGCCAGCGCGGGCGTGATCAGCGGCAGCACGATGGTGCGGAAGATCTTCGGGTGGGTGGCCCCGTCGACCCGGGCCGCCTCCATCAGGTCGCCGGGGAGCTGCGAGATGAAGTTGTGCAGCAGGAACACGGCGAACGGAAGTGCGAAGCAGGTGTGCGCGAACCACACCTGGGCGAACTTCTGCTCGTCGACCAGGTCCCACGCGGGCAGGATCTGCACCCCGGCGATGGTGACGCCGGTGGAGAAGAACCGCAGCAGCGGCACAAGGGCCATCTGCAACGGCACGATCTGCAGCGCGAAGATCCCGATGTAGACCCAGTCCCGCCCCTTGAAGTTCATCCACGCCAGCGCGTACGCGGCGAGCGACGCGAAGGCCAGCGGGAAGAGCACCGAGGGGATGGTGATCGCCAGCGAGTTGATGAAGTAGCTGGCCAGCTGCCCGGACGAGCCGCGGCTGAACAGCACCTCCTGGTAGTTCTCCAGCGTGATCTGCGGGTTGCTGAAGAACGTCCACCACCCGGTGGTCTTGATCTCGTTCTCCGGCCGGATCGAGGAGATGAACAGGCCGAAGGTCGGGATCGTCCAGAGCACCGCGATCACGATCGACACGAGCGTGGCGGTACGGCTGTTCAGGCGCTTGCGCACCCGGGCGCCCCGGGTGGTCGGCTCGGTGGCCTGGGCGCCGACTCCGACGGTGGGCGTGGCGGTGGTCATCTCAGCCCTCCCGCTGCTTGCGCAGGTTGCGGATCTGGTAGATCACGATCGGGATCACCAGGACGAACAGGAACACCGCCAGCGCCGAGCCCTGACCGTTCTCCTGGTAGCGGAACGCCTGGTTGTACATCTCGGTCGCGATCACGTTCGTGTCGTAGTTGCCGTTCGTGGCGGTCCGGACGATGTCGAAGACCTTGAGCGTCGCGATGGACAGCGTCACCACCACGACGATCAGCGCCGGCCGGATGCTCGGCATGGTGATCCGCCAGAACATCTGCCACGGGGTGGTGCCGTCCAGCCGGGCCGCCTCGACGATGTCGGCCGGGATGGCCTTGATCGCGGCGGAGAGCACCACCATCGCGAAACCGGCCTGGATCCACACCATGATCACGATGAGCAGGAACGTGTTCAGCGGCGAGTCCAGCAGCCACTGCTTCGGCTCGCCGCCCAGGCTCACCACGATCTGGTTGAGCAGGCCGATCTGGTCGCCCTCGCCCCGGTAGGCGTAGACGAACTTCCAGATGATGGAGGCGCCGACGAACGAGATCGCCATCGGCAGGAAGATCAGGGACTTGGCCACGGCCTCGAACCGGGCCTTGTCCACCAGGACCGCGTAGATCAGGCCGAACCCGGTGGCCACCAGCGGCACCAGGAGCACCCAGATCAGCGTGTTGATCAGGACCCGGACGATCGAGTCCTCGGCGAACATCCAGCGGTAGTTGTCCAGGCCCACCCAGTTGTTGCTGCCGGAGTCCATGAAGGAGAGCAGCGTGGTGCGGATGGCGGGGACCACCAGCCCGACGGCGAGCAGCAGCAGCGTCGGCAACAGGAAGAAGAACGCTAACGTGCCCTCGCGCTGCTTGCGCCGGCGGGGCAGCGGCGCGCCGCTCGCGGAGGCCGCGACCAGCTGCGCCTCCCGGCGCCGGGCGAAGAACGACGGCACCACGTCGAGAAGCAGGAGCAGCCCGCCCACCACCGCGACGAAGGCGATCAGCCCGTACATGAGCATGAGGAACTTCGGCTGCTCCGCCGCGAAGTCGAACTCCATCGACCCTCCCTCAAGGGTTCGGCTAGCAGAGGTGGCCCGGTCCGCGTCCGCGGACCGGGCCACCTGCTAGATCACTTCCAGCTGCCCTCGATGTCGTTCAGGACGGCGGTGGTGTCCTTGCCGTTGATCCAGGCCACCATGCCCTTCCAGAAGGTGCCGGCGCCGACCGCGGCCGGCATCAGGTCCGAGCCGTCGAAGCGGAAGACCGTCTTCTCGTCCTGGAGGATGCCCACGGAGAGCTTGTCCACCGGGTTCGGGACGTTGTTCAGGTCCAGCTTCTTGTTCGCGGAGACCCAGTCACCGATCTTGGCGCGGCTGTTGGCGTACTCGCCGGAGGCCAGGTAGGTCTGCACCGCCTGGACCTCGGGACGGTCGGCGAAGGCCGCGACGAACTCGCCGCCGCCCAGCACCGGCTTGCCCTTCGACGGGTCGATGGCCGGGAAGTAGAACGCGAAGACGTCGCCGTCCTCGGCCACCTTGGTGCCCTCGGGCCACTGGTTGGCGTAGAAGGACGCCTGGCGGTGCAGCGCGCACTTGCCGGCGGTGATGGGCGTGCCGCCCTCCTGGAAGGAGGTGGTGGCGATGCTCTTCACGCCGCCGAAGCCGCCGTTGACGTACTTCTCGTTCTTCAGGATGCTGCCGGCCCGGTTGAGGGCGTCAGCCACCTGCGGGTCGTTGAACGGGATCTCGTGGGTGGTCCACTTGTCGTAGACGTCCGGGCCGCCGGTACGCAGCAGCACGTCCTCGATCCAGTCGGTGGCCGGCCAGCCGGTGGCGTCACCGGACTCGATGCCGGCGCACCACGGCTTGGTGCCGCTGGCCGCGATCTGGTCGGAGAGCTTGATCATGTCGTCCCACGTGGTGGGGACCGTCCAGCCCTTCTCCTTGAAGGTCTTCGGCGAGTACCACACGAAGGACTTCACGTTCGAGCCGAGCGGGGCGCCGTAGAGCTGGCCGTTGACGGTGCTGTACTTCAGCCAGTCGGCGGAGTAGTTCTGCTCGGCCATCGCCTTGGTGTCGGCGCCGACCGGCTTGAGCTTGCCCGAGTCGACGAACCGCTTCAGCAGACCCGGCTGCGGGATGAAGGCGAGGTCGGGGGCGTTGCCGCCGTCCACCCGCACCGGCAGCTGCGCCTCGAACTCGCCGGAGCCCTCGTGGTCGATCTCGATGCCGGTGCAGTCCTCGAACTCCTTCCAGGACTGCTGGAGGCGCTCGTCCTCGATGTCACGGATCGAGGAGTAGATGGTCACCTTCTTGCCGTCGTGACCGTCGTACTTCTCATATGCGCCGCACTCGGCCGAGCCCGCGTTGCTGCTCTTCTTGTCGTTGCCGGTGCCGCAGGCGGCGACGCCGAGCGCCAGCCCCAGGACGCCGGCGACCGCGAGCGCCTGGCGCGATCTGGCAAACGCCATGCCGATCTCCTTCCTTGCCGGCGCGTGGGGGGATCGAACCCGCGCCGGTCCGATGGTCGTCCTCACATGTAAGCGCTTGCATCGTGCCGGGTCCACCCCTGGCCGGACACGGCCCGGTAACAATCCCGAAACCCTGACCACCGGTGATGGGTGCGCTCCCACGAATCTTCCCGGGAACGGAACTTTCTGTCAGGATGTCCGCATCACATTGAAGACTTTCAACATTGGAGGCAGTGGATGCGTAAGCGATGGCTCGCCCTCGGGGCGAGCGCCGCGGTCCTGGCGGCGACCCTCGTACCGGCCGCGCCGGCGATGGCCGCCCCGACGTTCAAGGTCCCGTTCCCGTGCAACCAGTCCTGGTCCGGTCAGACCCGGACCAACCACAGCCCGGCCAACGCGATCGACTTCAACCGCACCGACGACCTGGGCGACCCGGTGGTCGCCAGCGCACCCGGCACTGTCGACGTGGTGACCAACCTCGGCGACACCAGCTACGGCAAGTACGTCCGGATCAACCACGGCGGCGGTCACACCACCTACTACGCCCACCTGAACGCCTTCAACGTCTCCGTCGGGCAGACCGTCGGCTACGGCCGGGTGATCGGGTACGTCGGCACGACCGGCGGCTCCACCGGCCCGCACCTGCACTACGAGCAGCGTCTCAACGGCAGCTCTGTGAAGATCAAGTTCAACGGCGTCCAGGCGCTCTACTGGGGCACCAAGACCTACACCAGTGACAACGGCTGCGGCGGGACGAACACCGGCGAGGGCACCGTCAACACGGCCGGCTCCCCGCTGACGGTCCGCTCCGGCCCCGGCACCGGCTACAGCTCGGTCGGCACGGTGGCCGACGGGGCGAAGGTGACCATCCAGTGCCAGACCAGCGGCACCAGCGTCACCGGCACGTACGGCACCAGCTCGATCTGGGACCGGATCGGCTCCGGCCGGTTCATCTCCGACGCGTACGTCTACACCGGGTACGACGGCTACATCCCGGGCGTACCCCGCTGCTGAACCCGGCGGGCGCGGGGGCGAGCGGCTCCCGCGCCCGTACCGGTCAGGAGTTCAGCCGCCACACCGCGAAGTTCAGCGCGGACGCGAACGTCACCCAGGCCCAGTACGGCAGCATCAGCAGCGTGGCCGGCCGGGAGACGCGCCGGAACAGGGCCACCGTCACCCCGATCGCCAGCCACATCAGCACGATCTCGGCGAACGCCAGCCCGTACGCCCCGGCGCCGAAGAACAGCGGGGTCCAGATCGCGTTCAGCACGAGCTGCACGACCCAGGCCCAGAGCGCGGGGCCGAAACCGACCCGCCGCCAGACCAGCCAGCCGGCGATCGTGATGAGCACGTAGAGCACGGTCCAGACCGGGCCGAACAGCCACGACGGCGGCGCCCAGGCGGGCTGCTCCAGGCCCTGGTACTCGGCGGAGGTGCCCTGGACACCCAGCCCGCCGATCGCGGCGGCGGCGAAGGTGGCGGCGCCGAAGCCGAGCAACGCCAACCACTGGCGGGCTCCGGCGGTGCGCCGGGTGACACTCTGCGACATCTCCATGGCCGAGATGTTTCCGCTCGACCGGCCCGGCAAACGCCCGGGCGCCGCCGGACCCGGACGCGGAAAAGCCGGAGTCACCCGGCCCGGACGTTCCGGTCCGGCAGGACGGAACACCCGGGCCCGGCGACCCCGGCGGGTACGAGAACCGCTGTTACGTGTTGAAGATGCTGACGCCACCCGGGCCGACCAGCAGGCCGACGACGATGAGGACGATGCCCCAGAGGATCTGCCGGCGGAACAGGGCGAGAATTCCGGCGACCACCAGTACGACTGCGAGAATCCAGAGAATCAGCTCCATGTCGGCTGGATACCCGTGCGCCCGATACCGGAAACCTCCCGCTCAGTCGAGCTGATCACCGCCCAGGTGGAAGACGCTGTACGCCTGTTTGATCACCGGGTGGGCCACGTTGCGGACCCGGACCCCGCCCGGTGTGGTGCCGCGCTCGGTGCCGTGGTGGGCGTGCCCGTGCAGCGCCAGCGCGGTAGGTGCGGAGTCGATCGCCTGACCGAGCTGGTAGCAGCCGAGGAACGGGTAGATCTCCAGCGGCTCGCCGGCGAGCGTGTCCGGTACGGGGGAGTAGTGGGTGAGCGCGACGAGCGCGTCGCAGTCCAGCGAGAGCAGCGCGTCGGTCAGCGCGTCGGCGCTCTCCCTGGTGGTCCGCACGAACGCCTTCATCTCCGGCTCCCCGAAGTCGCTGGCGCACCGCCCGGCGAACCCGCCGCCGAACCCCTTCACGCCTGCGACCCCGAGCCGTCCGCCGGGGGTGTCCACCACGACGCCGGTGCCCTCCAGCACCGTGATCCCGGCGTCCTCCAGCACCTTCACCACCTGCGGCACCTCGTCGCACTGGTGGTCGTGGTTGCCGAGCACGGTGATCACCGGTACGCCGAGGTCGCCGAACTCCCGGGCCACGCACCGCGCCTCGGCCTCGGTGCCGTGCCGGGTCAGGTCACCGGCGAGCAGGAGCACGTCGGCGCAGCCGGGCAACTCCTCCAGCGCGGGGCGGAACCGGCCCACCACGTCCTCGTCCAGATGCACGTCGCCCACGGCGGCGATCCGGATCACCATCGAACCTCCCTCACGGCAACTCCTCGACCTGGGTGGGCGCCTGCGTGCGGATCACCCCGATGTCGCTCGTCACGTGGGTGCCCGGGAAGCGCTCGGCCACCCGCCGCAGGATCTCCTCCCGCCGGTGCGGGCTCTCCACCTCGCCGTAGAGCACCAGCCCGTTCTCCCGCCGCACCACCGTGATGCCCTGCTCGGCCACGGTCGGGTCCTCGGCCAGCATGCTCTGGATCTCCGCCTCGACGTACTCGTCGGGGGGAATGTCGCCGGACAGTCCGGTCACAGGGTCTCCCTTCCGCCAGGCGCGCCGCCGGGCAGCACGTCCAGCCGGTCGAGCAGCACCAGGAACGCCTCCGCGTACGGCGAGTGCTGCGTCTCCTTCCGTACCCGTTCCCAGTCGATCTGTTCCCGCAGCGAGCGGGCCAGCGGCAGGGCGCGGGCGAAGTCGCAGTAGTGCTGGGAGAAGCTGAGCAGCTTGTGCACCATGAGCTGGCTGGCCGAGAGCACCGGCATGTGGATCGCGTCGACCGGGCGCACGATCGTGTCGGCGAACGTCTCCTCGGTCACCGGCGTCTCCACCGGCCGGTGGATCAGGTCCACCATCCGGTCCTCGTCGTAGACCTTGACCAGCCAGTCCTCCGGCGGGCGCTCGGCGGTGAAGCCGGCCTCGACCAGCGCCTCCAGCGCCCGGTCGACGTCCACCTCGCGGAGCAGGAAGTCCACGTCGTGGTCGCTGGAGTGACCGCCGTGCGCGTACACCGCGAAGCTGCCACCGAGCGCGAACGGGATCTCGGACTGTTTGAGCACGGCGGCGACCTTCTTCAGCGTGTGCACCAGGGTCTCGTCCCCGCGCTCGGCCATCTGCGGCTCCCTCGTCGTCATTGGGCGGTGGGACCACGATGCGTACCCGGCGGACGCTCCGGTCACACCTGTTGCGGCGCGATCGGCCCGCCAGGGCAGGAAAGCGACATACGGGCCGGTGTGAGCATCGGTCGGATAACCTCGGGAGGGTGGCCAGCTCACTGCGGACGCGGCGGGGCAGGGCCCGACTGCGCACCGTCGCCCTGATCGGCATCGACGGCTCAGGTAAGACCACCCAGGCCCACCGGCTCGCCCAGGCGCTCACCGCGGCCGGCCGTCCCGCCACGTACCACCGCAACGCCGGTGGCCGACGCTGGCTCGGCCGTATCGCCCAGCGGGTCGGCCGTCCGGACGCGCAGCGGCTCGTCGGGCGCGACGGCCTGCTCGTGGTCGAGTCGGTGCTGCGATGGTTGGCCATCGCGCTCGCGCTGCTCAGCTGTCTGGTGACCGGGCGTACCGCGGTGATGGACAGGTGGTCCGCCTGCCAGTACGCCAGCATCCGGGCACACGGCGGGCAGCGGTGGGAGCGGCTGGCCCGGGCCGGGTACCGGATCTTCCCGGCGCCCCGGGTGACGTTCCTGCTCACCGTCGACCCCGCCGAGGCGTACCGGCGGATCGAGCGGCGCGGCACCGACCACGAGACCATGGAGTGGCTGACCGCCGCGGCCGCCGCGTACCGGGACCTGCCGGAGTACGGCAGCTTCGTGGTGGTGGACGGCAACGGCCCGCCGGAGAAGGTGGCCCGCCGGATCCGGGCGCACCTGAGCGAGTGGCTGCCCGACGACCCGTCAGCCGGTCCCGGCCCGGCTCCGGCCGGCCCGGCTCCGGCCGGCCCGCGCCGCCCGGTCGGTGGCGCCGGGCGGGACGGGCCGGTGCCGGTTCAGGCCCGCCCGTAGACCGGGATGCTCGCGCCGCTGGTGGGCGCGGACTCGGGGGAGGCCAGGAAGCGGATCACCTCGGCGATCTCGGCCGGCGGCACCCAGCGCCCGTGGTCGGCGTCGGGCTGGGCGGCGCGGTTGGCCGGGGTGTCGATGACGCTCGGCAGCACGGTGTTGCACCGCACGCCGCGCTGCCGGTACTCGACCGCGACCGTCTCGGCGAACGCCCGCACCGCGGCCTTCGCGGTGGCGTAGCCGGAGGCGCCGGGGAACGGCGTGACCGCCGCCCGGGCCGAGACACAGACCACCGCGCCGTCGCCGGACGCCATGAGGTGCGGCAGCGCCGCGTGGGTGACCAGGTACGTCGGGCGCAGGTTGAGCCGCAGCATCCGCTCGAAGTCCTCGACCGGGGTCTCGTGCACCAGGGCGCCGGCGGCGTACCCGCCGACGAGGTTGACCACCGCGCGCAGCGGTGCGGCCGGTTCGGCGGTCGCGGCCTCGACCGCCCGCGCGGCCCCCTCGGGCGTCAGCAGGTCGGCCACGACCCGGACCGGGCCGTCGTCCGTCCCGGGCTCCCGCTGGGGTACGACCACCCGCCAGCCCGCGTCGAGGAAGGCGGCGGTGACCGCGCCGCCGAGCCCACCCGTGCCTCCGGTCACCAGCACCGTGCGTTCCGTCATGGACACACGCTAGCCAACCGCCCTGCCGACGGACCGGTGGGCCGTCCGGCCCGTCCGGTCGAGGCCGACCAGGCAGGCCCTGCCGCGCGACGGCGGACCGGCACGTCGGGCGGCAGGAGTGACTCGACCGGAGCGGATGAGGCGGCGGGGCTGCGACAATGGGATCCTTGGCCCGGCGGCGGGCACGGAAGACGGTAAATTTCCCGATACGCGGTGTCATGGTTGACGCTCACGCCGTGTGAAAGTAAGTTTCATCCGTGGCGAAGAGTTCGAAGATTTCTGCGAGTCACGAGCCCGGTGGACTGATCGTCCACATCAGCGGCCTGCTGCCCTCGCTGTCCCCGGCCGAACAGCGGGTGGCCCGGCTGGTCGTCGCCGATCCGGCGGACGCGGCCCGGCGTACGATCACCGACCTCGCCACCGCCGCCGAGACGTCCGAGGCGACAGTGATCCGCTTCTGCCGCTCGGTCGGCATGGACGGCTACCCCCAGCTGCGGATCCGGCTCGCCGCCGAGGCCGCCCGCCGGATCGAGCCGCCGGACGCGCGGGTGGTCGGCGGCGACATCCCGCCGGGTGCCGACCTCGCCCAGATCATCGCCACGATCGCGTTCAACGACGCCCGGGCCGTGGAGGAGACCGCCGAGCAGCTCGACCCGGCGGTCTGCGAGCGAGTGGTCGAGGCGATCGGCGCGGCCGGCCGGATCGACGTCTACGGCGCGGGCGCCAGCGGCTTCGTCGCCTCCGACTTCCAGCAGAAGCTGCACCGCATCGGCCGCATCGCGTTCTACTTCCCGGATGTGCACACCGCGCTCACCTCCGCCGCCCTGCTGGGCCGCGGCGACGTGGCGGTCGGCATCTCGCACACCGGCACCACGTCCGACGTCATCGAGGTGCTGGAGCAGGCCCGGGCGCGCGGTGCCACGACAGTGGCGCTGACCAACTTCCCGCGTTCGCCGATCACCGAGGTCGCGGACCACGTGCTCACCACTGCCGCCCGGGAGACGACATACCGCTCCGGCGCGACCGCCAGCCGGCTGGCCCAGCTCACAGTGGTCGACTGCCTCTTCGTCGGTGTGGCCGCCCGCAGCCGGGCCCGGACGAAGAAGGCCCTGGAGGCCACCGCCGAGGCGGTCCAGTCGCACCGGGTCGGCCCCGGGCGGAGGCGGGGATGACGGCGGGTCGGGTGGAGCGGGACGGCGTGGCGGCGGTGCGACCGGTGGTGCGCGTCGGCGCGCCGACCGAGCGGCGCAACCCGCACAGCGTCGACCTCGACCTGATGTCCACCCGGGACGTGCTCACCGTGATCAACGAGGCGGACCGGCGGGTGCCGGCCGCGGTCGCCGCGGTGCTGGACGAGATCGCCGAGACGGTCGACCTGGCCGTGGCCGCGCTGCGCGACGGGCACCGTGTGCACTACTTCGGGGCCGGCACCTCCGGTCGCCTCGGCGTGCTGGACGCGGCCGAACTGGCACCGACGTTCAACTCGCCGCGGCACTGGTTCTGCTCGCACCTCGCCGGCGGCCCGGACGCGATGTGGCGGGCCGTCGAGGACGCCGAGGACGACGAGCGCGGTGGCGCCGCCGACGCCGCCGAGTGCGTACGCCACGGCGACCTCGTGGTGGGCCTGGCGGCCAGCGGGCGCACCCCGTACGTCCTCGGGGCGCTCGCCGCGTCCCGGGCGCAGGGGGCCGGTACGGTGCTGCTCTGCGCGAATCCGGAGGCCGAGGCCGCCGCGTCGGTGGACGTCTTCATCGGGGTGGACACCGGGCCGGAGGTGGTCACCGGGTCGACCCGGATGAAGGCCGGCACGGCGCAGAAGCTGGTGCTCAACACGTTCTCCACGGCCGTGATGGTGCGTCTGGGCCGGGTCTACTCGAACCTCATGATCGACATGGTGGCGACCAACGCCAAACTGCGCGGCCGCATGATCTCGATTCTCATGGAGGCCACCGGCTGCGCCGAGGAGGTGTGCCGGGTCGCCCTGCGGGAGGCCGACGGCGACCTCAAGACCGCGCTCGTCGCGCTCGTCTCCGGCGCCGAGGTGCCGGCCGCCCGGGCCGCGCTGGCCCGCTCCGCCCACCAGGTACGCGGCGCGCTCGAACTGCTCGCCTCCTGACCGTCCGGCCCGCCCGCGGGCCGGCCCCGTACCGCCGATCCACCCGCCCGGCGCATCCGCCAGGCGGGTGCGACGCGTATCACGTGCAGGGAGGGGACGACTCCTCCCGCACGGATTGTTCAACGAGGCGGAGGGTAATCCTTGAGCACGGCTGAACCGACCGGTCCGCAGGCGCGTATCTCGCAGTGACCAGGATCGCAACGACTCGGTGACGCGGCTCGCTGTGTTCATGGAACAGGCAATGGTGCCATTCCATGGGCGAACGGCGATTTCGCAGCTCCGGTGTGCGCCGAAAACGGCGCCCGCGAGCCGCCCGAACCGGGCCGGTAACAGGAAACATGGACCGGGCTCTCAGCTACTACTCAGGCATTCGTGACAGTTTCGACTCACGACATGGAATCCCCGACGCGTCACATCTGTTGTGTAGGTGTCAGCACCTACGGGCACAGCGGAGGTTACGGGGAGGGCTGATGAACGTGGGGATGGCAAGGAACCGGGCAACCGGCGCGAGCGAGGGGACCGTGGCAATCGTGGACAAGAACATCGGCATGCGTACCGACGAGGTCGCCGAGGAGCGGGACCTGGTCGGCGTCTACCTGCACGAGATCTCCCGGACGCCGCTGCTCGACGCCGCCCGGGAGGTCGACCTCTCCAAGGCGATCGAGGCGGGCCTCTACGCCGAGCACCTGCTCGACGAGGATCGGATCCCCGACGGCGTCGACCGGGAGGACCTGGAGCGGCTGGTCGCCGAGGGTGAGCGCGCGAAGGACCTGTTCATCCGCGCGAACCTGCGACTGGTCGTGTCGATCGCCCGGCGCTACGTGCGCTCCGGGATGCCCATGCTGGACCTGATCCAGGAGGGCAACACCGGCCTGGTCCGGGCGGTCGAGAAGTTCGACTACGAGCGGGGCTTCAAGTTCTCCACCTACGCGACCTGGTGGATCCGTCAGGCCATCAGCCGGGCGATCGCCCAGCAGGAGCGGACCGTACGGCTGCCCGTGCACCTGGTCGAGGACGTCAACCGGATGCGCAACGTGGCCCGGCAGCTCACCCGTGAGCTGGGCAGCGACCCGGAGCCGGAGCAGATCGCGACCGCGCTCGGCGTGACCGTCGAGCGGGTCAACGAGCTGGTCCGCTGGTCGCAGGACACCGTCTCGCTGGACACCCCGGTGGGTGACGACGGTGACACCAACCTCGGTGACCTGGTCGCCGACAGCGACGCGCCGTCGCCCGAGGAGATCGTGCTGACCGGCCTGGAGCGGCAGCGGATCGAGGGCCTGCTCAACCACCTCGACGACCGTTCCGCCGGCATCATGCGGGCGCGGTACGGCCTTGAGGACGGGCGGGAGCACTCGCTGACCGAGGTCGCGTCGCGGTTCTCGCTGTCCCGCGAGCGCATCCGCCAGCTGGAGATCCAGGCTCTCGGCCGGCTGCGTGAGCTGGCTCGCGCGGAGGGGCTCCAGGCGGCCTGACCTGGTAACAATGAACGGCGAACGGCCGGCGTCCGACAGGGGGACGCCGGCCGTTCGCCGTCTTCGCGGTGCTCAGACCCGGCCGTAGCCGGCGATCGTCATGATGTTCATGCCGCGCTTGCTGACGTTGCGTCCGGCGCTGGGCGCGTCGATGATCTGGCCGTTGCCGACGTAGAGCGCCACGTGCCCGAGCCCGGAGTAGAACACCAGGTCACCCGGTTGCAGCTGGCTGCGGCTGATCCGCGTGGTGGCCCCCCACTGCTGCGCCGCGCTGTGCGGCAGCGACTTCCCGGCCGCCCGCCAGGCGGCGAGCGTCAGACCGGAGCAGTCGTAGCTGCCGGGGCCGTCCTGGGCGTAGCCGTAGGGCTTGCCGACCGCGCCGTAGGCGTACCGCACCGCCGTGCCGGCGTCGCCGGAGACGGCCGGCGGCTTGCCCGCCGAGCTGGGGTTGCCGGGTGCCTCCGTGGCCCGCCCGTACGCCTTGCGCCGCATCTCGTAGAGGTCGGACAGGTCCGCCTCGATCCGCGTCTTCGCGGACTTGAGCTGCTTGGCCTGCGCCGCCTCCCGGGCGAGCGTGACGTCCAGCGCGGTCTTCTGGTCGATCAGCCGCTTCTGGTCGGCGGTGAAGCTGTTGATGGTGCGCTGCCGCTGGCGGGTGAGCTGGTCGAGCGTGCCCAGCCGCTCCGGCAGGGTGGCCTGGCCGCCCGGGTCCAGCAGGGCCGCCGCGGTGCGCATGCCACCGGTCTTGTACGCCGTCGCGGCCAGCACGCCCACGTCGGCGCGGCTGCGTTCGGCCTGTTCCTGCAGCGGCCCGATCCGGGCCTCCAACTTGGCCGCGGTGGCCTTGTTGGTCTTGATGTCCTCGTTGAGCTTGTTGTAGGACTCGACGATTCGTTCCAGCTCAGTCGAGGACTTCTCGATCTGCTTCGTCAGCTCGGCGGGGGTCGGCTCGGCCCGGGCCACCTGCGCCGGGGCGAGCAACGCGGCCGAGAGGCCGGCCACCGCCAGCGAGCGGAGCAGCATCCGTAAGGACGACAAGAGCGGAAAGCTCCTCTCCCACCGGTCGCCGGGCGCGTTCGCGACTGGCGACACCGGCCCGGGGCCGTCCGGGTGGACGGCTGTCGACCGGGCCGACCTGGACAACCTAACCCGTGATCGCAGTAGTCGGGAGTTCAAGCAGGGGCGAAAGTTGGCAAAGTGGCGGAAAGTGATGAGGGGGAACCGGTGGGTGGATGAGGCGACTCGCCCGATTCGTCGTTCTGGGCGGATGTCGCCAGGCAACGCCAGGCAAAGTCACGACAAAGACGGAAATCGTTCTCTGTTTCCGGCGGGCAGGGCCGGGCCGATGCCCCCCGCGACCGCCGAAACCCCGAGGTCAGGTGGCGCGAGGCCAACACAATGAAGCCCGGACGGGAAATCCCACCACGGGATCCCTGCTCCCGGGAGGCCGCCGTGCAGACCGACCGCTCCGCCGCCCAGCCGCCCCGCTCGCCGCGACCGGCCGCACCCAGGCTGCTCTACGCCCGGCCCGGCATCGTCGTCACCGCCGAGCGTTTCACCGTCGGCCGCAACAGCTGGCCGGTGGCCGAGATCACCCAGCTCCGGACCGACCGCGGGCCGCACGACCGGCTCGCGATCCGGGCGGTCGCCGTGTCCGCCGCGATGATCGCCGCGGTCGGCCTGCTGCTCGGCTTCACCGGCGGCCTGCACCGGCTCACCGCCGGGGCGTACCTCATGCTCGGCGCGGTCGGGCTGGTGCCGCTGCTGCTCGTGCTGATCGGCGACCGCGTGCGGCCCCCTTCGCACGAGCTGTGGGGACGGGTGCGCGGCACCGAGGTGCTGCTGTTCAGCAGCGACGACGAGCGGCAGTTCGGCCAGGTCGCCCGCGCGCTGGGGCGGGCCCGGGAGGCGGCGCGGCTGGGCGGCTGGGCCGACCCGCCGGCGGCCGAGCCGTGGCGGCCGGCCCGGTGAGACGCGGTCAGCCCGCGACCGGCTCCGGCGTACGCGACCGCGTCTCGGCGGCCACCCAGTGGCTCACCCGCCGCTCGGCGTAGAACGAGACGAACGGCACAGTGCCGGCGAGCATCACCAGCAGCATCCGCTTCAGCGGCCAGTTCGCCCGGCGCGACAGATCGAACGTGAGCGCCAGATAGAGCATGTACAGCCAGCCGTGCGCCACGCCGACCACGGCCACCACGCTCGGGTTGTCGAAGCCGTACTTCAGCGGCATGCCGATCAGGACCAGCACCACGAGCGCCACGCCCACGATCCAGGCGATCACGCGGTACCGGGTAAAGGCTCCGCCCACCGTCGTCCGTCCTTCCGCACCGGCCTCAGCCGGGATAGTCGCCGGGCCGGGCGCCCGGATTGGCGTTCAACCAGGATAGGTAGCTGTTGTACGCGGCCAGCTCGGCGTCGTCCGCCCCGTCGGCCGGGGCGGCAGGCGCCCGCACGACGCGCACCGGCCGGCGTACCGCCGGGGTGCCGGCGGTCACCGGCGGCGCGAGAGCGTCCGACGGCGCGGGTCGGTCCGACGGCGCGGGACCGGCCGACGCCGCCGGGTCCGCCGACGACGCCGGGTCGGCGGCGCGCAGCGTCTGGCGGACCTCACGCCACCAGACGAAGATCACGAAACCGGCGAAGACCGGCCACTCGATCGCGTAACCGAAGCTGATCGCGTTCCCCCCGGCGGCGCGGGTGACCTGCCACCAGCCCATGCCGAGGCAACCCGCCACGAGCACGACCATGGCCACGTGGCGGACGATCCACGCCGGTGTCCAGAGCCGATTCATGCCAACGAGAGTACCGGGGCCGCCGGTCGTCTCCGACACGGCGTCGTAGTCCGGGCGGGGTTTGGTGACACGCCCGCTGGGCATCCGAACAGGTGCCAACCCGAACGAGACGAGGGGGCGACGATGACCGAATCGGTACGCCGGGACGCGAGCCCGGAACAGCGGGTCGCGGAGTGGGACGGCGACCACGCCCGTACCGTCGACGCGGACGGCGAGCAGCTCGGGGTGGACCCGGTGGAGCTGGGTGACGACGACCTGGTCCGGGAGATGCAGAGCCTGCACCGCACCCGGCTGGACACGCTGCGGCACGCCACCGACTCGGCGCTCGCCAACCACCTGCGGCGCACCGCCGAACTGGAGACGGAGTACCTGGCCCGGCACCCCGGCCGGGAGGTCGACCCGAGCCGGCTGCGGGACGCCTGATGGCCAGCCACGCCGAGCGCGGCATGTCCGCGCCGCCGGAGGTGGTGTTCAACACGGCCACCGATCCGGACCGCTCCTCGGCCTGGCTGCCCGAGCGGCTGCGCAGCTCCGGCACCTGCCGGGTCGAGGTCGTCGACGCCGACGACATGCGGGCCCGGTGGAGTGCCGCGGACTGGTCCGCCGAGATCGACGTGGAGCCGGCCGGCGCGGGCGGTGCCCGGGTGCGGCTGGACCTGGCCGGGCCGGACCACGACCTGGCCGACGAGATCCTGGCCAACCTCGACCGCGAGGTGGCCGACAACCTGACCGCCGGTTGAGCCCGGCCCGCACGACGAGCACGAGGAGGCCGGGTTGACCGGGAGTGGCCTGAAGCAGAAGGTGGCGCGCCTGCGCCAGGCGTACGCACCGCACGAGCACCGGCCGCTGGAGGGCTACCTGAAGGCGATGGGCACGTACGCCGGTGTCACAGCCGCGCTCGTCGGCCTGGTCCGCGCGACCGGCCGGCCGGTGCCCGAGCGGCCCACGCCCGCGGACGTGGTGCTGCTCTCGATCGCCACGCACAAGCTCAGCCGGCTGCTGTCCAAGGACGCGATCACCAGCCCGCTGCGGGCGCCGTTCACCCGCTACGACCACCCGATCGGCAGCGGCGAGGTGATGGAGCAGGTCCGCGACGAGGGCAGCCCGACCCGGCACGCGCTCGGCGAGCTGGTGAGCTGCCCGTTCTGCCTGGCGGTCTGGGTGGCCACCGGGCTCACCGGCGGCCTGGTGCTGGCGCCCCGGCTGACCCGGCTGGTCGCCACCGCGCTGACCGCGGTGGCCGCCTCCGACTTCCTCCAGATGGGGTACGCGGTCGCCCAGCAGGCGGCCGAGGGCGGTCGCCACGAGGCGTGACCCGAGGACGCGAAAGGGGGCCGGCGAGCGCCGGCCCCCTTTCCGTGTCTCCCACGGTCAGGTGGGGGTGGTGCCGTGGTCCTCGCCGGCCCAGCCGCGCGACGCCTCCGGCTCCCGCTCGTCCTCGTCCTCCCCGGTGACGACGTCCCGGTCCACAGCGGTGCGCTCGTGCTCGTTGGCGAAGTCCGGCTCCGGCAGCGTGTCGACGCCCTCCGGGGGCTGGCCGAGCGCCGCCAGGTGCTCGTGGTCGGGGTTGCGATCGGTCATCTCGCGTCCTCTCGGTCTTCCGGGGGCTCAGGCGACCGTGCCGCCCAGCAGATCCGCCGCCTCGTCCGCCGCGTACTCGCCCTGGGGGAGTGCGGCGATCCGGGTGAGCAGCTCCGCGGGGAGTTCGGCGGCCACCGCCCGGCGGTAGATGTCCGCCTGGGTGATCCGCTCCTGGCCGTGGTAGATGTCGTCGAGCAGGTCGTCGAGCGGCCTGGTGTCGGGCTGCTCGGTCACGGGCGCGTCATCGGTCACGCCGACCACCTACCCGGCACCGAACCGGTCAAACTCGCCCCAACCCCGCTCAGGCCGGTGCCGGGAGCGTGGCCCGGCGGGCCCGCACGGCCTGGGCGAGGTGGTCGAGGACCTCGGCGGTGGCGTCCCAGCCGATGCAGGCGTCGGTGACCGACTGGCCGTACGCCAGCTCCCGGGTCGGGTCCAGGTCCTGCCGGCCCGGCACCAGGAAGCTCTCCAGCATGATGCCGACGATCCCGCGCTGGCCGGCGGCGAGCTGCGCGGCCACGTCGGCGGCGACGAGCGGCTGGTTGCGGTGGTCCTTGCCGCTGTTGGCGTGGCTGGCGTCGACCACCACCCGCTCCGGCAGGCCCGCGGCCCGCAGCAGTTCCAGCGCCCCGGCCACCGACTCCGCGTCGTAGTTCGGCCGGCCGCCCCCGCCACGCAGCACGAGGTGCCCGTCCGCGTTGCCCCGGGTGTGCATGATCGCCGGGGTGCCGGAGACGTCGATGCCGGGGAAGACGTGCGGCACCCCGGCGGCCCGGATCGCGTCCACGGCGGTGGCGATGCTGCCGTCCGGGCGGTTCTTCATGCCGATCGGCATGGACAGCCCGGAGGCGAGCTGCCGGTGCACCTGGCTCTCCACCGTCCGCGCGCCGATCGCGCCCCAGGCCACCGTGTCCGCGATGTACTGCGGGGTGATCGGGTCGAGGAACTCGCAGCCCACCGGCAGGCCCAGCCGCAGCACGTCGAGCAGGAGCGCCCGCGCGGTACGCAGGCCCGTGTTCACGTCGCCGGAGCCGTCCAGCGCCGGGTCGTTGATCAGGCCCTTCCAGCCCACCGTCGAGCGCGGCTTCTCGAAGTAGACACGCATCACCACGAGCAAATCGTCGGCGACCCGGGCGGCGGCCTCGCGCAGCCGGCCCGCGTACTCCAGGGCGGCGGCCGGGTCGTGCACGGAGCAGGGGCCGACGACGACGAGCAGCCGGTCGTCGTCGCGGTCCAGCACCCGGCCGACGGCACGGCGGCCCGCCACGACGGCCTCGGCCAGCGGGGTCTCGAGCGGCAGGTGGTGGTGCAGCAGGGCCGGGGTGGTCAGCGGCACCACACGGTCGATGCGCTGGTCGATGACCCGATGGGCGTCCTGGGACGTGGTCACGGTGGGGATTCCTTCCGCCGACCGTGCCCCCGTGCCGGGTCCGGGGGATCGAGCCGGCTGCTCGCATACGAAAGGGCAGGGAAAACGATCCCTGCCCGCCGGCTCGAAGAGGTGGTGACGTCAGCTCATGGTCGAGTCACCGGCTCCTCCAGCCGGCTGCCTAAACCATCGATACGACCGCGTCACGTCGGCCAGCGTACCCGACGCGCGGCGGAAAGCCCGCTGTCGTTCCGAAGTGCGGAACGCGGGGTATGTGATCGGCATGACCACGAGCCACGACCCGAGCGACCAGGAACGGATCGAGTCCCGAGCGCATCTGCTGCCGGAGGAGGCGGCGGCCGGCAGCGACGACGCGGAGGCGCAGGCCGACGCGATCCTCACCGAGTCCGACATCCGCGAGGCGGACCAGAACGCCGCCCCCGACACGGTGCTGGAGCACCGCACGTCCGAGCAGACCGTCACCCCCGTCGAGCCGCCCGACTGAGCCCGGCACCCCGGGCCCGGCGGGAACCCCGGTAACTGTCGTCCCGCAGCCGGGCCAGCGGGCCGGCCAGACGCAACCCCGGCGGCACGTTGCCGATCGGATCGAACGCGAGCGCGGCGTCCTCGGCGGCGCCGCGCTCGTCGTCGAGGCGTACCTCGCCGAACGGCCGCCACCGGCCCACCGCCGAGGCGACCGCCAGCACCAGCCGGGGCTCGTCGCCGGCCACCGCCGCGCCGGCCTCGGCCAGGCCGCGACCCAGGTCGGGTGACTCCGGGTCGGCCAGCACGGCCAGGAACAGCCGCCGCCCGCCGGCCCGGAACGGCATGATCGACGTGTACGTCCCGGTGAAGCGCCGCCGGGGCAGCGGCAGGTTCCGCAGCACCGGCGCGGCGGCGCTGGAACTCCACAGCAGGTCCACCGGCGGCTCCGGATCGCGGTGCAGCCGTACCGCCACGCCCAGCACGTCCGGCCAGCCACCCGGCGTCGGCACGCCCTTGGACAGGCGGATCGTGGCCGGCCACCGGCCCGGCAGGTCGAGCAGCGGCACCCCGGTCGGCGGTCCCGGCGTACCCCAGATCCGGGTCTCGCCGGCGAACGTGCGCCCGGCCGGATGCAGCAGCCGGGCGTGCCGGAGCCGGGCCAGCGCGGCGGCGGCGCGCTCGGCGGCGGAGGGTGTGGTGGCGGCCATGCCCGCACGGGTACCCCGGCGCGCACCGACGATGCTCCGGCGCGCGTGTCACCTTTCCGCCTCCGAGATCGGATAGCGTCGTCTCATGCCCGACAGCGGTTTCCCCTGGCCGATCGAGACGACCCGACTGGACAACGGCCTGCGTGTGGTGGTGAGCGAGGACCGCACCGCCCCGGCCGTGGCGGTCAACCTCTGGTACGACGTGGGCTCACGCCACGAACCGGCGGGACAGACCGGCTTCGCCCACCTCTTCGAGCACCTCATGTTCGAGGGCTCGGTGAACGTGGCGAAGACCGAGCACATGAAGCTGATCCAGGGCGCGGGCGGCTCGCTCAACGCGACCACCAACCCGGACCGGACCAACTACTTCGAGACGGTCCCGGCCGAGCATCTGGAACTGGCGCTCTGGCTGGAGGCCGACCGGATGGGCGGGCTGGTGCCGGCGCTGACCCAGGAGACGCTGGACAACCAGCGTGACGTGGTGAAGAACGAGCGCCGTCAGCGCTACGAGAACGTGCCGTACGGCGACGCGTGGCTGCGGCTGCTGCCGCTGCTCTACCCGCCGGGCCACCCGTACCACCACGCGACGATCGGGTCGATGGCCGACCTGAACGCCGCCGACCTGGCCACCTTCCAGGAGTTCCACAGCACGTACTACGCGCCGAACAACGCGGTCCTCACAGTGGTCGGCGACACAGAGGCGGCGGAGGTGTTCGCGCTCGCCGACAAGTACTTCGGCGGTCTCACCGCGCGCGCCGACATCCCGGCCGCGCCGGACGGCCGCACCGTGCCGGCCACCGGCCGCCCGGCGGTGGAGACAGTCACCGCCGACGTGCCCGCCCCCCGCGTCTACGTCGCGCACCGCACCCACCCGTTCGGCACCCAGGGGTACGACGTGACCACGGTGCTGGGCACCGTGCTCGGCAGCGGCCGGGGCAGCCGCCTCTACCAGCGGCTCGCCGACGGTGAGCGGATCGCCCAGCCGGACCTGGTCGGCGCGTACGGGGTGGACCTCGCGCACGCGCCCGCCCCGCTGATCGCCACCGCCACGGCCCGTCCCGGGGTGAGCGCCGAGCGGCTGCGCGACGGGCTCGCCGAGGTGGTCGACGAGCTGGCCACCGTGCCGGTGACCGCCGCCGAGCTGGACCGCGCCAAGGCGCTGCTGAGCACCATGTGGTGGCGGCAGATGTCCACCGTCGACGGTCGGGCGGACACGCTCGGCCGCTACGCCACCCAGTTCGGCGACCCGGCCCGCGCGGCCGACCGGCTGCCGGCCTGGCTCGCGGTGACCGCGGAGCAGATCGCCGAGCAGGCCGCCGAGCTGCTCGGCGCCGCCGACCGGGTGATCCTGACCTACCTGCCCGAGGAGAACTGATGTCGCTGATCGCCACCCGTCCCGGCCCCGGCGCCGCCCGCGCCTACCGGTTCCCGCAGGTGGTCCGGCGGACGGTGGCCGGCGGTCAGGTGGTCGCCGCGCACCTGCCCGGGCAGAACCTCGCCGTCGCGTTGCTGCTGCTCGACGGCGGCGCGGGCCGGGAGCCGGTCGGCAAGGAGGGCCTCGGCGCGGTGCTGGCCAAGGCGCTGGAGGAGGGCACCGCGCAGCGGGACGCCACCGCGTACGCGCTGGCCATCGAGGCGCTCGGCACCGAGCTGGCGACCGGGCTCGACTGGGACTCGTTCCAGGTGAGCGTGCAGGTGCCGGTGGACCGGCTGACCGCCGCGGTGGAGCTGCTGGCCGAGGCGGTCCGTACGCCCCGGCTCGACCCGGCCGACGTACTGCGCGTACGCGACGACGAGGCGACCGCGCTGCGGATGGACTGGGCCAACCCCGGCCCGCGTGCCGACGCGGTGCTCCGGGCCGAGCTGTTCGGCGCGGAGCACCGGTGGGGCCGCCCGCTCTACGGCGACCCGGACAGCGTGGCCGCGCTGGAGGTGGACGACGTCACCGTCTTCCACTCGGAGTGGTTCATCCGCCCCGGCACGCTCGTCGTCGCCGGCGACCTGGAGCGGATCGACCTGGACGCGCTCGCCGCGACGGCGTTCGCCGGCGCCGGCGGCGGCCCGGTGGAACGCGGCGGCCCGATCGACGTGCCGCTGGCCGGGCAGCGCCGGGTCATCCTGGTCGACCGGCCCGGCTCGGTGCAGTCCACGCTGCGGCTCGGCCACCCGTCCCCGCATCGCGCCCACCCCGACCACGTGCCGATGACGCTCGCCGGCACCGTGCTCGGCGGCGCGTTCACGTCCCGGCTCAACCACCTGATCCGGGAGGTACGCGGCTACACGTACGGGATCCGCGGCGACTTCGCCTCGTCCCGGCGGTTCGGCCGGTTCGCGGTCAGCTCCGGCGTGCAGACCGCGGTGACCGCCCCGGCGCTCGTCGAGTCGGTGGGCGAGATCTCGCGTACCCAGCTCACCGGTGTCACCGAGGACGAGCTGGAGGTGGCGCGTTCCTGGCGGGCCGGGCAGCTCTCGGTCGAGTTGCAGAGCCCGCGGGCCATCGCCGCGGCCCTGACCACGCTGGTCGTGCACGACCTGCCGGACGACTACCACGCGCGGCTGCGGGAGCAACTGCTCGCGGCGACGGTCGAGGACGTCTCCGCGGCGGCCGCCACCTATCTGCACCCGGAGTCGCTGACGATGGTGATCGAGGGGGACGCGGCGGTCATCCGGGACGAGCTGGTCGCCAGCGGTCTCGGCGAGGTGGTCGACCACACGTGACCGGGCGGGGCGGCGGGCCTGTGATTCCCGTCGCCCCGCATCCGCGCGGTGGGAAACGTTTCCCACCCGCACCGCCCGGCTGGGTAGCCTCGCGGGCATGAGGATCGGCATTGTGGGAGCCACCGGCCAGGTCGGTGGCGTCATGCGGCAGGTGCTGGCGGAGCGCGAGTTCCCGGCGGAGCAGGTGCGCCTGTTCGCCTCGGCCCGGTCGGCCGGGCGCACGCTGCCCTGGCGCGACGGCGAGGTCACCGTGGAGGACGCGGCCACCGCGGACTACCGCGGCCTGGACATCGTGCTCTTCTCGGCGGGCAAGGGGACCGCGAAGGAGCTGGCTCCCCGGGTCGCCGAGGCCGGCGCCGTGGTGATCGACAACTCCTCGGCGTTCCGGATGGACCCGCAGGTGCCGCTGGTGGTGGCCGAGGTCAACCCGCACGCGATCGCGGACCGCCCGAAGGGCATCGTGGCCAACCCGAACTGCACCACGATGGCCGCCATGCCGGTGCTGCGCCCGCTGCACGACGAGGCCGGACTGGTCAGCCTCGTCGTCGCCACCTACCAGGCGGTCTCCGGCGCCGGCCTGGCCGGTGTGGCGGAACTGGACGAGCAGGTCCGCAAGGTGGCCGAGGACGCCGCCGGGCTCGCCTTCGACGGCCGGGCGGTGGAGTTCCCGGAGCCGCGCTCGTTTGCCCGTCCGATCGCCTTCAACGTGCTCCCGCTGGCCGGCTCGATCGTCGACGACGGCTCCTTCGAGACGGACGAGGAGCAGAAGCTGCGCAACGAGAGCCGCAAGATCCTGGAGATCCCCGGGCTGAAGGTCTCCGGCACGTGCGTGCGGGTGCCGGTCTTCACCGGCCACTCGCTGCAGATCAACGCCCGGTTCGCCCGGCCGATCGACCCGGACCGGGCCCGTGAGCTGCTCGACGGCGCGCCCGGCGTGGCGCTGCGCGACGTGCCGACGCCGCTGGAGGCGGCCGGCCAGGACCCGACGTACGTGGGCCGGATCCGGGCCGACGAGACCGTCGAGCACGGGCTCGCGCTGTTCTGCGCCAACGACAACCTGCGCAAGGGCGCGGCGCTGAACGCCGTGCAGCTCGCCGAGCTGGTCGCCGCCGAGCGCTGACCCGCCAGGGCGTCCGTGCCGGGCCACCCGGCACGGACGCCTGCTCAGCGGGTATGCCCGCCGGGTCGCCGGCCGCCCCGTGCCGGCAGGGCGGGGGTGCCGATGACCTGCGGTTCTTCGAGGCCGAATGCGTCCGGGCCCTGCTCGGCGTGCTCGCGTACGCGATCGCCGGTCTGGTGGGCGTGCTGCTGAGCGTGCCGGCGGCGCTCGTGGTGCTCCTGCTGCTGCCGATCTTCTACGGGCTGTCCAGCAACGGCTCCTACGACCTGCGCCGACGGCTGCGCCACCGGCGGTGAGGCACGCGTTACCCCGCCTGCGCCGGCGGGTAGACCGCGGTGCCGACAGCGAGAGGGGAGCACCATGACAACGGTCGGAGAGTTCATGACGACCCGGTTGGTGACGATGGACGGCAACGACACGCTCATGGCCGCCGCGCAGGAGATGCGCGACAGTGCCATCGGCGACGTGGTGGTGACCGACGGCGACAACGTGGTCGGCATCGTGACGGACCGGGACATCACGGTGCGGGGCGTGGCCGAGAACATGGACCCCACCGCCACCCGGCTCAACCAGGTCACCAGCAAGGACGTGGTGACCGTCAGCCAGTACGACGACGCCGTGGCCGCCGCGGACCTGATGCGCACGTACGCGGTCCGTCGCCTCCCGGTGATCGACGACGGCCGGCTGGTCGGCCTGATCTCCATGGGTGACCTGGCGGTGGAGCGGGAACCCCAGTCGGTGCTCGCGGACATCAGCGCCGACGAGCCCAACAACTAGACTTGCCTGCCGCGGTGACGCCGGCTCCCGGTTCGGGGGCCGGCGTCGCGCGTCCGTGCCGTGGCGCCGCGCTCACCCGGTTCGGGCGAGGTTGACCCCGGATCGGGTGGGGACACGAGCCTCGACAGGTAGACCGCGGATCGCGGGAGGAGTCGCCCGGATGGTGGACATGACCACGAGATTCTTCGAGGACCTGGATCGGCGGGGGTTCGAGCCGCTGCTGGTCAAGACATCCGGAACGCTCCGCTTCGACCTGCACGAGGGCCCGCACACCACGCACTGGCTGCTGGAGATCGATCACGGCAACCTGCGGGTCCGGCAGGAGGACGGCGAGGCGGACACGGTGGTCGGTACCGAGCCGCGCCTGTTCGCCGAGCTGGTCGGCGGTGAGGAGAACGCCGTCGCGGCGCTGCTGCGGGGCGACATGACAGTCGTCGGCGACCTGCGGCTCATGTTGCAGGTCGAGCGGGTCTTCCCCGGTCCGCCGGACTCCCGGGGACCGCACCACACGTTCGGCGGGAGGGGTGCCTGATGCCCGGTAGCAACTCCGTCCGGATCCTGGACGGCAACACGTTCGTGGTGTGCGAGGACACCGGCGACATCGAGGCCACACCGAGCGAGCCGACCGGATTGTTCTCGCTCGACACGCGGTACCTGTCGAAATGGGTGCTCACGATCAACGGCGAGCGGCTCAACGCGCTGTCCTACGACGACCTCCAGTACTACGAGGCCCGGTTCTTCCTGGTGCCCGGCATGGCCACGCACTACATCGACGCGAAGCTGTCGGTCATCCGGGAGCGGGCGGTCGGCGGCAGCTTCCGCGAGACGCTGACCATCCTCAACCACGACGAGAAGCCGGTCGACCTGGAGATCCGGATGGACGCCGGATCGGACTTCGCCGACCTGTTCCAGGTCAAGGACGAGATCCTGAACAAGAAGGGCGAACACTACGCCGAGGCCGAGTCGGACCGGCTGCGCCTGGGCTACCGGCGGGGCAACTTCCGGCGCGAGACGCTCGTCTCCGCCAACCAGCCGGCCCGCTACGACCAGCGTGGTTTCGCCTGGAGCATCCGGCTGGAACCCAACGAGCAGTGGGAAGCGGTCATCGACGTGCAGACGTTCGCGATCGGCCCCGGCGGCCGGGACCTGCGGATGGGGCTGCGCGCGCACGGCACCGAGCGGCTCGCGCTCCAGCACGACCTGGAGGAGTGGATCAGCCGGGCACCGAAGCTGAACAGCGAGCACGAGGAACTCGCCGCGACGTACCGGCGGAGCCTGGTCGACCTCGCGGCGCTGCGCTTCTCGCCGCTGTCGCTCGGCGGGCAGACGCTGCCCGCGGCCGGCCTGCCCTGGTTCATGACCATGTTCGGCCGGGACAGCATCCTCACCTGCCTCCAGGTGCTGCCGTTCGCGCCGGAGATGTCGAAGACCACGCTGCGCATCCTCGGCGCGCTGCAGGGCACCCGGTTCGACGACTTCCGGGACGAGGACCCGGGCCGGATCCTGCACGAGATGCGGTACGGCGAGACCGCCGCGTTCGAGGAGCAGCCGCACTCGCCGTACTACGGCTCGGTGGACGCGACGCCGCTGTTCGTGGTGCTGCTCGACGAGTACGAGCGGTGGAGCGGCGACGGCGCGCTGGTCAAGGAGCTGGAACGGGAGTGCCGGGCCGCGCTGAAGTGGATCGACGACTATGCCGACCTGCTCGGCAACGGCTACATCTGGTACGAGCGGCGCAACACCGACACCGGCCTGGAGAACCAGTGCTGGAAGGACTCGTGGGACTCCATCTCGTACGCCGACGGCACGCTTCCGCCGTTCCCGCGGGCGACCTGCGAGGTGCAGGGGTACGCGTACGACGCGAAGATGCGGGCCGCCCGGATGGCCCGGGAGTTCTGGGACGACCCCACGTACGCCGATCAGCTGGAACGCGAGGCGGCGGAGCTGAAGCGGCGCTTCAACAACGACTGGTGGGTCGCCGACCGCAGCTTCTACGCGCTCGCGCTGGACCCGGACGGGCGCCAGTGCGACGTGCTCACCTCCAACATCGGGCACCTGCTGTGGAGCGGGATCGTGGACGACGAGCGGGCGCCGAAGATCGCCGAGCATCTCGTCGGTCCCCGGCTCTGGTCCGGCTGGGGGGTGCGGACGCTGGCCGAGGGCGAGGTCCGCTACAACCCGATCGGCTACCACAACGGCACGATCTGGCCGTTCGACAACTCGTTCGTCGCCTGGGGCCTGCGCCGGTACGGTTTCGCCGAGGAGGCCGCCACAGTGGCCAACGGCATCCTCGACGCGGCCACCTACTTCGACGGCCGGCTGCCGGAGGCGTTCGGCGGCTACCAGCGCGAGCTGACCAAGTTCCCGGTGGAGTACCCGACCGCGTGCAGCCCGCAGGCCTGGTCGACCGGCGCGCCGCTGTTGCTGCTGCGCACCATGCTGGGGCTGGAGCCGCACGACAAGCACCTGGCTGTCGACCCGCGGCTGCCGGTGGGCATGGGACGGATCGAGGTGCTGGACATCCCTGGTCGCTGGGGCCGGGTGGACGCGTTCGCCCGGGGCCGGCTCAACATCGAGGAGCTGGCCGACTGAGCCGGCTCAGTGCCCGGGCGGCGACGCCGTGTGCGCCTCGTTCGGCGGGAGCAGGCAGAACTCGTTGCCCTCCGGGTCGGCCAGCACGGTCCAGCGCGGCAGCTCGCGCACGACTGTCGCGCCCGCCTCCAGCACCGCGGCCCGCTCCTCGGCGTCACCGACCAGGTCGAGGTGGATCCGGCCGGGCTCCGGCAGCACGTCGGCGGGGCTGATCCACAGGTCCGGACGCCGTCCGTGCGGGTCGCGCAGCAGCACCGCCTCGGTCGGCGCGAGCGTGCCCTCGGCGAGCTTCACCCGGTCCGCCTCGACCACCGGCAGCCCGGTGACCGCACTCCAGAACGGTGCGAGCAGGTAGGGGTCGCGGCAGTGGATGACGATCGCGGCGAGGTCGGGCATTCTTCGAACCTAGTCGCCCGCGGCGGCGGGCAGGACGCTGTCCAGGAACGCGGCGGCGGCCGCGCGCAGGTCGGGCCGGGCCAGGTCGAGCGCGTGACCGCCGTGCGTGAGCCAGAGATGCGTCGGGTGCCCGGCGGCGAGCAGCCGGCCGGCCAGCTCGACCGGCTGGGCGGCCGGCACCGCTTCGTCGTCGCGCCCCTGCACCAGCAGCACCGGTACGCCGGAGCCGAGGTGGGTGGCGACAGTCGCGTCGACGGTGGCCGGATCGCCCGCGGTCGGCGGACGGCCCAGCAGGTCGGTCCACGGGTCGTCGCCGGGAGCGCGCCGGCGCCGCTGCTCCGGGTCGAGCGGGTCGACGGGTGCCCAGTACGCGAGCACCCCCGCCACGTCGCCGGGCCGGTCCACCCCGCGCAGGCCGAGTTGAAGCGCCAGCATCCCGCCGGCCGAGTCGCCGCCCACCAGCAGCGGCAGGCCGCCCGCCGCGGCCCGGGCGGCCCGGGCCGCGACGCGGACGTCGTCGAGCTGCGCCGGCCAGCGCGCCTGGTGCGAGAACCGGTACGTGGCCGGGACCACGCGCAGCCCGAGCGACGCGAGCGCCGTCCCGTCCTCCTCGGCGCGGGCCCGCCATCCTCCGCCGTGGATCCAGAGCAGCACCGCGCGTTCGGTCATGTCGCCATCGTCGCCGGGCCCGGGCCGGTGCGCGACCCGGGTCTGCCGAGGGCAGATCGGCCCTACGGTCGCGTAACCTACTCGGGGTAAAGTTTCGACATGTCGGAACTCGTGTACCCCCCTGTGATCACCGCCGCGAAGACGATGTTCCGGCTTCTCGACCTGCGCCTCGACGTGTCCGGCAGCGACCACGTGCCGCAGACCGGCGGCGCCGTGCTCGCGTCCAACCACGTGAGCTACCTCGACTTCATCTTCTGCGGCTACGGCGCGCACCCGGCCAAGCGGCTGGTCCGGTTCATGGCCAAGGACAGCGTCTTCCGGCACCGGGTCTCCGGTCCGCTGATGCGCGGCATGAAGCACATCCCGGTCAACCGGGCCGCCGGCGCCGGCTCGTACGCCGCCGCTGTCGGCGCGCTGCGCCGGGGCGAGGTGGTCGGCGTCTTCCCGGAGGCGACGATCAGCCGCTCCTTCACCGTGAAGGACCTGAAGAACGGCGCGGCCCGGATGTCGCAGGAGGCGGGCGTGCCGCTGCTGCCGGTCGCGCTCTGGGGCACCCAGCGGCTGTGGACGAAGGGCCGCCCGCGCACGCTGACCCGCCGGCACACCCCGATCACGATCATCGTCGGCGAGCCGATGGACCCGTCCGCCTACCCGGACGCCACCGTCATGACCGCCGACCTGCGTACCCGCCTGTCGGCGCTGGTCGACCGGGCCCAGCGGGAGTACCCGGACAAGCCGTCCGACCCGGACGACACCTGGTGGCAGCCGGCCCACCTGGGCGGCGGCGCGCCGACCCCGGAGGAGGCGGTCGAGCTGGACCGGTCCGAGCGCCGCACCCGCAGCGCCTCCTGACCACGCCGGGTTCCGCCGCGGGGGAGCGTCAGCAGGCGGAGCCGGGCTGGTCGTGGGCGGGGAAGCCGGACCACGCCCACGGCGACGCCTCGGCCTCCGGCGGACGGTAGTAGTCGTCGCGGGACAGGAACTCCACCGGCAGCGATCCCGGCAGCGTCACGGTGCCCAGCGTCGGGCCGGGGGAGGCGGCGACCCGGACGGCGAGGACGTCCCGTTCCGGCGGGGACAGGTCCACCAGGTCGGCGTTGGCGAGCCGGAAACCGGCCACCGAGCGGCGTACCTGCCGGGCCAGCCCGGCGACCAGACCGACCGGCCCGGTCAGCGCCAGCGCCGGCTGCCGGATGGTGCGCAGCGCGTCGCACACGATGCGCAGCTCGCCGATGCCGTCGCCCACCTCGGCCAGCTCCAGCCGGGACGGCCACTGCCAGCGGATCTGCCCGCTGACCAGGCGGGACAGCCGGACCGGACGCCGGTGCCGGGCGGCCGCCCGGCTGTCCCGCCCGGAGACCACCGACAGGTCCGAGCCGGTGCAGACGTACGCCAGGCGGCGGTCGGTCACGGTGATCGTCGCCGGGGCGGGCAGCGACCAGCAGCGGACGTCCTCGCTCGGGCCGAGCAGGTGCCCGGCGACGCGCAGGCAGTGCTGACCGAGCAGACGTTCGCCCGGCTCGGGCACCAGCTCGTAGCGCCGGTCGAGCACGGGACGGGTGGGGTCGTCGTCGGCGTCGAACCGGTGCGGTCCGACGAAGAAGGGTGTGGCGTCCTCCGGCACGGTACGACCTCCCGATGACGGTTGGCGGTAACGGCGAGCCTGCCCGATTCCTGGGGTGACTGTCATGACGCCTGTTAGGGGGTCGGCCGGTCGGCCGACGCCTGCGACCGGTAGATGCCGATATCTTCCGGTCGGACGAGCCCGTCCTCGATCGCCCGGGCGAGCAGTGCCGCCTTCGTGGCGGCCGGACGCCCCGCTCGGGTGTACTTGATCCGCGCACGGTCGACGTACTGCTTCACGGTGTGCTCACTGATCTGCATCCGGCGCGCCACCGACGCCTTCGACATCGACTGGAACCACAGCAGCAGCGCCTCACGCTCCTTGTCCGACAGGGACGGACGATCCGGGCGGGCGTCACCGACCATCGCACCGGCCAGCGCCGGCGGCACGTACGGCCGGTCGCTCGCCGCCGCCAGTACGGTGGCCACGCAGTGCTCGCGGCCCTCGTGCTTGGCCAGGAACGCGACCGCCCCGGCGTCGAGCGCGGCCAGCATGGTCTGCGGGTCGCTGTGCTCGGAGTAGACCACCACCCGGCGCCCGGCCGCGCTCAGCTCGGCCAGCTTGTCCAGCACCATCCGGCCGTGCAGGCGCAGGTCGAGCAGCACCACCTCGGCGTCCGGCGCGGCCCGCAGCACCTCGTCCGGGTCGTCGCCGGTGGCCAGCACCCGCAACCGGGGCTCGCGGGCCAGCCAGGCGCGCACCCCGTCGATCACCACCGGATGGTCGTCGACGATCGCCACCCCGATCGGGGTTCCGGCGTTCACGTCCGCCGCCAGCGGGTCTGCGTCCATCTGATCTCCCCGTCCCGCTCGTGCAGGTGTTCCACCGGCCCGTCCCCGCCGGTCGCCGGCTCGTCCGGGCCGTCGTGATCCGGTGTCACCAGGCTGACCACCACCTCGTCCTGGCCTGCTACCACTGTGAGCCGGGCCCAACCCTCGGCGGCGGCGAGCGCCGCGGTGAGCGGGTCGGCCAGCCCGCGCCGGATCTCCACCGGCAACTCCGGCGGCGTGCCGACCGACACCAGGTCGATCGGCAGTCCGTTGCGTTCGGCCAGGTCGGCCGCCGCGCGCAGTTCGTGCAGCAGCGCGTCCGGCACGTCGTCCGACTCGGCGATGAGCCGGCGCAGCCGGGCCGCCGCCAGCACCGCGCGCCGCCGTACCGCCGGGTCGGCCGGGTCGGCGTCGCCCGCCGCCAGCTCGGCCAGCACCTCCTCGGCGGTGCCGCTGACCAGCGCCAGCCGTGCCTGCCGTTCGGTGCGGGCCCGCTCGGCCGCCTCCTGCTCCGCCGCCACGGCGAGCGTCGCCGCGGCGGTGGCCGCCCGGTTCCGGGCCTGCGCGGTGAGCGCGGCCGCGCCGACGAAGACCGCCACCGGCAGGGTGGAGGTGCCGTAGACGTACATCGCGGCCCGGCTCAGGTCGGCCGGCGCGGTCGCCCCGTACAGCATCACCGCCGCCAGCGCGATCGTGCCGTGCGCGGCGAGCATGACCAGCAGCCGGCGCACCGGCCGCTGCCAGAGCACCAGCAGGAAGAACCAGGCCAGGCCGCCCCACACCCAGTTGGCGGTGCTGAACAGGAACCGGTCGCCGGCCCCGGCGACCACCGCCGCGTCGACCACCAGCAGCACCGCGGCCAGCGGCCCGGCCGCCGGCAGCCCGCCGCGCAGCAGCCGTACGCCGGCCCCGACCCCGACCAGCGCGGTCACCAGCCAGCCCGTCGCCACCACGGCCGGGAAGGCCATCCCCGGCCCGGCCCGCAACACGGCCGGCAGCGCCACCGCCAGGTGCCAGGCCGCCGCGATGACGATCACGGCGATCCGCGCGCCGCCGTCGGACGCGTCGGCCACCGCGTGCGCCTCCGGCGGGGTCGTGGCCGCCGCGGAGCGCGTCGCCGTCCGCGGCCGGGGCAGCGGGCGCAGCGCGGAGCCGGCCGTCACGGCCGTACCCGACTCACTCGCCATCGGACCACTCCAGCCGAATCCGGGTGCCGGTGCCAGGGGCGGAAGTCACCACCGCCTGACCGCCCACAGTGCTCATCCTCCCGTGGATCGACTCGCGCAGCCCGTACCGGTGGGCCGGGACCGTGGACGGGTCGAAACCGGGACCGTCGTCGACCACCTCGACCACGACGGTGCCGCCCTCGCGGGCCAGGCGCAGCGACGTGGCCGCGCCCGGCGCGTGGCGGGCCACGTTCGCCAGCGCGGCGGCGGCGCTGTCGGCGAGCGCCGTGGCGACCTCCGCCGGCAGCCGGCACGGCGCGAGCGTCGCGGTCACCGCGAGCCCGGGCGTCCCGGCCAGCACCTCGCGCAGCCGTTCGTCCAGGTCGGTCTCGCCGGGCGCGGTCGCGGTCCGCGCGCCCGCCAGGGCGGTGAGGGTACGCAGATCGTCCGCGCACCGCTCGCGCAACGTCGCCGAGTCGGGTACGGCGCCGAGGCCGACCATGGTGAGCGTGCCCAGGACGGTGTCGTGCAGGTCGCGGTTCTGCCGCCGTTCGTCCTCGCGGGCGGCGCGTGCCACCACCGCCTCGTGGGACAGCCGCTGGTAGTCGGCGAACGCGGCGTCGGCGCGGGCGATCCGGCGGCGCATCACCGCTGTCATCACCGCCGCGCTGCCGGTCTGCACCAGCAGCGTCCCGGCGTGCGCCCGCGCCTCGACCGGGTTGCCGGCCAGCGTGGTGCCGGTGACGTACGCGGCGGTGACCAGCAGGCCGGCCGGCACGGACCAGCGGGCCGGGGCGGTGGCCTGCGCGTTGATGACTGTCGAGCTGGCCAGCACCGCGACCCAGCTGGCCTCGCCCGGCAGCACCTCCGGCGCGACGAGCCACGGGACGGCGAGCGCGGCGGCGGTGGTCAGCGCCACGTCCCCGGCGATCAGCGCGCCGCCGATGCCGTGCCGGAACGCGCGGAACGCGTACCAGACCGACCAGGCGGTCAGCACGACTACCGCGGGGACCAGCAGCGCCACCCGCACCGGTGGCGTACGCACCGACAGCGCGACCACCGCGCCGACCAGGCCGCAGGTGAGCCGCAGCAGCGCCGGCAGGGTGGTGAAGATCCGGCTGAACGCGTCACCCGCCGGACGTGCCAGCGGGGCCCGTGACAGGGGCATGGCGGCAGCGACCGGCATCGGGGGGATGTCCTTCCGGCAGCGACCCGGCCGGGTCCGCGCGGCATAGATTGACGCTGGAGAATAACATGGTTTGTCGCAACTGGTCACCCTTGGTGCTTGACGAGTTTCGCTCCGGCGTAAAGCAGACCGCACTCCGGCCCGGCGGTCAGCGGCGCGCGGCGGCGAGCAGGTGGGCGCTGGCGCCGAGGATCGCCGCGTCCCGCTCGAACGTCTCGGCGCAGGCCAGCGCGTCGGCGAACAACCGCTCGTGCGACCCGGTGCCGAGCGCGTTCAGCAGCGGCCACAGCGGACCCTCCACCCCGTACACCTGGGGGTCGGGCAGCCCGGCCGCGACGAAGTCGGCGGCCAGTTCCTCCGGCCGGTGGAAGAACGCGGTGGTGAAGCCCGTGCGGGGATCGTTCACGCCGGTCTCGTACTCGGCGCGCAGCAACCGACGGTTGTGCTCGTCGACGCGGCCCTGCGCGCTCAGGTCGATCAGCGCGGCGTGGCGGCTGATCGCCGCCGCCACGACCGTCCCGCCCGGCCGGGTCACCCGCGCCGCCTCGCGCAGCGCCGCCACCCGGTCGGCCTGCCGCGGCAGGTGGTAGAGCGGGCCGAGCAGCAGCGTCGCGTCCGCCGCCGCGTCGGGCGACGGCAACGCGCGGGCGTCCCCCACCGACGCGGTCACCAGCGGGTACGCGGACCGCGCGGCCGCCACGTGCGCGGGCACCAGGTCGACCAGGTGCACCCGGTAACCGGCCGCGGCGAGCGGACCCGCGTAGGCACCGGGACCGCCGCCGACGTCCAGCACGTCCGCGGGTGCGGCGGGCAGCAGCCGGGCGAGCAGATCGCGGGTACGCCGTGCCTCCAGCCGGCCCTGCGGTGACCCTTCCAGCCGGTCGGCCTCGGCGTAGACCTCGGTGTAGTAGCGACTGATGTCCGGTTCGGCCGGGCGGTGTGCGGGCATCGATCGATGGTCGCCGAGAAGCGGAGCCGCGGCATCCGGTTTACGGTTGCCGGTGTTTCCTACCCTGCGGGGTATGGCATACCAGCCGGCCATGGTGCCGCCGAAGAAGTCCAAGCGAACCTTGTTCATCGTGCTCGGCGTGGTGCTGGCGATCTGTTGCTCCGGCGGTGTGCTCGCCGGCTTCTTCCTCTTCCGGGCCGTGCAGGAAGCCACCGGCCCGGCCCGGTCCACAGCGGAGACCTACGCCGAGGCGATCGTCGACCGCGACTATCCCGCCGCGTACCGGCAGTTCTGCTCCTCGGTGCGCGACCGGGTCAGCGAGGCGGACTTCACCCGGCAGCAGTCCTCCCAGCCGGAGTTCACCGGCTACGAGATCACCGGGCTGAACGTGTCGAACAACAACGGGCGGGTGAGCGGGTCGACGACCATCCGCTTCACGCCTTCGGTCGGCACGAACGTGACCCAGTCGTTCCCGATGGTCAAGGAAGACGGCGAGTGGCGGATCTGCGAGTGAGCCGGTCGCGTGCCGCCGCGTGACACCTGATCCACTTGTCGCATGGCCTCATCTCCCGCCACACCGCTCCCGCCGGCCGTCGAGGACCGGCTCGCCCGCGAGCGCAACGTCTGGCTCTGCACGCTGCGCCGTGACGGCTCCCCGCACGTCACGCCGGTGTGGTTCGTCTACGCGGACGGCGTCTGGTGGATCGGCTGCGAGGGGCGCAGCGTCAAGGCCCGCAACGTGACGGCCGACCCCCGCATCTCGCTCGCCCTGGAGGACGGTGTCCACCCGGTCGTAGCGGAGGGCGAGGCCCGCGTACACCGCACCGGCTTCCCGCCCGAGGTCGTCGCGGCGTTCGCGGAGAAGTACGGGGGATGGGACATCCGGCAGCCGGTCACGCCGGACGGTGAGCGGGTGCTGCTGGAGGTGCCCGTCCGGCGGTGGCTGCTGGCCGGAACGGCACGCTAGTTCCCGGTCCCGAAGACCTGGCGGCGCAGTTCGCCGACGCGGTCCGGGGATCCGGCACCGCACGGCAGCGCACGCGATCATGCCCGAGACCACCGACGAAACCGGCGGGTCATCGCGGCCCGGATTCCTGTGCCACTCTCTGCGCCATGCGTCTGTCGTCGGGTCTGCGAGTCGCCGCGGTGGTGGCCGGGCTGCTGTCGGTCGGAGCGGCGCTGCTCGACATGCGGGAGGCGTCGCTTCTGTGGGCAGTGGTCACGCTGGCTGCGCTGGCCGGCCAAGCGTTCACCGCCACCGCCATGCCCCGGGTGAACTGGGGCGTCGCCGCCGGTGCCGGGCTGTTCGCCCTGGTGGCGGTGGCGAACCTGCACCGGTACCGGGAACAGGTGGCGGAGGTGGGCGAGCCGGCACGGGGCCGGGCTGGGGCGGGGGCGTACCTGCTGGAGAGCTGGCAGCACGGCATCGACCGGCAGCGGCTGACAGCCGGGGGCCTGGCTCTCGGCGTACTCCTGCTTGGCGCTGCCGTGTCGGCGTTGCCGGCACGCGGCGGGCGGCGGGGTGTGGTGACGACGGTCCTGGCGGTGGCAGTGCTCGTCTGGTGCGTGGCGAGCGTGGCGCTGGCGCCCGGCGAACCGCCGCTGCCCGACCTGTTCGCGGCGGTGTGGCCGGCGTTGCTCGCCGTGCTGGTGACCGCCGGGGTGCTGGCGGTGTCCGGACGGCGGGGCGACCGGCGCGGGCTTCTCCCGGCGGGGATGGTCCTGCTGTCGCTGGTCGCCGTGCGGGTCTGCGCCGATCTCGCCGCCGCCTGGGCGAGCTGGTGGCCGCTGGTCAGGCCCGCCGAGGACGCCTTCCTGCAACCGGGAATCATGATCAGCGTGGGTGCTCCGGCGGCCAGTGCCATCGAGGTCTCCTCGGCCGTGGAGATGGCTGTCGCTCTGGGCGGCGTGGGGCTGGCCGTCGCCGGCGCACTGCGTGCCCACCGCGAGACCGAGGGCCGCTGAGACCTGCGGCGTCCGGTGGGCCGCGCCTACGGGTGGGTGTCGGTGATCGCGATGACCTCGTCGAGGCGGTCCAGCGCGGCCCGCAACTCGTCGACCCTGGCCTGGATGCGCTCGCGCTCGGCGCGCAGCATGGCCCGCTGCGCCGGGTCGGTGTGCCCGGAGTCCCAGCACGGCAGGAGTTCCGCGATCCGGCTGCTGGTCAGGCCCGCCGCGTACATCTGCTGGATGAAGCGGACCAGCGTGACCGTGTCCGGCCGGTAGAGGCGCTGGCCGGACGGGCTGCGCCTGGGGAAGAGAAGACCCTGTTCCTCGTAGTAGCGCACCGCGCGCACCGAGACACCGGCGCCGCGAGCCACCTCCCCGATGCGGATCAGCGGCTCGGGCAACGGTGACTCCTCTCACCCCGGTCTCGGCGATCAACACTTGCCTCTGACGTCAACGTCAGGTTTTAGCGTACCGGGCATGGACATCACCAACTCGGTAGCCCTCGTCACCGGCGCCAACCGCGGCCTGGGCCGCGCCTTCGCCCAGCGCCTGCTCGAACGCGGCGCCCGCAAGGTCTACGCGACCGCGCGCCGGCCGGAAACCGTCGACCTGCCAGGGGTCGAGGTGCTGGCGCTCGACATCACCAGTCCCGCATCGGTGCGTGCCGTCGCCGCTGCCGCCCCGGACGTCACGCTGCTCGTCAACAACGCCGGGATCCAGACCGGCACCGACCTGGTGGCCGGTTCGCTGGACGCGGTGCGGCACGAGGTGGAGACGAACGTGCTCGGCCACCTGGAGATGATCCGGGCGTTCGCGCCGGCGCTCGGCCGCAACGGCGGGGGCGCGATCGTCAACGTGCTCTCCGCCATGTCGTGGTTCGGAACCCGAGGCGCCGGCGCGTACCACCTGACCAAGGCCGCCGCGTGGGCGATGACGAACGGCGTACGCCTGGAACTCGCCGACCAGGGCACGCTCGTGACGGCGGTGCACCTCGGCCTGGCCGACACCGACATGTCCGCCGGGTGGCCCGTCACCAAGATCGCGCCGTCCGACCTGGCCGACGCGGCGCTCGACGGCGTCGAGGCCGGTGCCGCCGAAGTCCTCGCCGACCAGTGGAGCCGCGACGTCAAGTCCCGGCTGACGCTGACGCCGGAGGAGTTCAACGCCGCGATGGACCGGGCCTTGGCGGCGCTGACGGCGGCCTGAGCGAGGTTCAACCCGCCCTGTTCGGTGGGCGCCTGATGTGCCTCGTGTTCTGGCCCCAGCCGGGTCGTAGCCTCGGTCGGAATAAGGTGCCAGCCGCTACGGTGGCCGACGTGAGCGACGACGTGCCTGTAGTCGAGGTGGTGCCCTACGACCCGGCCTGGCCCGAGCGATTCAGGATCGAAGAACGGCTGTTGTCGGAGGCGCTTCCCGCGGCGCTGAGCGTCGAGCATTTCGGCTCCACCAGCGTCCCCGGCCTGGCTGCCAAACCCGTCATCGACATCCTGGTGGTGGTGCCTGAGGTAGGTGCGGTGGTCGCCGACGTCCGGCCACTTGAGCAGCTCGGGTACGCCTACCGTCCGTTGGCCTTCCCGGACGACGATGAGCACTTGTTCTTCGCGAAGGACACGGCCGGAAAGCGAAGCCACCACCTGCACGTTTTCGGAGTCACGTCGCCGGTGCCGGAGGCGAACCGAGTCTTTCGCGCCTACCTCGCGGCCACCCCGGACGCTGCCCGTCGCTACGAGGCGGCAAAGAGGCGTGCAGCCGCGCTGCATCCCCACAGTCGGGCCCAGTACGGCGCAGCAAAGGAAAAGGTGTTTGCGCAGTTGTCGGCCGAGGCCCGGCTGTGGAGCCGATCCGCAGGTCGCCAGTCGGCAGAGGGCTAGATCTGGACGGGGTGCGCCTGCACGGCCCGCGGTGGACGGTCGCCCCGTCCGTCGCCGTCGAGGAGCGATGGCGCTCGCGTACCGGTCGCGGCTGTACTCTCCCGGTCGTGACCGCCTTCGACGCGGAAGCCGATCTCAGCGGGGACCGGGCTTTCCGCCTCATGAGCAATACGCCGGTGACTCTGTTCTGGCGTTCGCCGATCCTCGATCGGACGACCGGATGGCTACGCGATCACGGCTACCAGGTCACCCACCTGGACGCCTCCGGCTGGACGACCGAGGAGGCCATGCACCGGGACACGGCCGCCGTGCTCGGGTTCCCCGGCTACTACGGGCACAACCTCGACGCCCTCAACGACTGCATGCGCGACGTGGTGAGCCAGGAGTACGGGTGGACGCCCCAGGCGGCCGGCCTCGTCCTCGTGTTCACCGGCTACGACACGTTCGCCACGCACTGCCCGCTGTCCGCCCAGATCGTGCTGGACACGATGGCGCGCCACTCCCGAAGCGCAAGCCTGATCGGCCGCCGTCTCATGTGTCTCGTGCAGAGCAACGATCCGCAGATCCGGTTCCAGCCGGTCGGCGCGGTCCCCGCGCTCTGGAACGACGCGGAGTGGGCGGACGCCAACCGCCGACCGGCCTGACCGGGAAGCTTCCTTTCGACCGTCGGCGGCGGAGCGGCCTGCGAGAAGCGGTCGCCGTCAACCGGCGAGGTGACCGGTGGCCCGCAGCAGCGCCCGGGAGAAGCGGTTGAGATCGGCACCGGCTAGCTGCGGCGGGGTGAACCAGTCCAGCTCGCTGATCTCGTCGTGGTCGGGGACCGGCTCTCCGTAGGCGATGGTCGCCTGGTAGACCGCCGTGACGTAGGCGACGCGGTCGCCGTTCGGGTAGGTCACCTCGTAGTCGGGGCCGCCGAGCACGTCCAGCAGCCGCGGCCGGCTGATTCGGACGCCGATCTCCTCGCGGATCTCACGCACGGCCGCCTGGGCCGGCGACTCTCCGATGTCGACCGCGCCGCCGGGTACCGCCCACCCGTTCCCGTCCTCGGCATGACGTACCAGCAGGACCCGTGCGCGGTCGTCGACGACGACGACCGACACCGACGGCATCTGGATCAACTCGTGGCCGATCACCGCCCGCAGCCGGGCCACGTACGACGAGACGGCCATCAGAGCACGGTAGTCGCTGAGGGGACGCTCGTCATGGACCGGCGTCAGCGCCGGCGGATTCCTCTGCCGTGCGGACGGGTTCGAACACCCCGTTCTCGTTCACCCGCCAGCGCGAGTGGGCACCGCCTGGTTGTTCGAGCACGCGTCGCACCTGGCCGGCGTCGTCCAGCCGAAAGGAGCTGGGCTTGTGGAAACAGAGGATCCCGTCGAGATTCGTCGGGCGCAGTCCGAGCCTGGTCAGCAGGTGTTCCGCTGCATCGCACGTGTCCGCGGTCGGTACGACGTACGCCCGTCCGCGGTCGTTCTCGCAACAGCTACGCGTGTCGCAGACAGCCCAGAGGCTGGCCATGAGTCCGGCAAGGCCCGCATCGACACATGCCTCCCTGCCGTGCGCCCGGACGTGAATCTGGCGGTGCTTGGCGGCGATGAGGCCGCCGTTCGTCTTCTGGCACGTCGGGCACAACGGGTATGGCCCAAGCACGACCGGCAACAGTACCTCCAGAGCCCGGGAGGTGGAGAGTCGAGTCCCACACTTCTAATGTGGAGCGTAGTGGCCTGCGCCAAGCGCCCACTTGCCCGACATCACTTCTCGGCGCGGCTGGGCGCTTACAGTGGCCTCGGGGTCTGTGTCGATGGCTGTACGTTTGATCAATGGCGTCGGCTGAGAGAGGAAGCACCGGGCGCTTCCGAGATCCGAGGTACTGGCTGGGCGGCTTGGCTGCTGGCGAGGTTCTCGTCCGCTGCCCACGCTGTGCAGAACGTGCCTCGGTCCTTCCGTGTCCCGAGGAAGCCGACGGTACTCGGCACGACGTCTGGCTGCGTCGTCGGCTCAGTTGTCTCGGGTGCGCGTACACGGCCCTCTGGGAGGCCCCTCGACTCGCAAACAACGCGCGCGCGTTCCCTGAGTTCTCGGGCCCGAACGACCCGTACTTCGGCCAACCACTCTGGCTCTCGATCGAGTGCCGTGGGCGAGTGCTCTGGGCGTACAACGCCGAACACCTGGACCTGCTGGAGGCGTACGTGTCCGCTCAGCTGCGGGAACGCGGCCAGTACATGGGAAGCCAGACCCTGGTCGAACGCCTGCCGGCGTGGGTCAAGGAGGGCAGGCACCGGGCCGAGGTGCGGGGTGCGATAGGGCAGCTTCGGGCGTTCCTTGCCTGATCGGCGGCTGGCCCGCCGACGTTGCAACAGCGATGGTGCGGCGCGCTGCGAACCCACGGTCACTGGCCCACGGATGGCTCATGAGGGCCGTCGGCGGGGCTCCTTTACGTCGAGGGCCTCCAGCCAGCCGTAGTCGTAGCCGAGGTGGTCCAAGCGACTCCGGAGCCAGGTGCGTTTCCGTCCTGACGAGCCTCGCCACACGTACCGCAGCCCGTCCGCGGCGCGGTGCCGCCGTCCGTGTGCGAGGTATCCGGGCAGGTTGTGGCAGAGATCAGCCAGTTCATTGATCCGATCACAACGCTTGGCCAGTGCTTCTGGTGACCGGTCCCCGATCGCGGGTGACGTCTGGGAACGGATCTCGATGAACGCCAGGTGTAGCAGCATCGCCACCGCCTCCCGGGTGACTGCCTCTGGTGGCTCATGCACAGACATGGGTTGTGCCTCCCGGCGGACGGAATCAGTGCTGCGGGTTGTTCTGCTGGAGATCGCGCGGGCCGTCATGGACGATGCCGCGAAGCGCCTCTCGGGTGGTCTCGGCTGTCCGGCCGGCCGACGGGTAGCCGCTGAGAGCCCTAGGCTGACGCCCATGTCGGCCGAGCACAACGTGATTGAACTGGACGACCACGATCGCCAGTCGGCGGGCCGCACCGCCCCTGTCCGCCTCGTGGCCAAACGGAGGCGGAATGTACGGCTTGTGGCTGCCTTCGTGGTCGGTGTCGTGCTCGGCGGCATCGGTGCCGGTGAACTGCGAGACTCGCGGGAAGAGCGAGAACGGAACGCTTCGGTTTCCCTCGTGGCCTTTCCTGCATCCGTCGGTAGCGGGGGTTCGGACGCCACGGGCATCCTCCGGATGGACGGGCAACTGGCAGTGATCAACGCTGGCCCCGCGCCGATCACAGTGAGTTCGGCTACCGGTCAACGACCCGCCGTCCAGGTCCATGACACCGGCCAGTCTCGGCTGCTGCGCCCTGGCGGTACCGGCTGGATCAGCGTCAAGCTGCGCATCGAGTGCACTCTCGCCTTCGGGAGCGAGCCGTTGTCGATACGGTTCTCCGTCCAGACTGCCGATCGACAGGTCAGAGAGGTCAGCTACCCCGTCGCCGTAGCGGGAAGCGCCTGGCATCACGGGGCTGAGCGGCCATGCGCGGGCCTCGCTGATTCGGCAATGTATCGCGACTAGCGCTGAAGCGGATCGACCGGACCTGGCACAAGATCCGGGCGGCGGCCGGCCTCGACTGGCTGCGGTTGCGCAACCTGCGGCACGCCTGCGCGACGTTCCTGCTCGTCTCCGGTGCCTCGTCCCGGACGGTGATGAAGGTGCTCGGGCACAGTCAGATCGGGCTGACGACGTGGGCCGTGGTGGTCGATTCGACCGAAAGCGCCAAGTCGCCGAACTGCGATGACGGTGGTGCGCCCGGCAGGATTCGAACCTGCGGCCTTGGGATTAGAAGTCCCCTGCTCTATCCGCTGAGCTACGGGCGCGCGCCGACGGTCGTCGCGCCAAGAGGGTACCGCCGCTCCCCGCGTGCCCGGGGGTACGGGTCGGCGCGTCCGTTCCGCCCCTCAGCGTCCCACGCCGGGGCCCGGACCGGCACCACAGTTGCGGCGGGTCCGGCGCGGGCCGGGCGGGACGCGATCCGTACCCTCGTCGGATGCTGCTCGACCAGGAAACCGAGAACGAGATCGTCTTCGAGCTGTGTCAGCTCCTCGGACGGGCCATCCTGCCCCTCACCGGCTCGGACGGCCCGGGCACACCGCCCGGCGTCCTCGGCACCGCCTTCTTCTACAGCGAGCTGGTCGGCGCCACCGACGACGGCGAGGTCGCGCACGAGTGGCTGCTCACCGCCGACGCGCTCACCGACCGCGCGTACGGCGAGATCGGGTTGCGGCCGAGTGTCACCGACCCGGCCGAGGGGGCGGACGAGCCGATCGACCTGCCCGGTTTCGCCGACCACTGGCTGCACCTGCCGGAACTGGGGCTCGCCGCGATGCCGACCGGCGGTCTGCACGGCTGGGCCGACGACCGGGGCTGGCGCTGGCGTACCCAGCATGTCACCGAGGCGGTGGCCGCGCCGGCCGACTCGGTCGCCCGGATCGGCGCGGCGCCCGCCTCGGCGTTCGTGCTGGCCCTGGGCGTCGGCGACGGCGGGGCGCGGCCGTTGGAGGCGGTCGTCGAGCGGGTCGCCCGCGACGGCGGCGAGGTGCGGGTCACGACGGAGCTGCCCGCGGGCTACGTGGGCGCGCCGGTGTTCGCGGTGGAGGCCGGGCCGGACGGCGGGCCCGCGCTGCGTTGCCTGGGCCTGGTGCTGCCGCCGCAGGGCGGTGGCCATCCGATCGCCACGTTCGACCGGATCCGCGCCGCGCTCACGGCGGTCGTCGCCGACTGAACCGGCCGTCCGCGGCGGGACGGCCGACTGAGCCGGGCGTCCCGGCGGCGGGACGGACCGGCCTCAGCCCTCGGCGGCCGCGTCGGCCGGCCGCCGCGGGGCCGGCGGTGTCGTGGGCTCCGGCTCGGTCGGCCCGGCGCGCAGGAATCCCTCCGCCCACCGTCCGACCTCCGCGAAGACCTTCTCGCGTACGCCGGGACTGGACAGCGTGAGGTCGTGCAGCCCGCCGTCGAAGCGGGCGAGCGTGACGTGCCGGCCGAGGCGGGGCGCCCAGCGCACCATGTGCTCGACGTCGAGCACGGCGTCGGCGCCGGTCGCGCTGTCGTGCCACTTCGTGCCCCGGAAGCTGCGCGTCGAGCAGGCGAGCAGCACCGGCACCGGGATGTCCAGCCCGGCCCGCAGGCGGCGCTGACCGGCGCGGATCGCGCTGATCCAGCCGGCCCGCACCGGGAACCCGGCGAGCGGCTTCCAGGCCAGGTCGTACCGCCACTCGCCCCGGTGGTCGGCGTGCAGGCTCTCGCCGTACACGGTGCCCAGACCGAACGGCAGCACACGCTGCGGCGCCCTGCGGCCCAGGCGGGAGACGGCGGCCGCGAGGGGCCGGCGCACCATCCAGGGCGCGTTGATGTCGAAGAAGGGGCTGTTGAGCACGATGCCGTCGACCAGGCCGGTGTCGCGGCGGTCGTGCGCCCACAGCGAGATGATCAGGCCGCCGGTCGAGTGGCCCATGGCGAGCAGGGTGTCGTGGCCCTCCTCGGCGCGGATGATCTCCGCGGCGGCGTCCAGCTCGGGGAAGTAGTCGCTCAGGTCGCGGCAGAAGTTCGGGGTCTGGTGCGGGAGCAGGCTGCGGCCGTACTTGCGCAGGTCGAGCGCGTAGAAGTCCCAGCCGCGTTCGGCGAAGAAGTCGGCCACGTGGGTCTGGAAGAAGTAGTCGACGAAGCCGTGCACGTAGAGCACCGCGCGGCCGGTCGGGCGGTCGGCGCGCCGCCGCACCAGGGTCGCGACCACCGGTCCCTCGTCGTCGGTGCCCAGCTCGATCGTCCGCCGCTCGTAGGGGGCGCCCAGCACGTCCGGTTCCACGACCGCGACGGTACGCCGCCTTGCTACCCGGCGGTAGGGGTGCTGGGGTTGTAAGGAGGGGGCCCTTGTTAACGCATCCGGTAGAGGAAGGGCCCCTTGTTAACAAACGGCACGGCCCGCCCGCCGGCACCGTGCGGGCGGGCCGTGCCGGACTTCAGGCGGTCTCGGCGTCCTCGCGCTCGGCGTCCTGCAACGGGGTGCCCTCGGGCTGGTCGACGGCGCGCAGGTGCTTGTTGTGGCGCGGCTCCTGCCGGGTCTTCGCGTCGTTGAGCTTGCGGCGCAGGTCGTCCCGGACGTCGTTGAGCGCGGCGTGCAGATCCTCCTCGGTCGAGGTGGTGACGATCTTCTGCCGCCCGGCGACCCAGCACTCCAGGGTCACCTTCTGGCCCCGGGCCTCGCGGTCCTTGACGGACACCTCCAGCTCGGTGGCGTCGGCGTGGAAGCCGGCGAGCCGGGCGTCCAGGGTCGCGAACTGCTCGGCGATCCAGTTGCGGTCGCCCTGGGAGAACCCGGCGCCGACCCGCAGGCACTCGGCCACGGTCGCGGGGTTCGCCACGGCGCTCATCGCGCTGCCTCGCGGACGTCTCGGAGAAGCATGGGAGCTCCCTTTCTCTCGGTTGATCAAGTACTTACCCAACCGGCGGGATTCCGGAACGCCTGCTTGCCGGTTCCTTTCGATCATGCGTCGCCGCAGGTCAGGCACGTAGGGCCGGTCGGCCTAGCAGATCGGGACCTTGATCAGGTGGTTGTCCACAGGGCGGCCCGTCGTCCACAGGTCCGGGCCGGCGGGTGGCCCGGGCCGGGCGACCGGCCGACGCTCACCGGGACAAGTCGATCCCTGGGAGGGGCGATGTTCGATACGTACGTGACGATCGTCGGCAACGTGCTGACCGCGCCGGAGTGGCGCCGGACCACGCAGAGCGGAACGCTGGTGGCCAACTTCAAGGTCGCCTCGACCGCCCGCCGGCTCGACCGCGACAGCGGCCGCTGGGTCGACGGCAACAGCCTTCGGGTACGCGTCAACTGCTGGCGCCGCCTCGCCGAGGGGGTGGCCGCCTCGGTGGCGGTCGGTGATCCGGTGATCGTCGCCGGGCGCCTCTACACCCGGGACTGGACCGACGAGGCGGGCACCCACCGCACGCTCTACGAGCTGGAGGCGGTCGCCGTCGGGCACGACCTGTCCCGGGGCCGCGCCCGCTTCCTGCGCAACCAGCCCCGCGCGGCCACCAGCACGGTCGAGGACGCGGAGGCCGAGCAGCGGGTGCACGGCGAGGCGACCGAGCCGGTGCCTGATGCCCAGGCGCCGGCGACGTTCGACGACCGGCCCTTCGACGACGACTTCCCGCCGCCGGAGTACGGGGGCAGCCGGGTCGGGCTGGTCGGCACCGTCGAGCGGGTGGGCGAGCCCGACCCGTTCGACACCCGGCCCGGTGCGCGGGCCACCGACTACGACCGCGGGCCGGGCGGTCCGGAGGAGGACGAGCTGGGCGACACGGAGGACGACGGGCCGGTCACGTCCGAGGACGACGAGCTGGGCGAGGTCCCGCCCTCGGAGGTCGACGGATCGGGTGCTTCCGGGCCGGGTGGCTCCGGACCAGGTGAGGGCGAGGCGGGCGGCGCGAGTCCGGGCGGGGCCGCCGGGACCGCGTCGGGGCGCCGTGGCCGGCGGCGTACCCCGGTGCCCGCCTGACCCTTCGTCCGACGGGGGCGCGGGGTGGTGACGTCGGCGTCACCACCCCGCGGTACGACTAGGCTGGCCGGCCGGAGGTGGTGACGGGTGCGGCAGGCGACCGCCATGGCGAACGCGACCGGGTTGGTGGTGGGCTACGCGCTCGACGCACTGCTCGGCGACCCCCGCCGGTGGCATCCGGTGGCCGGCTTCGGCACGGCGGCCGGCGCGCTGGAACGGCGGGTCTACCGCCCCGACCGGACGGCCGGCACGGCGTTCACGGCGCTCGCCGTCGGCGCGCCGGTCCTGCTCGGCGCCGCCGCCGCGCTGGCGACCCGCCGCCATCCGGTGGCCCGGGCCGCGCTGGTGGCCGCCGGCACCTGGACGGTGCTGGGCGGGCGCACGCTGCGGCACGAGTCCCGGGTGATGGCACGGGCACTGGGCCGGGCCGACCTGCCCGCCGCCCGGTCCCGCCTGGGCAACCTCTGCGGACGCGACCCGTCGGCCCTCGACGAGCCCGAACTCGCCCGCGCCACGGTCGAGTCGGTCGCCGAGAACACCTCGGACGCCGTGGTCGCCCCGCTGGTCTGGGGCGCGGTCGCGGGCCTGCCCGGCCTGCTCGGCTACCGGGCGGCGAACACGCTCGACGCGATGGTCGGCCACCGCTCGCCCCGGTACGCCCGCTTCGGCACCCCGGCGGCCCGGCTGGACGACGCGCTGAACCTCGTGCCGTCCCGGCTCACCGGGCTGCTCACGGTGGCCGTCGCGCCGGTGGCACACGGGGACCGAGCCGCCGCCTGGCACGTGTGGCGACGGGACCGGGCCGACCACCCGAGCCCGAACGCCGGTCAGTGCGAGGCGGCCATGGCGGGCGCGCTCGGCGTCCGGCTCGGCGGGCGCAACGTCTACTTCGGCCGCGCCGAGACCCGGCCCTTCCTCGGTGACGGGCCCCGCCCCGAGGCGCGGCACCTGAAGCGGGCCGCCCGGATCTCGGGCGCGGTGGGTGTGGCCGCGCTCGGCCTGGCCGCGCTCTACCCGGTGACAGTCGGTCGCCTGGTCGGCGCTGCCGGCCGGGCCGCGCTGGGCGTCGTCACCCGAGCGGCCCGTGGCTCAGGCCGGGGGAGCGGGCGGTGAGCGGCGGGCTGCTGGTCGCCGGCACCACCTCCGACGCCGGCAAGAGCGTGCTCACCGCCGGCATCTGCCGCTGGCTGCGCCGCCGGGGCGTCCGGGTCGCCCCGTTCAAGGCGCAGAACATGTCGAACAACTCCGCCGTGGTGGTCGGCCCGGACGGTCGCGGCGGCGAACTGGGCCGCGCCCAGGCGATGCAGGCCGCCGCCTGCGGGCTCGACGCCGACCTGCGCTTCAACCCGGTGCTGCTCAAGCCGGGCAGCGACCACGCCAGCCAGGTGGTGCTGCTCGGTGAGGCGGTGGACACGGTCACCGCCGGCAACTACCACGAGGTACGGTCCCGGCTCGCCAGCACGGCGTACGCGGCGCTGGCCGAGCTGCGATCCGAGTACGACGTGGTGATCTGCGAGGGCGCGGGCAGCCCCGCCGAGATCAACCTGCGCGACGGCGACTACGTCAACATGGGGCTGGCGCGGCAGGCCGGGCTGCCCACGATCGTGGTCGGCGACATCGACCGGGGCGGCGTGTTCGCCTCGATGTTCGGCACCGTCGCCCTGCTCGACGCGGCCGACCAGGCGCTGCTGGCCGGGTTCGTGGTGAACAAGTTCCGGGGTGACCGCGGCCTGCTCCAGCCGGGGCTGGACATGCTGCACCGGGTCACCGGCCGCCCGACGTACGGGGTGGTGCCCTGGGCCCTGGACCTGTGGCTCGACGCGGAGGACTCGCTCGCGTACGGGCGGGTGCTCGGCCGGCCGCCCGCGCCCCGGGGCACCGACTGGCTCGACGTCGCAGTGGTCCGGCTGCCCCGGATCAGCAACGCCACCGACGTGGAGGCGCTGGCGACCGAACCGGGTGTGCGGGTCCGCCTCACCGTCGAGCCGGCCGAACTCGCTGCCGCCGATCTGGTGGTGCTCCCCGGCACCAAGTCGACAGTCGCCGACCTGGCCTGGCTGCGGGAGACCGGCCTGGCCGACGCGGTCCGGGCGCACGCCGCCGCCGGACGGCCGCTGCTCGGCATCTGCGGCGGCTTCCAGATGCTGGGCCGGGCGATCCACGATGCGGTGGAGAGCCGCCGGGGCACCGTACCCGGCCTCGGGCTGCTGCCCGTCGAGATCACCTTCGAGCCCCGCAAGACGGTCCGCCGGGCCGAGGGCACCGCCGCCGGCGACGTGCCGGTCCACGGGTACGAGATCCACCACGGCCGGGTCACGGCCGCCGACCCGGGCCTCGCGCCGCTGCTGCGCTACGCCGACGGCACCGGCGAGGGCGCGCGCCTCGGCACCGTGTACGGCACGCACTGGCACGGCGCCTTCTCCTCGGACGCGTTCCGCCGCCGGTTCCTGACCGAGGTCGCGGAGGCGGCCGGACGGACCGGGTTCAAGGTCGCGCCGGACACGTCCTTCGCGGCGGCCCGGGAACGGACGCTGGACCTGCTGGGCGACCTGGTGGAGGAGCACCTCGACACCGACGCGCTGTGGCGGCTGATCGAGTCCGGCCCACCGCCGGGACTGCCGTTCGTGCCACCCGGCGCGCCACCGGCTCAGTAGCGCACGTCGGCCGGGCGGTCGGACATCGGCAGTCCGGCCTCCCGCCAGCCCTGCACGCCGCCGATCATGTCGGTGGCCTGCCGCAGCCCCAGCGTCTGGAGGCTGGCGGCGGCCAGGCTGGAGCTGTACCCCTCCCGGCACACCACGACGATCTCGCGGTCGTACCCGGTGGCCTCGGGTATGCGCCACGCGCTGGCCGGGTCGAGTCGCCACTCAAGCACCGTGCGGTCGATGACGATCGCGCCGGGCAGCTCACCCTCCTCGCGGCGCTGCGCCTCGGTACGCGTGTCGATCAGCAGCGCGCCGCCACGGACCGCCTCGACGGTCTCGTGCGGGGTGAGCCGGCGGAGACCGGCGCGGGCCTGTTCCAGGAGGGCGTCGACGCCCGGACACATCACGTCATGGAGCACCCCCCGATGATGCCCAGCGCGCCGCGCCGCCGCTCGGCGAAACGGTCCGCCCGGGTCGCAGTTTCCAGCGGACGGGGGAACGTTAGCGTCGGTCGGGTGAACGTTGCCCTGATCGAGGCGTACGCCGGGTTGGCCCGTCGGGTGCTGGCCGGGCCGGCGCGGTTGGGGCGTACCCGGCTGGTCGCCGTCGACGGGCCCAGCGGCGCGGGCAAGAGCCGGTTCGCGACGCGCCTCGCGGACGCCCTGGCGGCGGGGGTGGGCGGCGTCCGCCCGCCGCTCGTGCACACCGACGACCTGCTCGACGGCTGGGACGACCAGCTCACGTTCTGGACCCGGCTGGAGGAGCAGGTCCTCGGCCCGCTGCGGGCCGGCCGGGCGGGCGGTTACCGCCGCTACAGCTGGGTGCGCCGTCGTTTCCTGGACCGGGTGGTGCCGGTGCCGGCCGGTCCGGTGCTGATCGTCGAGGGGGTGAGCGCCGCCCGCGCCGCGGTACGCCCCGAGCTGACGCTGTCGGTGCTCGTCACCGCGCCGGCCGAGCTGGGGTTGCGCCGGGCGCTGGCCCGCGACGGCGAGCGGATCCTGCCGGAGCTGCGCCGCTGGCACGCGGGGGAGCGGTCGCACTTCGCCGCCGACGGCACCGAGGCTGCTGTGGACCTGGTCGTCGACGGCGCCCCGGACCTGCCGCACGACGCGGACCGCTACTACGTGCGCGTGGGGCGGCGACCGGGCTCGGGCGACGTGGCGGGGTAAGGCCAGCATACGATTCCGGTCATGACCACTCCGATCCTCTCCGAGTCCGAGGTGCGGGCCGCCGTCGAGCGGGAACTCCCCGGCGTCCGTGCCGACCTCGAGCGACTCGTCCGCATCCCGGGCATCGCCTTCGAGGGCTTCGACCACTCGCACGTGGAGCGTTCCGCCGAGGCGGTGGCGGAGCTGCTGCGCGGCTGCGGCCTCGACACGCGGATCGTCCGGTCCGGCGGCCAGCCCGCGGTGATCGGCACGAAGGCGGCCCCGGCCGGCGCGCCCACAGTGCTCATGTACGCGCACCACGACGTGCAGCCGGTCGGCGACCTGTCGCTGTGGGAGTCGGACCCGTTCGAGCCGGTGGAGCGCGACGGCCGCCTCTACGGCCGGGGCGCCGCCGACGACAAGGCGGGCATCATGGCGCACGTCGCCGCGCTGCGCGCTTTCGGCGACCGGCTGCCGGTCGGCGTGGTGCTGTTCATCGAGGGCGAGGAGGAGTACGGCTCGGACTCGCTGGAGCGGCTGCTCGCCGAGCACCGTGACGACCTGGCCTCGGACGTCATCGTGATCGCCGACTCCACCAACTGGGACGTCGGCGTGCCGGCGCTGACCACCTCGCTGCGCGGCATCGTGAACTGCTTCGTGGAGGTGCGCACGCTCGACCACGCGGTGCACAGCGGCATGTTCGGCGGCGCCGTGCCGGACGCGCTCACCGCGCTGGTGAAGCTGCTCGGCACGCTGCACGACGAGGCGGGTGACGTAGCGGTGGACGGGCTGGCCGCCCGCGAGGGCGCCAGCGTCGACTACCCGGAGGACCGGTTCCGCGCCGAGGCCGGCCTGGTCGACGGCGCGCGGCTGTTCGGCACCGGCCGGATCACCGACCGGCTCTGGACGAAGCCGGCGCTGGCGATCCTGGGCGTGGACGCGCCGTCCACCGGCGAGGCCCCGAACGCGCTGGTGCCGTCCGCGAAGGCGAAGCTGAGCGTACGGCTGGCGCCGGGCGACGACCCGAAGAAGGCGTACGCGGCGCTGACCGCGCACCTGGAGCGGCACGCGCCGTGGGGCGCTCAGGTGTCGGTGACGTTTGAGCACGACGGCGCGCCCTGCGTCATCGACGCCTCCGGGCCGATGTTCGACGCGGCCCGGTCGGCGTTCCGGACGGCCTGGGACGGCACCGACCCGGTCGACATCGGGGTGGGCGGGTCGATCCCGTTCATCGCCACGTTCCAGGAGATGTTCCCGCGGGCCGCGATCCTGGTGACCGGTGTGGAGGACCCGCACGCGCGGGCGCACGGGCCGAACGAGAGCCTGCACCTGGGCGAGTTCGCGCGGGTGTGCCTGGCCGAGGCGCTGCTGCTGGCCCGGGTGGCCGAGGCCGGAAACCGCGCCTGAGGTGTCGAAACCGTAACTTCGGGGCGGATGTCGGAGTTTGTGGTGTGTCGGCGGGCGGGGTGTTATAGCCTTTCGAACATGCGTACGAACGACGAGATGGAGCGGCTCCAGGCCGCCGTCCGTGCTCTGGGGGACGTCGACGTCTCCGCGTGGTCCGAGGACACGCTCAACGAACAGATCGGCGAGCTCTCCGCCGCCCTGGTCACGCTCGACGCGCTGCTCACCCGGGTCGCCGAGGGCGTGCGCGGGCGCGGCCTGCGCATCGAGGAACCGGTCTCGGCCTGACCGTCGGCCCGTCGGCCCGGCGCACCCGTGCGGTGTGCCGGGCCGCCGGATCCACCCCGATGTCACACGCGACTGGCAGGATGTGGGCGTGCGTTTCGCGGAGCTGGCGGCCACCTCGGCCGCGGTCGGGGCCACCAGCGGTCGACGGGCCAAGGTGGAGCTGCTGGCCGCCGCGCTGCGCGGGCTGGAGCCGGGCGAGATCCCGGCCGGTGCCGGCTATCTCGCCGGTGAGCTGCGCCAGCGTCAGACCGGTGTCGGCTGGGCGGGCCTGCGTGACCTGCCTCCGCCGGCCGCCGAGCCGACGCTCACCGTCGCCGCCGTCGACGCGGCGATCGAGGAGATCTCCCGCGTCGCCGGGGCCGGTTCGCAGGCCCGGCGCCGGGAACTGGTCGGCCGTCTCTTCGCCGCCGCCACCGCCGACGAGCAGCGCCTGCTGACCGGCCTGTTCCGGGGCGAGCTGCGCCAGGGCGCGCAGGCCGGGCTGCTGGCCGACGCGGTCGCGCGCGCCGCCGACGTCCCGGTCACGGCCGTCCGGCGGGCCCTGCTGCTCGCCGGTGACCTGCGGGCGGTGGCGGTCGCGGCGCTCACCGGCGGCGCCGCCGCGCTGGCCGGGTTCGGGCTCCAGGTGGGCCGGCCGCTCGCGCCGATGCTGGCGCAGAGCGCGCCCTCGGTCGACGAGGCGCTCACCGCCACCGGCGTGCCGGCGATGGTCGACGTGAAGCTCGACGGCATCCGCATCCAGGTGCACCGCTCCGGCCCGGACATCGCGGTCTTCACCCGCAGCCTGGACGAGATCACCGGCCGGCTGCCCCAGGTGGTGGCCGCCGTCCGCGCGCTGCCCGCCCGCGAGCTGGTGCTCGACGGCGAGGCGATCGGGCTGGACGCCGCCGGCCGGCCGCTGCCGTTCCAGGAGACGTCCAGCCGGGCGGCCCGGCGCACCACGCCCAGCACCACCGGGCAGGCACCGGTCGCGCCCGCCGTGCTGGCCGCCGCCGAGCGCACCGGCGAACCGGTGCTCACGCCGTACTTCTTCGACCTGCTGCACCTCGACGGCACCGACCTGATCGACGCGCCCGGACGGGAGCGGTGGGCGGCCCTGGCCGGCGCGGTCGACGCCTCGCTGCTCGTCGACCGAATCGAGGTGGACGACGTGGAGCAGGCGGCCACGGCGTTCGCCGCGGCTGTCGACGCCGGCCAGGAGGGCGTGGTGGTCAAAGACCCGGCCGCGCCCTACGACGCCGGCCGGCGCGGCTCGGCCTGGGTCAAGGTCAAGCCGCGGCACACGCTCGACCTGGTGGTCCTCGCGGTCGAGTGGGGCAGCGGCCGGCGGGAGGGCTGGCTGTCCAACCTGCACCTCGGCGCCCGCGATCCGCGCACCGGCGAGTTCGTCATGCTCGGCAAGACGTTCAAGGGGCTCACCGACGAGCTGCTGCGCTGGCAGACCGAACGGTTCCTGTCGCTCGCCGTGGAGAAGGGCGACTGGGTGGTGCGGGTCCGGCCGGAGCAGGTGGTCGAGATCGCGTTCGACGGGGTGCAGACGAGCAGCCGGTACCCGGGCGGCATGGCGTTGCGCTTCGCCCGCGTGCTGCGCTACCGCGACGACAAGACCGCCGCCGAGGCGGACACCATCGACGCGGTCCGCGCCATCCACGCCGGCCGGGTCACCGGCTGACGGCTCAGCCGGCCGACAACGACCGGGCGTAGTTGACCTGGTTGTTGAGCTGCTGCACCTGGAACTGGTCGGTCACCGGGATCCGCGCGACGTACTGGTGCCCGCCACTGTTCACCGTCACCTGCACGGTGCCGTAGTGCCGCGTCTCCTTGACCAGCAGGAAGAGGAGGCTGAACACGGTCAGGCAGAAGAAGCCGAGGATCGCGGCGACGATGGCCCACTGGGCGATCTTCTCCTCCTTCTGCCAGTAGTCGGTCACGTACCAGGAGGCGCCGGCGAGCGGCAGGACGCCGGCCGGGGTGCGGATGACAGGCGGCGTCACCATGATCTCGGCGATCTGCACGGCTACCGCCGACTGCGTGGGCGGCACCGGCCCGGGCGGTGGATACGCCCCGGGTGCGGGCCCGTAGTACGGCGCGACCACCCCGGCCGGCGGTACGGGCGGCGCCGAGAACTGCGCGGGCGGCGCCGAGAACTGCGCGGGCGGCGCGGAGAACTGCGCGGGCGGCGCGGAGAACTGCGGCGCGGCCGGGAACTGCGCGGTGGCCGGCGGCGCGGAGAGCGGCGCCGGTGGGGCCGAGAACGGCGGCGCGGAGTAAGGCGGGGCCACCGGCGGGGCGGGGAACTGCGCGGTGGGGGCGGGAGTGACGGGTGCCTCCGGCGCGGCGATCACCGGGAACTGCTCGGTGGGCGGCGCGACCGCAGGCGGCATGGCCGACCACGGGTCGTACGCGGGTGGCTCGGCGGCCGGGGGCGTCGTGGCGTCAGAGGTCACCGCGACCCCCACGATTGACGATCATCCGCGGACCCTACAACGTCCCCGCCCCCAGGTGTGCCCACCGGGAGGGCGACGTACTCAGGCGGAGGTGGGGGCGGCGGGCTCGGCGGCGCGGTCCACCGGCTCACCCGGGGTGTCCAGCCCGGCCCGGCGGCGGGCCTCCCGGCGCGCCACCCAGCCGTAGCCGAACAGGCTCATCACCGCGAAGATCCACCACTGCCACACGTAGCCGAAGTTCTGCCAGTTGTTGGTGTGCCCGATCTGGACCGCCTGGAAGGCCGGGTCGGCGGCCGGCGTCTGGCCGTCGAGCAGCACGTAGCCGCCGGTCACCGGGTAGGGGAGTTGCTCGGCCAGGCGCGGGATGTCGATGCGCCGGGCCTCCAGCTTGCCGTCGCGCCGGCTGACCGCGCCGCCGCCGCTCTCGCTGCCGACCACCCGGCCGGTCACTGTCACCTCGCCGGCCGGCGCCGCCGGCACCTCCGGCTGGACTGTCGCGCCGGCGCCCGGCACGGGCGGGATCCAGCCCCGGTCGACGAGCACCGCGGTGCCGTCGGCCAGCACCAGCGGGGTGAGCACCTCGAAGCCGACGGTCCGGTCGACGGTACGGCCGCGGATCAGGACGGTGTTCGCGCTGTCGTACCGGCCGGTGGCGGTGACCCGGCTCCAGGTGAGCTCCTCGGACGGCGCGGGACCGACGTCGCCGCCGCTGGGCGCGGGGAGCGCGTCGCGCAGCGGCGCGGGCGTCATGGTGGCCCCGGCGTCGATGCGCTCGTTGACGGCCGTCCGGCCCCGGTAGCGGTCCAGCTGCCAGTTGCCCAGGAACACCATCACCGTGGCGGCGACGAGCGTGAGCGCGAGGTAGCCGAGCCAGCGCGGGGTCAGCAGGAACCGGTACACGTTGGCCAAGGCTACCCGTATGAGCGATGCCACTCGCCGCTGCCAGGCAGAAACGGCGGTGTGCGCGGCTCTCGCGCGCCGGGCCGGACGGGTATGGTCACGCGGGCGGAAACCACCCACATCAGGAGTCGATGATGACCGACGTGCCGCGCGTCGTGCTGAGTGCGCCCTCCTCGGGGCACGGCACCGGCGCCGTCTCCCTCGGCCTGCTCGCGGCGTTCACCGACCGGGGAATCCCGGTGGCCGGGTTCAAGGTCGGGCCGGACCAGGTGGACGCGGCGTATCTGGGGCTCGCCGCCGGGCGCGCCGGGCGCACGCTGGACCCGAGACTCGTCGGCCCGGAGCGGATCGCCCCCCTTTTCGCGTACGGCGCGGCCGGCGCCGGGTTCGCGCTGGTGCAGGGCACGATGGGCCTCTACGACTCGGTCGGCGGACGACCGGAGAGCGAGTCCACGGCAGCAGTCGCCACCGCGCTGCGCAGCCCGGTGGTGCTCGTGGTGGACGTGGCCGCGATGGGCCAGTCGGTGGCCGCGCTGGTGCACGGCTTCCGGGCGTACGACGACGAGCTGTGGCTGGGCGGCGTGATCCTCAACCGGGTGGCCTCGCCCCGGCACGAGGCGCTGTTGCGCGAGGCGCTCGACGACGTGGGCGTGCCGGTCTACGGGGCGTTGCGCCGGCACGAGCTGCCCCCGGTGCTGCCCGCCCGCCGGTACGGCACCGGTCCCGTGGTGCGTGCCGACGCGGACGCCGAACGCGGCGTACGCCGGCTCGGTGAGGCGGTGGCCGCCACCGTCGACCTCGACCGGCTGCTGGCGCTGGCCCGCTCCGCCCCCGCGCTCACCGTGGAGCCGTGGTCGCCGGAGCCGGCCGACGCGCCGCAGCCGTCGGGGGAGCGGCCGGTGGTGGCGCTCGCCGGCGGACCGGCCGGCGCCTACAGCCACCCCGAGACCGCCGAGCTGCTGCGCGCCGCGGGCGCCGAGGTGGTCACGCTCGACCCGCTGCGCGACGAGGCGCTGCCCGCCGGGGCGCGCGCGCTCGTCGTCGGCGGCGGGCTGCCCGAGACGTACGCGGAGCAGCTCTCCGCCAACCGCCGCCTCTGCATCGCGGTGGCCGAGCTGGCCCGTTCGGGCCGCCCGGTGATCGCCGAGGGGGCCGGCCTGCTCTGGCTGGCCCGGGAGCTGGACGGCCTGCCCATGTGCGGGGTGCTCGACGCGGTCGGCACGATCCGGGACGGCCTGGTGGTCGGCTACCGCACGGCCACCGCTGTCACCGACAGCGTGGTGGCCGCGGCCGGCACGACGGTGACCGGGCACAAGCAGCACGCCGCAGTGCTCACTCCGCGGGCCGGTGACCGTCCGGCCTGGCGCTGGGAGGGTGGCAACCCGGAGGGCTTCGTCCGGCAGGCGGTGCACGCCTCGCAGCTCGTGCCGCACTGGGCCGCGCATCCGGACATCGCGGCCCGGCTGGTGGCCGCCGCGCTGGCGCCGGTGGGGGCGCCGGCGTGATCGGGCAGGTGGCGGTACGCCGGTTCCCGGCGCTCACCGTCTCGACCCCGCGCATCGAGGTGCGGCACCTCGTCGTCGCCGACGCGGAGGCGGTGGACGAGGTGTTCGCCGACCGGCAGACGCAGCGCTGGCTGCCGCTGGCCGAGGCGTCCGGGCAGATCGACGGGCGGGCGTGGTGCACCGAGCTGGCCCGGCAGCGGCGCGACAGCGGCGACGGCGACCACTGGGCGGTGGTCCGCCGGGAGGACCAGCGGGTGGTCGGCTCGCTCTGGGCCCGCCGTACCGACTGGGGCGCCCGGCTCACCGAGCTGTCGTACGCGATCGCGCCGCACGCCCGGGGTTACGGCCTCGCGGTCGAGGCGGTGGACGCGGTGGCCATCGCGTTGATCCTGGAGCACGGGTTCCAGCGGGTGGAGCTGCGGGTGGCGGCCGGCAACGTGGCGTCCCGGCGGGTCGCCGAGAAGGCCGGCTTCAGCTACGAGGGCCTGCTGCGCAACGCCGGTATCGTCCGCGGCGCCCGGGTCGACCTGGAGCTGTGGTCCTTCGTCGCCGCCGACCTCCGCTGACCGCTCCCGCCCCACAACGTCGATCAAGGAGTTCGCGTCGGCGGATCGGCCGATCCGGGACGCAAACTCCTTGATCAACTACCCGGGCGCACCCCCGGGCGGATCAGGTGGGTCAGCCGACCATCTGGTCGGAGGGTGGGGTGAACTGGCGGGTGGGCTGGCCCTTCAGGGAGTCCCGCAGGGTCTGCGCCACCGCGTTCACCGGGATCTGCGACTGGCCGTCACCCACCGCGTTGAACGGATTGTCCGGGTCGGCGATGAAGCTCGCCGCCGCCAGCTCCGGCGTGTAGCCGACGAACCACGCCGACCGGGTGCTGTCCGTCGTACCCGTCTTGCCGGCGACCGGGCGGCCCACGGTGCCCCGCACGCTGTCGGCTGTCGACCAGCCGCCGCAGCTCCCCTTGGCCGGGGTGTCGCCGGTCGGGCAGCGCGCCGCGTCCGTGGCGGCGCGGGCCGCGTCGGCGTTCACCACCTGCCGGCACCGCGGCTTGGCGACCTCCCGCTGCACCCCGCCCGCCGTCGTGTACGTGGCCGGCGTGCCGTCCCGGTTCATGATCGCGTTGACCGGGATGGCCTCGCAGTAGCGCCCGTCGGCGGCGATGGCGGCGTACGCGTTCGCCATCTCCAGCGGGGTGGCGTCGGAGACGCCGAGCGTGAACGCGCCCCACTTCTTCGCCTTGCCCGGCGACGCCTGCTCCTTGTCCACGTCGGTACGCCAGCGCAGCCCCAGCTGCTCGGCCAGGCGCACCCCGGCGTCCGCGCCGATCTTCTCCTCCAGTTGGACGAAGTACGTGTTCACCGACTTGCCGAACCCGGACCACATGGTCTGCCGGCCGGTCATCGCGCCGCTGGCGTTGGACGGGGCCCACCCGTCGTAGACGGCCGACTTGTACGTGTGCGGCGAGTCGTACGCGGTGGACAGCGGCATCCCGGCGTTCAGCGCGGCGAGCATCGGGAACATCTTGAACGTCGAACCGGCCTGGTAGCCCGGTAGCGTCCCGCCGCCGAGCAGCGGCGCCACGGTGTTCGGGTAGTTCGCCTTGACCTTCGGGCCGGCCTCCGGGTTCGAGCTGTTCGGGTTCTCGGCCAGGTCGAGCGAGTAGTTCCGGTTCACCGCCATCGCCTTGATCCGTCCGGTGCCGGGTTCGGCGACCACGATGCCGTTGGCGAACGGGCTGCCGGTGTTGTCCTTGGCGCCGACGTTCTTCTCCGCCGCCGCCTGGGTCTTCGGGTCGACGGCGAGCACGATCCGGTAGCCGCCGCGGCGCAGCTTGTCCATCCGTTCCAGCCGGTTCTCGCCGAACGCGGGCTGCGAGCTCCACCAGTTCTTCAGGTAGTCGCAGTAGAAGCCCCAGCTGCGGTGGCCGCCGTCGATCGCGGCGCAGTCGTTCGGCGGGGTGGTCAGCTTCAGCTTGATCGGCTGGCCCTTGGCCGCGGCGGCGGCATCGGGCGACAGGTAACCGAGGCGGGCCATGTTGTCCAGCACGTAGTTGCGCCGCCCGGTGGCGTCCTTCTGGTCCGAGGTGATCGGGTCGTACTCCGACGGCGACTTCACCAGCCCGGCCAGCGTGGCCGCCTCGACCGGGGTGAGCGTGGCCGGGGTCTTGGAGAAGAAGATCTGCGAGGCGGCGTAGATCCCGTACGCGCGGTGACCGAAGTAGGCCGAGTTGAGGTAGCGCTCCAGGATCTGCTCCTTGCTCAGGTGCTTCTCGATGTCCAGCGCCATGCGCATCTCCTTGACCTTGCGCAGGCTGGTCTGCTGGGTCGCCTCCTGGACCTCCTTGGGCGTGGTCGCGCTGTCCCGCAGCGCCATCCGCACGTACTGCATGGTGATCGTCGAGGCGCCCTGGGAGACGCCGCCGGATCGGGCGTTGGACACGAAAGCACGCGCCACGCCCTTCGGGTCGACGCCGTGGTGCTGGTAGAAGCGGTTGTCCTCGGCGGCGACGATCGCCTGCTGGATGTTCGGCGACATGTTCTCGATCTTGGTGTACTGCCGGTACTCCTCGTAGAACATCGTCAGCACGGTCTTGCCGTCCGGCGCGTAGACGTACGAGGTCTCGGCCGGCAGCGCGGTCTTGAGGATGCTCGTCTTCTGTTCGATCGCGTGCGCGGTGGCCTTGGCCCCGATGCCGGTGACGGCGACCAGTGGATACAGGGCGGCGGCGACCACGATGCCGGCGATCAGCCCGGCGCGGAGAAGGGGAACGAGACGGCCAGCGGAAGCAAGGGGACGACTGCTCACGGGGTCAAGCTATGACATTTCCGATTCAAAAATGAGAAGAACTCATAAACCAGCGGACCGTGACGCGACCCACGCCGGGATGCGCTGTCCCGGGCGGCGGCTACCCGGCAGGATCGCGGACATGCCCGCAGCACCGACCGGGAGCGCCGCCGCGCTCGACGAGCCCGACCTGGGCCACCACGGGGACGCCGAGGCCACTCCCGGCCTGGTGGACCTGGCGGTGAACGTGCGCCGCGCCCCGATGCCGGACTGGCTGGCCGACCCGATCACCGCGGCGCTGGGCGACCTGGCCGCGTATCCGGACCCGGCACCGGCCCGCGCCGCCGTCGCTCACCGGCACGGGCGACCCCCGGAGGAGGTACTCCTCACCGCCGGCGCCGCCGAGGGTTTCGTCCTGATCGCCCGCGCGCTGTCCGGCGTCCGCCACCCCGTTGTGGTGCACCCGCAGTTCACCGAGCCGGAGGCCGCGCTGCGGGCCGCCGGGCACCGGGTCGACCGGGTGCTGCTCGACCCGGCCGACGGCTTCCGCCTGGACCCGGCCCGCGTCCCCGGCGACGCCGACCTGGTCATGATCGGCAACCCCACGAACCCGACCTCGGTCCTGCACCCGGCGGACACCATCGCCGCGCTGGCCCGTCCCGGCCGGGTGCTCGTGGTCGACGAGGCGTTCGCCGACACCACAGCCGCCCCCGGCGTCGACGGCGAGCCCGAGTCGCTCGCCGCCCGCCGCGACCTCCCCGGCCTCGTGGTGGTCCGCAGCCTCACCAAGACCTGGGGCCTGGCCGGGCTGCGGATCGGCTACCTGCTCGGCGACGCCGCACTGCTGGCCCGGTTCGCCACCGCGCAGCCGCTCTGGGCGGTCTCCACCCCGGCGCTCGCCGCCGCCACCGCCTGCGCCGCGCCGGCCGCCGTCGCCGCCGAACGCACCATCGCCGCCGAACTCGCCGCCGACCGCGACCACCTGGTGGCCCGCCTGTGCGGCCTGCCGGGGGTACGCGTGGCGGGCCGCCCGGCCGCCGCCTTCGTCCTGATCCACGTGGTCGGCGCCGCCGACGTACGCGAGCGGCTGCGCGCCCACGGCTGGGCGGTACGCCGGGGCGACACGTTCCCCGGGCTCGGCCCGGACTGGCTCCGGATCGCCGTACGCGACCGGCGCACCACCGACGCGTTCATCGAGACGCTGGCACGGATCCTGGAGGCATGATGCTGGAGTCCACAGTCGCGGCGATCCGGCCGCTGGACGAGGCCGCCATGGCGGCGGCCCGCGAGTTGCAGGGGCGGCTGACCAAGCCCGCCGGCTCGCTCGGCGCCCTGGAGCCGCTCTCGGTACGCCTCGCCGGGCTGGCCGGCGCCTGCCCACCGCCACTGCCCGAACCGGCCGCGGTGGCGATCTTCGCCGGTGACCACGGCGTGCACGCCCAGGGCGTGACCCCGTGGCCGCAGGAGGTCACCGCCCAGATGATCGCCAACTTCCTGGCCGGCGGCGCGGTGGTCAACGCGTTCGCCCGCCAGGCCGGTGCCTCGGTCACAGTGGTGGACGTCGGCGTGGCCACCCCGATCCCCGGTGCCGACGAGCCCGGTGACCCGGCCGGGCCGCGCCTGGTGGCCGCGAACGTACGGCCCGGTACCCGCGACATGACGGTCACCGCGGCGCTGACCCGGGACGAGGCCCGCGCGGCCGTCGAGACCGGCATCCGGGTCGCCGGCGAACTGATCGACGCCGGGGCGGGCATCCTGCTCACCGGCGACATGGGCATCGGCAACACCACCCCGTCCGCCACGCTCATCGCCGCGTTCTCCGGCGTGGACGCCGAGGCGGCCACCGGCCGGGGCACCGGGGTCGACGACGAGACGTACGCCCGCAAGGTGGCTGTGGTGCGGGCCGCGCTGGCCCGGCACGAGCCCGACCCGGCCGACCCGCTGGGCGTGCTGGCGACCGTCGGCGGGCTGGAGCACGCCGCGCTGACCGGCCTGATCCTCGGCGCCGCCGCGCGCCGGGTGCCGGTGCTGCTCGACGGCGTGATCGCGGTGAGCGCCGCGCTCGCCGCCGCCGCGTTCGCGCCGGACGCCGTGGGCGCCATGGTCGCCGGGCACCGCAGCGCCGAGCCGGGCGCCACGGCGGCGCTGCGGCACCTCGGCCTGGAACCGCTGATCGACCTGGGGCTGCGGCTCGGCGAGGGCACCGGAGCGCTGCTCGCCCTGCCGGTGGTCACCGGCGCGGTCCGGGTGCTGCACGAGGTGGCCACGTTCGACTCCGCCGGGGTGGCGGAGAAGTGACCGGGCCGACGCCGCCGAGCCCGTACCCGCTGGGGTTGCGGCTGGGCGGGCGGCGCGTGGTCGTCGTCGGCGGGGGAGCGGTCGCGACCCGGCGGGTGCCCGCGCTGCTCGACGCCGGCGCGGACGTGCTGCTGGTGTCGCCCGAGCTGACCCCGGCGCTGCGCGCGCACGTCGACGCCGGGCGGCTGCACTGGGAGCCGCGCCGGTTCGTCCCCGGCGACCTGGACGGTGCGTGGCTGGTCCAGGTGGCGGTCGACGACCGGGCCGCCGCGGCTGCGGTCAGTGCCGCCGCGGCCGAGCGGCGGATCTTCTGCGTACGCGCCGACGACCGGACGGCGGCGAGCGCGTGGACCCCGGCGGTGACCCGGCACGGCCCGGTCACAGTGGCGGTCCTCGGCGGCGGCGACCCCCGCCGAGCGATGGCGACCCGCGACGCCATCCGCGCCCTGCTCGGAAGGAAGGGCCCCCTTTTAACGCCTGCGGTAGAGGAAGGGCCCCCTCTTAACACCGGAGGGCGCGTCGCACTCGTCGGATCCGGACCGGGCGACCCGGAACTGATCACCGTGAAGGGGTGGCGGCTGCTCACCGAGGCCGAGGTCGTCGTCGCCGACCGGCTCGTGCCCGGCCTGCTCCTGGACGAGTTGCGCCCGGACGTCGAGTTGGTCGACGCCTCCAAGATCCCGTACGGGCCGTCCCGTGCCCAGGAGGAGATCAACCGGATCCTGGTGGACCGGGCGCGGGCCGGCAAGGTGGTGGTACGGCTCAAGGGCGGCGACCCGTACGTCTTCGGCCGTGGGGGCGAGGAGTTGCTGGCCTGCGCCGAGGCGGGCGTGCCGGTGACTGTGGTGCCCGGCGTGACGAGCGCGATCGCGGTGCCCGAGGTGGCCGGGGTGCCGGTGACCCACCGGGGCGTGGCGCACGAGTTCACAGTGGTCTCCGGGCACCTCGCGCCCGACGCGCCCGCGTCGCTGGTGCGCTGGGACGCCCTGGCCGGGCTGCGGGGCACACTCGTGATCCTGATGGGCCTGAAGAACCTCGCCGCGATCGGTGCCACCCTGATCGCGCACGGCAAGCCGGCTGACACTCCCGCCGCGGTGATCCAGGAGGGCACCACAGCCGCTCAGCGGATGCTGCGCTCCACGCTGGGCAGGGTCGCCGCCGACGTCGAGGCCGCCGCGCTGCGCCCACCCGCGATCGTGGTGCTCGGCGACGTGGTCCACGCCCTGACCCCGCCCGCCGCCCCCTGATAGCGCCGATCTTGCACTTGGTGCCCGCTCGGTGCCCGTTATAGCCCCTTCGCCGGGGCAGCAAGTGCAAGATCGCCGGGCTGGGGGCGGGGCTGGGGCTGGGGTGGGACGGGGACGGCGGCGGGGACCTTGGGTCCTCGCCGCCGTCTGGTGCTTCGGTCAGGTCACTGCTTGAGCATGTTGTCCAGCAGCAGGGCGCAGCGGATCAGGCCGAGGTGGCTGTACGCCTGCGGGTGGTTGCCCAGCCCGCGCTCGGCCAGCGGGTCGTACTGCTCCGGCAGCAGCCCGGTCGGCCCGGCCGTGTCGACCATCTGGGTGAACAGCTCCTCGGCATCGCTGCGGCGGCCGGTGCGCAGGTACGCCTCGATCAGCCACGACGTGCAGATGTGGAAGCCGCCCTCCCGGCCGGGCAGGCCGTCGTCCCAGTGGTACCGGTAGACGACCGGACCGCTGCGCAACTCCGCCTCGATCTTGAGCACGGTGGAGAGGAAACGCGGGTCGTCGCCGGCGAGCAGCCCGGAGATGCCGATCCACAGTGACGAGGCGTCCATCTCCTCGTACCCGTAGGCGACGCTGTACGCCTCGGCCTCCGGGTGCCAGCCGTGCTCCAGCACGTTCGAGGCGATCCGGTCGCGCAGCTCGACCCACTCGGGCCGGTCCTCGCCGCCGTGGCGACGTACGACGTGCAGCGCGCGGTCCACCGTCATCCAGAGCATGACCTTGGAGAAGACGTGGTGCCGCGGGGGGAGGCGGGCCTCCCAGATGCCGTGGTCGGGCTCGTGCCAGCGGCGGCGTACCGCCTCGACCATGTTCTCCAGCACCCGCCACTCGTCGTCGCGGATCGAGCCCCGGGCGTCGGCCACCGCCGCGATCAGGTCCGCGACCGGGCCGAAGACGTCGAGCTGGAGCTGGTGGTTGGCGAGGTTGCCGACGCGTACCGGCCGGGAGCCGGCGTAGCCGGGCAGCGTGTCGATGACCGCCTCGGCGCCCAGTTCGAAGCCGTCCACCGTGTAGAGCGGGTGCAGCCGCTCCGGGTGCCCGCCGGTGCGCTCGACCACGCCGTCGATCCAGCGCAGCAGCCCTTCGGCCTCCTCGGTCGAGCCGAGGTCGACAAGCGCGCGGGCGGTCATCGCGGCGTCCCGCAGCCAGCAGTAGCGGTAGTCCCAGTTGCGGACACCGCCCAGTTCCTCCGGCAGCGACGTGGTGGCCGCGGCGAGGATCGAGCCGGTCGGTTCGTGGCAGAGGCCGCGCAGCGTCAGCGCGCTGCGGGCGACCAGGTCCCGGGCGGTCGCGGGCAGCCGCAGCGAGGCCACCCAGTCCTTCCAGGGCTGCTCCGCGGCGGCCTGCCGCTCGTGCAGCGGCAGCCGGTGCGGTTCCAGGCTCTGCGTGCCGAAGCGCAGCTCCAGCACCACCTGGCCACCGGCGGCGGACAGGTCGACCACCGCCTTCGCGGTCTCGTAGCCGGCGTCGTTGGTGACCTCCCACTCGACGCCGGGGGAGTGCAGCGCGACCGGCTCGTTGGAGCCGAGCACCAGCAGGCCGTCGTCGAGCGGCTGGAGCTGCACCGCCACCTGACCGAACTCGGGGCGCGGCGCGAACTCGACCCGGGCCCGCCCGGTGCCGCTGAGCACCCGGACCAGTGTCGAGTCGCCGCTGACCACTGCGGGGTCGTCCGGCGTGGTCTCCCGTACCGGCAGGTCGAGCCAGTCGGTCACGGTCAGGCCGGACCAGCGGGTCTCGACCGTCATCGTGTTGCTGCGGTAGCGCTGGCCCAGCGGGATGCCGCCCCGCTCCGGGCCGACCGTGAAATGCCCGGCCGGGCTGCCGCCGACCAGGTCGGCGAAGATCGCCGCCGAGTCCGGCTTCGGGTGGCACAGCCAGGTGATCTTGGCTTCCGGTGTGACGAGCGCGACGGTACGGCCGTTGGCGAGCATCGAGTGCCGCTCGATCGGCACCGCCCGCTCGCCGAACAGCCAGTGCCGCCGCGTCTCCAGCAGCAGCCCGAGCGCCCGGGCCGCCTCGATCGGCTCGGCCACCCGGTAGTCGGCCCGGGTCTCCCCGGGACCGATCTTGATGCCGACGTCCGGCCCGGTCAGGTTGCCGAAGGCGTTCTCGTCGGTGACGTCGTCGCCGATGAACAGCACCGCGCTCGCGGCGAGCTGGGTGCGGAGCTGGTCGACGGCGGTGCCCTTGTTGGTGACGACCACCGACAGCTCGATGACCTCCTTGCCCTGGGTGACTGTCACGCCCTCCCAGGTCGCGGGGCCGTTGCGGACCGCCTCGACGGCCCGGGCGGCGACGTGCGGGTCCACACCGCGGGTGTGCACTGCGACGCTGGCCGGCTTGCGTTCCAGGCGGATGCCCGGGTGCTCGGCGGCGATCTCGCGCAGCGCCTCGCGGAGCCGGTGCCGGACCGCGATCAGCTCGGGGGTGAGCCGCTCGACGAAGCCGATGTCGAACTCCGAGCCGTGGCTGCCGACGAGGTGCACCTCGCTGGGCAGCCGCGAGAGTGTGGCCAGGTCGCGCAGCGCCCGGCCGGAGACGACGGCGACGCTCGTCTGCGGCAGCGCGGCGAGCGCGCGTACGGCCGCCACCGACTCGGGCAGCGGCACTGCCTTGCTGGGGTCCTCGACGATCGGCGCCAGCGTGCCGTCGTAGTCGCACGCGACCAGGAGTTGCGGAACCCGGGCGATACGGCCGATGGCGGCACGCAGTTCGGGATCCAGCACGCCGCCGTGGGCGGCGGCGGGGGCGGGCGAGGTCACGCAGCCTCCGTATCGGGGACGCCGAGCTCGCTGAGGAACGACTTGGCCCAGTGGCCCACGTCGTGGCTGCGCAGATGGCGCTGCATGACGCGCATCCGGCGGCGGGCTTCGGGCTTTTCGACATGCACGGCCCGCAGCAACGCGTCCTTCACCGCGTCCGGGTCGTGCGGATTACACAGGAACGCCTGGCGCAGCTCTGTCGCGGCGCCGGCGAACTCACTGAGCACGAGCGCGCCGCCCTGGTCGGCGCGCGATGCGACGTACTCCTTGGCCACCAGATTCATTCCGTCTCGCAGCGGGGTCACCATCATCACGTCGGCCGCGACGTACATCGCGGCCAGTTCGGAGCGACTGTACGACTGATGCAGATAATGCACTGCAGGCACGCCGACCCGGCCGAATTCACCATTGATCCGGCCAACCTCGCGTTCCACCTTCACCCGAAGTGCCTGGTAGTGCTCCACGCGCTCGCGGCTGGGCGTGGCGACCTGCACCATAACCGCGTCCGGAACTGTCAACTTTCCGTCAGCGAGGAGTTCTCGGAAGGCCTTCAGCCGGAGTTCGATGCCCTTGGTGTAGTCGAGCCGGTCGACGCCCAGGATGATCGTCTTCGGGTTGCCCAGCTCCTCGCGGATCTGCTTGGCCCGGGCCTGGATCGCGGGGTCCTCGGCCAGCCGCTCCATCTCCTTGGTGTCGATCGAGATGGGGAACGCGCCGGCCTTCACCTGCCGGCCGTCGACCTGGATCATCTGGCCCTCGTAGCGCAGGCCGAGCAGGTGCCGGGCCAGCCGGACGAAGTTCTGCGCCGCCAGGCGCTGCTGGAAGCCGACCAGGTCCGCGCCGAGCAGTCCACGGAGGATCTCGGTGCGGAACGGCATCTGCATGAACAGCTCGATCGGCGGGAACGGGATGTGCAGGAAGAAGCCGATCCGCAGGTCCGGCCGCAGCTCGCGGAGCATCGCCGGCACGAGCTGGAGCTGGTAGTCCTGGACCCAGACCGTCGCGCCCTCGGCGGCCACGTCCGCCGCGGCCTCCGCGAACCGGGCGTTCACCAGCCGGTACGCCTCGCGCCAGCGCCGCTTGTAGGCGGGCGTCTCCACCGCGTCGTGGTAGAGCGGCCAGATCGTCGCGTTCGACTGGCCCTCGTAGTAGCGCTCCAGCTCCTCGGCGCTCAACGGCACCGGGTGTAGCCGGATGCCCTCCAGGTCGAACGGCTCGGGCGCGGCGCCGGTGCCGCCGGCCCACCCCACCCAGGTGCCCTGGTGCTCGGCCAGCACCGGGTGCAGCGCGGTCACCAGCCCGCCGGGGCTGCGCCGCCACTGCCGCCCCTCGGGTGTGCTCACCTCGTCGACCGGCAGACGGTTGGCCACTACGACAAAGGAGCTACGGACGGTCACGATCGGCCACCTCCGGGTACTGACGGGTCCACCGCGATGAGCGTACTGAGCGTAGCTGCGGCGTCTGATCCCCCGTGCCGGAGTTACCTACCCGTCCCAGAACCGCCGAACCCAACGCGTGATCTTGTCGACACCCGGGCCCGCAGTTCGGCTCTTCCCGGTCGTACCGGAGACGTCCACGAGTGCTACCGGCGTCGGCGACGAGGCTCGCCGCCGTACCCCTGGGGTGGGGTGATGTGGGCGTGGCGGTCCGTACCTGTCAGGATTGACGGCGGCGTGCGCGCGGCCGGCTCCCGGCCGGCGGCGGCAGGCGGAGATCGACGCCCGCGCCCCGCACCCGACAAGCCCGCGATCGCAACCGACGGAGGTAGCCCGCACCGTGGCCCAGTTCATCTACGTCCTGGACAAGGCGCGCAAGGCGCACGGCGACAAGGTCGTGCTCGACAACGTGACGCTGAACTTCCTGCCGGGTGTCAAGATCGGGGTGGTCGGTCCGAACGGCGCCGGTAAGTCCAGCCTCCTCAAGATCATGGCAGGGCTGGACCGGCCGAGCAACGGCGAGGCCCGGCTCATGCCCGGCTACTCCGTCGGCATGCTCGCGCAGGAGCCGCCGCTCAACGAGGAGAAGACGGTCCTCGGCAACGTCGAGGAGGCGGTCGCCGAGACCAAGGCCAAGCTGGAGCGGTTCAACGCCATCGCCGAGCAGATGGCCACCGACTACTCCGACGAGCTGATGGAGGAGATGGGCAAGCTCCAGGAGGAGCTGGACGCCGCCGACGCGTGGGACATCGACTCCAAGCTCGAACTGGCCATGGACGCGCTGCGCTGCCCGCCGCCGGACGCCGACGTCACCCAGCTCTCCGGTGGTGAGCGCCGCCGGGTGGCGCTGTGCAAGCTGCTGCTGGAGGCGCCGGACCTGCTGCTGCTCGACGAGCCCACCAACCACCTGGACGCGGAGAGCGTGCAGTGGCTGGAGCAGCACCTGGCGAAGTACGCCGGCACCGTCCTGGCGATCACCCACGACCGGTACTTCCTGGACAACGTGGCCAACTGGATCCTGGAGCTGGACCGCGGCCGGGCCTACCCGTACGAGGGCAACTACTCCACCTACCTGGAGAAGAAGGCCGCCCGGCTCTCCGTCGAGGGACGCCGCGACGCCAAGATGAAGAAGCGGCTGTCCGAGGAACTGGAGTGGGTCCGCTCGAACGCCAAGGCGCGGCAGACCAAGTCCAAGGCCCGCCTGGACCGCTACGACGAGATGGCCGCCGAGGCGGAGAAGACCCGGAAGCTGGACTTCGAGGAGATCCAGATCCCGCCGGGCCCGCGTCTGGGCAACACGGTCATCGAGGCGCAGAACCTCACCAAGGCGTTCGGTGACCGGGTGCTGATCGACGACCTGTCGTTCTCGCTGCCCCGCAACGGCATCGTCGGCATCATCGGCCCGAACGGCGTCGGCAAGACCACGCTGTTCAAGACCATCGTCGGGCTGGAGCAGCCGACCGGCGGCTCGGTCCGGGTCGGCGAGACCGTCTCGCTGTCGTACGTCGACCAGAACCGGCAGGGCCTGGACGGCGACAAGACCGTCTGGGAGGTCGTCTCCGACGGGCTGGACCACCTCATGGTGGGCAAGGTCGAGATGCCGTCCCGGGCGTACATCGCCGCGTTCGGCTTCAAGGGGCCGGACCAGCAGAAGCCGACCAAGGTGCTCTCCGGCGGCGAGCGCAACCGGCTCAACCTGGCGCTGACGCTCAAGATCGGCGGCAACGTGATCCTGCTCGACGAGCCGACGAACGACCTGGACGTGGAGACGCTGTCCAGCCTGGAGAACGCGCTGCTGGAGTTCCCCGGCTGCGCCGTGGTCATCTCCCACGACCGGATGTTCCTGGACCGGGTCGCCACGCACATCCTGGCCTGGGAGGGCGACGACCAGAACCCGGCCAAGTGGTTCTGGTTCGAGGGCAACTTCGAGGCGTACGAGAAGAACAAGGTCGACCGGCTCGGCGCCGAGGCGGCCCGTCCGCACCGGGTGACCTACCGCAAGCTCACCCGCGACTGACCGGGGCCGACCCTTGTCTGACCGGTTCGTCTACCACTGCACGCTGCGCTGGTCCGACCTGGACGCGTACGGCCACGTCAACAACGCCCGCTTCCTCACGCTCTACGAGGAGGCCCGGGTGGCGATGATGTTCGCCGGCGGCCGGGCGTGGGGAGTGGGCTCGTTCGCCGACGGTGTGGTCATCCGCCGGCACGAGGTCGACTATCTGCGCCCGGTCGACTACGCGCTCGGCCGGGCCAGCGCGGAGGCTGCCCCGACGGTACGGATCGAGCTGTGGGTGGACCAGATCAGGGCCGCCTCCTTCTCGGTCGCGTACGAGCTGTACGACGGCGACACGCTGGCCGGCACCGCCCGGTCGCTGCTGGTGCCGTTCGACCTGACGGCGCAGCGCCCGCGCCGGATCTCGCCGGAGGAGCGGGCGTTCCTGCTCCGCTACGCGCCGGGGCTGAGCGGATGACCGGGCACGGGTTGACCGGGACGGCCGACGCCGGGGCCTTCCTGGCCCGGCTGGTCCGGTTCGACCCGGCCACGCTGGTCCGGCTGCGGCCGGTGCCCGGGGCGGGCCGTACCGCCCTCTGGGCGCGTCTGCCGTGGGGGGTGCTCGTGGTCCGAACCGTGCCGGGCGCCGCTCCCGGGGACGTCACGGTCGCCGCGGGGGAGCTGCTGGCCGAACTCTCCGCCGGGGGCGCCGCGCTTCCGGTACGCCGGGACGACGGCTGGCGGTGGCAGCTCCCACCGGCCGCGAGCCGGGCGGTGGAGGCGCTGCCCGGCGCCGAGCTGCGCCGGATCGCGGAGGCGGCGGCCGGGACGCTGCGCGAGGCGGCCACGCACGGTGTGGCGGGCCGCGCGGTCGGGCAGCGGGTGCTGCGGGACGCCCTGCTGGACCACGTCGCCGTGGTGGTGACCCCGGACGAGGCGCCTCGCACACCCGTCGAGGTGTCGCAGCGGCTGGTGCAGGCCCTGGTCCGGATGGGTTTCCTCGGCGCGGGCGCGGACGACGTTCAGGTGCGTACGGCTGGTCGATGGGTCGGACTCGTCGGACCGTTCGGGGCGGCCTGGTCGCGTACCGTCGCCGATCTTGCACTCAGGCCGACGGTAGGTCATCCGAACGGATGACCCCGCTTCGTCCTTCCGGTTTGGGGCGGTCGTTGGGGGGATGCCTCACGCCGTCTGTCCGGGTACCGTCCATCCTCGGATCCAACGCACCGTAGGCGTCCGGATCCGCTGGGGAGTGAGGTGCGCGAGCGATGCCGTGGTGGTCATGGCGCCCTGGTCCCGCCGCTGGCGGGGAGCCGGAGACTCGAAGCGGGACCACAGTGGATGACACCATCCGGGTCGGCCCACCGACCCCTCGCCAGCCGGGGGACGACGTGGCGCCACCTGAGCGGCCGGTCCTCGCGGACATGCCGGCCACCGTCGCGCCGGTCACCCTGAGCCGGGTCTGCGACGCGCTCGACCTGCTCGACGTCCGCTATCTGGCCGACGGCGACGGCAACCTGCTGGCCATGTGGGAGCGGCACGCCGTGCTCGTCGCGCTGGAGGGCCCGGACGACGAGATCCTGGTGATGCGGGCCCGCCCGCACGCGACGGTCCCGCCGGACTGGGCCGACCGGGCCTACCGCGTCGTGAACGAGTGGAACCACACCCGGCGCTTCTGCAAGGCGTACATCGGCGACCCGACCGAGCGCGGTCAGCTTCCGATCTACGCCGAGTTGCAGGTCCCGCTCGGCGCCGGCGCCCACGACGCGCTGCTCGTCGAGATGCTCGACTGCGGCGCCGCGGTCGCCGTCACGTTCGTCGACTGGCTGCACGACGAGGGCGCCCTGCTCTGAGCCGGGCTCAGCCCGCGGCCGGGTCCTCCATCACGTTCACCATGAAGTAGGCGGCCCGCTCCAGGTAGTCCCAGAGCGCGGCGGCGAGCTGCGGCGGCAGGTCGAGCGTGTCCACCGCCCGGCGCATGTGGTGCAGCCAGGCGTCCCGCTCGGCCGCGCCGATCCGGAACGGGGCGTGCCGCATCCGCAGCCGCGGGTGGCCGCGCTGCTCGGAGTAGGTGTGCGGTCCGCCCCAGTACTGGATGAGGAACAGGGTCAGCCGGTCCGCCGCCGGGCCCAGGTCCTCCTCCGGGTACATCGGCCGCAGCAGCGGGTCGTCGGCCACACCGGCGTAGAACTCGTCCACCAGCTTGCGGAAGGCCGGTTCACCGCCGATCGCCTCGAAGAGGGTCATCGACTCGCCTGGGGAAGTCACGCTTCCATCCTGCCAGGTGCGGCCCGGCACCCGCGCCCGCCCGCCGGGCGGCGCGGATCACGTCACCGCGTGCCGGTGTCGCCCGTGCTCGCGGTTCCGGTCACCGGACGCGGGGCCGGGCGCGTGCGCGTGCGCCGGCCCGCCACCGGCCGCCGACTCGGCGCGGGCGGCCGCGACGGCCTCGTGGATCACCTGTGGCCGGGGCCAGGCGAGCGCCGCCACCGTCATGATCAGCACACCGGCGGCGCTCCAGACGCCGACCACCGACGGGACCGAGAACCGCTCCGCGAGCGCGCCCGTGACCAGCACCGCGGCACCCTGGATGATCTGCGTGCCGCTGGCCATGACGCCGAACGCCCGGGCCCGGAAGCCGTCCGGCAGCGCCTGCACGAACAGGCCGTTGGCGACCGGGACGAGCCCGGCGACGGCGAAACCGCACCCCCCGGCCAGCAGCGCCACCACCGTCGGCGGCGGGTTGAACAACGCGGGTACGAGTGTCGCCGGCGCGATGATCATCAACGGTCGCATCAGCGTCAGCCGCCGCTCCGGGCCGACGAGCCGGCTGATGGTCAGCCCGCCGAGGATGTAGCCGACCGGGACGGCGGCCATGATCAGCCCCTGCGCGGTGCCGGCGTCCATCCGGCCGTCGGTCCGGTCGGCGGCCCAGCCCGCTGCCAGTCCCTCGGGGACGATCGAGAAGAGCATCGCGCTGAACACCAGCACCGCGATGGCGCGCAGCACCGGCCGCTCGAAGACGATCCGGAAGCCCTGGACGGTCTCCCGCAGCAGGTGGCTGCGGTGCACCTCGGACATCGCCGGTGGCCGCTCGCGGACGCCGAAGCGGACCAGCGCGGCCGAGACGGCGAAGGTCACGGCGTTGACGAGCAGCGCGGTGTTCGGGTTGAGCGCCGCCACCGTGGCGCCGATCAGGTAACCGACGACCTGGGCTGCCTGGCCGGCGCTGGTGAACGCGGCCAGGCCCACGACCAGCCGGTCGCCGGTCAGGAGGTGCGGCATCAGCGCCGACCGCGCCGCCTGGCTCGGCGGGTTCGCGAGCGTGGCCAGGAAGATCAGCGCGAAGATCGACCAGGTCGGCATCCAGGGCATCGCGACCAGCGCCATCAGCGCCATCCGGAGGAGGTCGCAGACGACCATGACCCGGCGGTAGTTGTGCCGCTCGGCGAGCGCGGAGAGCAGCGGGCCGCCGACCAGCCAAGGAAGGTAGCTGGCGGCGAACGCGGCGGCGGAGAGCGCGACCGAATCGGTCTCGCGCAGCACGAGCACTGTGACCGCGGCGCGGGCCAGGTAGTCGCCCACCCAGGAGAGGGTGTTGGCGGCGAAGATGGCGCGGAACTCCGACTGACCGAAGACGTCCCGGAAGGTGGCCGGGGCCTCCCGGGCGGGTCGCGCGTCGGACACCGTCGCCTCCATCGTTCCTGGTCGACCACTTGTGATGGCCCGACCGGGAACCGTCGTCAGATCAACCGATCAGCGAGGACACGAGCACGCCCCCCGGTGGAGCGTGTGCACCGGATTCTGCCCGATCGTCTGACAACTGGCTAGGGCGAACGGATTGATCGTCGCATCTCCGACTGAACGAACGGACGATACCCGAGGGGCCGCGCGGTGCGGAACCCCGGAAATCGTCCGGCTCGTCCGGCGACTCAGGTGGGTCCGCCGGTGCCCGTACCCTCGGCGGCGGGCGGCGCCGGTGGCTGGACCGGCAGGCCCGGGAACAGCCGTGCGGCCGCGATCTGCGCGACGATGCCGGAGTTCTCCAGCGCCTCCGCGAGGCGGCGGCGCAGCTCGCGGCCGACCGCGAACTGCCCGTCCGCGGTGGTCTTGACGACGGTACGGATCACCGCGCCGTCGACTGTCATCTGCTCGACGCCGAGGACCTCCGGCTCCTCCACGATGCTCGGCGCCAGCTCCGGGTCCAGCGCCACCGACGCCGCCGCGGTGCGCAGCACGGCGGTGGCCTCCTCGGTGCCGGCGAACCCGATCGGCAGGTCGACCACGACGAGCGCCCAGCCCTGGCTCTTGTTCCCGACGCGGACGATCTCGCCGTTGCGGATGTACCAGAGCACGCCGCGGCCGTCCCGGACCGTGGTGACCCGCAGCCCCACCGCCTCGACCACGCCTGTGGCCTCGCCCAGGTCGACCGTGTCGCCGACGCCGTACTGGTCCTCGATCAGCATGAACAGGCCGGCGATCAGGTCCTTGACCAGGCTCTGCGCGCCGAAGCCGAGCGCCACGCCGGCGATGCCCGCGCTCGCCAGCAGCGGGGCCAGGTCGAAGCTGAACTCCTTGAGCACCATCAGCAGCGCGATGCCGAAGACGAACGCGGTGACCATGCTGCGCAGCACCGACCCGATCGCCTCGGCCCGCTGCCGCCGCCGCTCCGGCACGAACTGGTCCGGGTCGAGCGAGGCGCTGGGGATCCGCTCGCGCAGCGGCCGGAGCATGGTCGGCACCGCGCCGTCGGTGGTGGTCCGCACCAGCCGGTTGATGGTCCGGTGCAGCGCCCACCGGGCGGCCACCGCGAGCAGCAGGATCAGCGCCACCCGCAGCGGCTTGAACAGGATCCAGTAGCTGCTCTCGGCGAACCAGGCGGAGTTCGTCACTCGGTACACCCACTCGCATGAGCTGCTGCCCTGGCAGTCCGGCTTCCGGTCGGAGACGGCGGCCAGCACGGCGGAGATCAGGTCGGAGACGTTCACTCTGCTTTCGTACCGCACGCCTGGCGGGCGGCGGACACCGCCACCTCGGCGAAGTGTCGCTACCCGGGGGGTAGCCCCGGATTAGTACGTGCAATCCGGGGCGCGATCAGGGACTATTGGCGCAACGGACGTCGGTGATCCGGCCGGCGTCGGAGCCGTCCCGCGCTGTCCGCGGGGCGGTTCCGACGCAGACGAGGCGGGAGCGACTGGACCGGGAGGGTGAGCGCGATGCCTGACATACGACCCACGGCGGGCTCCGGTGCACTCGTTCTCAACGCCACCTACGAGCCCCTGTGCGTCGTGTCGGTGCGTCGTGCCGCGATCCTCGTCCTCTCCGCCAAGGCGGTCTGCGTCGCCGACGGCGAGGGCATCCTGCACAGCGCGCGCAACGCGTTACCGGTGCCCTCGGTGGTGCGCCTGACCCGCTACGTCCGGGTGCCGTACCGCACCCACGTCGGGTTGTCCCGGCGGGCCGTGTTCGCCCGCGACGGTTGGCGGTGCGCCTACTGCCGGGGGCCGGCCGAGACCATCGACCACGTCTTCCCGCGCAGCCGGGGCGGCCGGCACGCCTGGGAGAACGTGGTCGCCGCGTGCGCGCGGTGCAACCACACCAAAGGCGACAAGACGCCCGCCGAGCTGGGCTGGCGGCTGCACCACCTGCCGGCCGCGCCCAAAGGAGCCGCGTGGCGGGTGCTCGGGCACCGCGCCCCCGACCCGCGCTGGGCGGACTGGCTCGACCTGCGCGAACCCGAGCCCGAGGCGGCCTGACCGGCCCGCTCAGCGCGCCTTGACCAGCGCGGCGTAGACGACCAGGTTGTCCGCGTACCCGGTCTCGCCGCCCACCCAGCGCCCGCCGCACGTGATCAGCCGCAGGTTGGGCCGGCTGAAGTCGCCGTAGACGTCCTCCACCGGCAGCTTCTCCTTGCCGTACCGCTCGATCGAGGTCACCTCGAACACCGCCACCGACCGGTCCTCGCGGGTCACCTCGATCCGGTCGCCGTCGTCCAGCTCCTTCAGCCCGTGGAAGACGGCCGGACCGGTGGTGGTGTCGACGTGCCCGACGAGCACGGCCGGTCCGTACTGGCCGGGGGTGGGGCCCTGGTCGTACCAGCCGACCTCGCCTGCGCGCTCCACGTCCGGCACCGCGATGCTGCCGTCCGGCGCGATGCCGACCCGGTGCACCGGCGCGCGCAGGTTCAGCTTGCCGATGCTCAGGTCCGTCGGCGGGCTGGCCGGCAGCACCGGGAACTTCTTCGGCGGCGGGCGCAGGCCGGCGACGATCCGGTCCGGCAGCACGCTGACCCCGGTCACCCGTTCCACGCCGAGCATGGCCACGATCAGCGCCATCACGCTCGCCACCACGAGCACCGGGACGCCGGGGCTGCGGCTCGGGGCGTACCGGCGGGTGGTGGTCCGTCCGGCGCGGGCCTCGACCGGCCGGGACTGCGGGTCGGCGGTGGCGACGCTGGCCGAGAACGCGTGCCCGGCGACGTGGGCGAACCGGCGCGCGGCCCGGGACGTCAGCCGCAGCGCGGCCCGGAGCCGGCCGGCGCGCTCCGGCGACCGGCGGCCGGGACGGGCGGCGGCGCGGCGGGTGCGGTCCGCCGCCGGGCCGGTACGGTCCCGGCGGCGCGATGAGCGGGCCATTGCGGCACCTCTCGTCAGACGCGGCCGCCGGGCTTGCGGCGGGCGCTCACACCGGCCACCACTGCCACCGCGACCAGGCCGCCGACCAGCAGCAGCGAGCCCGTGCCCCGGCTACCCGCGGTGCCACCGCCGCCGGTCGCCGGCCCCTTGCTCGGCTGCGCCATGTTGAGCACTGTGAGCATGGTCGAGGCGGTGTTGCCGTTGGAGCAGTCCAGGTTCACCGGGTAGTCGCCGGGCGCCTTGTTGCCCGGCACGGTGACCGAGCCGGTGAGGAAGCCGTTGTCGGACCGCAGCGTCACCCGCCCGAAGGCGTCCGAGGTGACCTGCGCCTGGCGGTTGTTGCTGTTGTCGCAGCCGGCCCGCAGGTTGACCCGGGAACCGGCCTGGACGCTGTTCGGCGTCACCTCGATGAACACGCTCTCCCCGGCCCGGGCCGGCGGCGCGGTGGTCAGGACGAACGCCGCGACCAGGCCGAGCAGGCCCAACAGGGACGACAACGCACGATGTGACACGAGCCCTCGCATGGTTCCCCCCTCCCGGCGCGACGATGCGCCGGACCACTGACGGGCAGCGGCGCCTGCTTTCCCGGAGGGCGGGGTAGCTAACGGGGCGCCTTGACCACGGGGTGCCAGGCCAGCGGGGTGGACAGCACCATCGTGCTGGACGGCTGCCCGTACGGCGCGAGACGGTCGATGACCTCCTCGAACTCGCCCATGTTCGTGGCGGCGACCTTGAGCATGCTGCACGCGTCCCCGGTGATCCGGTGGATCTCCATGATCTCCGGCCAGCCCGCGACGTCGGGGTCGTTGAGGATGCAGCGCGCGCCGTAGCAGGACATCCGGATCAGCGCGAGCACTGTGCGTCCGGCCCGGGTGAGGTCGACGTGGGCGTGGTAGCCGGTGATCACACCGGCTTCCTCCAGCCGCCGTACCCGCTCGGCCACAGCGGGCGGCGACAGGTGGACCCGGCGGGACAACTCGCTGTACGAGAGCCGGGCGTCGGCCTGGAGCTCGCGCAGCAGCGCCCAGTCCATGTCGTCCACGCGCGGACCTTCCTTCCGTAAAGACAGCGACGCGAGATGGTTTCGGTTCGCGAAGTGAGACCACCATACCGCCGTTGAACAGGCATTCCATTCGGCCGTCCACCAGCGGGATCATGACTTCTACCCCGCGCACGGACGGAGAATGACTGTGGAACAGACGACGGCGGTGCGCCCGGTAACCCCCCAGGAACGGGCGGCTCGGGCGGCGCGCAACGGCGGCGAGCCGACGCTGGAGTTCGCCGACCGCGTGCCGTACGACGCGTACGTACGGGCCAGCACACTGCACCGGCTCCAGGAGCCGCTCAGCGACGACCCGGGCGAGATGTCCTTCCTGATGGTCAGCCAGATCATGGAGCTGTACTTCGGCCTGACCTGCCACGAGCTGCGGCACGCCAAGCGCGAGCTGCGCGAGGACCGGATCTGGGAGGCCCTGCCCCCGCTGCGCCGCGCCGCCCTGCACCTGGAGGGCCTCAACGCCGCCTGGCACGGCCTGCGCTGGATGAGCCCGGCCGACTTCAACCGCTTCCGCGACCGGCTCGGCGAGGGCTCCGGCTTCCAGTCCGCCATGTACCGGCAGCTGGAGTTCCTGCTCGGCCTGCGGGACCGGGCGCTGATCCGCCCGTTCCGCCGGCAGACCGAGGTGTACGACGAGCTGACCGCCGCGCTCGCCACGCCGAGCCTCTGGGACGAGGTGGTGGCGCTGCTGGCCCGCAAGGGCTTCGACGTGCCGGCCGAACTGCTGTCGCGGGACGTGAACGCCGAGCACGAGGCGCACCCGGCGATCGAGGCGGCCTGGGTCCGGATCTACGGCGACAACGGCCCGGACAACCACCTGCGCCTGCTCGGCGACGCGCTGACCGAGATCGCCGAGGAGTTCGGCGACTGGCGCTGGAACCACGTCAAGGCCGTCCAGCGCACGATGGGCGCCAAGGTCGGCAGCGGTGGTTCCGCCGGACTGGCATGGTTGCAGCGCAGCATGGCCCGGGTGGTCTTCCCGGAGCTGTGGTCGGCCCGCACCGCGATGTGACGAGAGAGAACAGCATGCACACCCCCGAGAACGAAGCCCTCCGCCGCGACGCCGCCGACCCCGGCCACCGGCACCTGTTCCACATCCCACCCGCCGACGGCGGGCGCTACCCCGACACGGCGTACCTGGCGGGCAACTCGCTCGGCCTGCAGCCCCGGGCCACCCGGGACGAACTCCTCGCCGACCTGGACGCCTGGAGTCGCCTCGGCGTCGAGGGGCACCTGGAGTCGGAGCGCCCCTGGCTGCCGTACCACGAGCTGCTGACCGCACCGGCCGCCCGCCTGGTCGGCGCGCTGCCCGCGGAGACCGTGGTGATGAACTCCCTCACCGTGAACCTGCACCTGCTGATGGTCAGCTTCTACCGGCCGGCCGGCGAGCGCACCCGCATCGTCATCGAGGACAGCGCGTTCCCCTCGGACAGCTACGCCGTGCGCAGCCAGGCCCGCTTCCACGGCCTGGACCCGGACACCACTGTGGTACGCCTCAAGCCGCGCCCCGGCTCGGACACGCTCGGCACCGAGGACGTGCTGGACTTCCTGGCCCGCGAGGGCCACACGGTGGCGCTGCTGATGCTCGGCGGCGTGAACTACCTGACCGGCGAGCTGATGGACATCCCGGCCATCACCGCTGCCGGCCGGGCCGCGGGCGCGGTGGTCGGCTGGGACCTGGCGCACGCCGCCGGCAACGTGCCGCTGGCGCTGCACGACTGGGACGTGGACTTCGCCGCCTGGTGCTCGTACAAGTACCTCAACTCCGGCCCTGGCGCGCTGGGCGGCGTCTTCGTCCACGAGCGGCACCTCGGCGACCCGTCGATCCAGCGGTTCGAGGGCTGGTGGAGCACCGAGGCGGCCACCCGGTTCGAGATGACCCCGGTGTCCCGGCCGCCCGCCACAGTGGAGGCGTGGCAGATCTCCAACCCGCCGATCTTCGCGATGGGCCCGGTGCGTACCTCGCTGGAGCTGTTCGACTCCGTCGGCATGCCCGCGCTGCGCGAGCGCAGCCTGCGGCTCACCGCCTGGCTGGAGCAGTTGCTCGACGAGGTGACGCCGGGCCGCCCGCTGACAGTCGTCACCCCGCGCGACCCGGCCCGCCGCGGTTGCCAGCTCTCGGTGCGGATCGGGGTGGGCAGCGCGAACGAGCTGACCAAGCGGCTGCGGCACGAGCACGGCGTGGTCGCCGACGCCCGGGAGCCGGACATCGTCCGGTTCGCGCCGGTGCCGCTGTACTCCTCGTACCACGACTGCTGGCGGGTCGCCGAGGCGCTGGCGGCAACGTTTGAGAAGGAGGGCTCGTGAGCGAGCGCGACGAGATCGCCGTGGTCGGCGCCGGGCTGGCCGGCTGTCTGCTGGCCTGCTACCTGGCCCGGCGCGGCTACCCGGTGGCCCTCTACGAGCGGCGGCCCGACCCGCGTACCGGCACCGCCGAGCGGGGCCGGTCGATCAACCTGGCGCTGTCCGAGCGTGGCCTGGACGCGCTGCGCCGCATCGGCCTGGAGGACGAGGTCATGGCGGACGCGCTGCCGATGCGCGGCCGCATGATCCACCCGGTCGAGGGCGAGCCGGAGTTCCAGTCCTACAGCGGATCCGGGGACCGGGCGATCAACTCGATCAGCCGGGGCGCGCTGAACAACGCGCTGCTCGACGCCGCCGCCGCGCTGCCGAATGTGCGCGTCGCGTTCGACCACCGGCTGGTCGGGCTCGACCCGCTCGGCGGCGAGATGACGTTCGAGACCCCGCAGGGCAAGGTCACCGCCACCGCCTCGGTCGTCCTCGGCGCCGACGGCGCCGGCTCCGCGGTGCGTGGGCAACTGCTCGCGTACGGCGGCCTGACCGAGAGCCTGGACTTCCTCGACTACGGCTACAAGGAGCTGACCATCCCGCCGCTGGGCGGGGAGTTCGCGCTCGACCCGGGCGCGCTGCACATCTGGCCGCGCGGCACCTCGATGATGATCGCGCTGCCGAACCCGGACCGCTCCTTCACCTGCACGCTGTTCTGGCCCACCCACGGCACCCGCAGCTTCGCCTCGCTGAGCAGCCCGGCGGCGATCGAGCAGTTCTTCGCCACCCACTACCCGGACCTGGTCCCGCTCGCGCCGAACCTGGTCGACGACTACCAGCACAACCCGGTCGGTGTGCTCGGCACCGTGCGCTGCACGCCGTGGCAGGTGGCAGGCAGGGTCGGCCTGATCGGCGACGCCGCGCACGCCATCGTGCCGTTCTACGGCCAGGGCGCGAACTGCGCGTTCGAGGACGTGGTCGAGCTGGACCGCTGCCTCGACGAGTGCGACGACGAGTGGGCCGCCGCGCTGCCGCTGTTCCAGCACCGCCGCCAGGACAACGCCGAGGCGATCGCCCGGATGGCGCTGGCGAACTTCGTGGAGATGCGGGACAAGGTCGCCTCGCCGGTGTTCCGCACCCGCAAGCAGGTCGAGCACGCGCTGGAGCGCGCGCTGCCCGGCCGCTACGTCTCCCAGTACGAGCTGGTCTCGTTCTCCACCACCCCGTACGCGCAGGTGCGCCGCCGGGTGCGCGCGCAGTACGCGGTGGTCGGCGCGGTAGCGGCCGGCGCGGTCGCGCTGCTGGCCGGCGGTGTCCGCGCGGCGCTGGGGAGGCGGCGATGACGCTCTGGGATCCCCGCCTGATGACCGGCCACGCGCCGGACGGTCCCGGCCTGCTGCGCAACTTCGTCGGCGGCGAGTTCGTCGACGTCGGCAGCCGGTTCACCAAGCGCAGCCCGGTCACCGGCGAGCCGGTGTTCGAGGTGGTCGAGGCGTCCCAGTCGACAGTGGACGACGCGGTCGCCGCGGCCCGGTCGGCGCTGCGCGGCCCGTGGGGCCGGATGGGGGAGCGGGAACGCGCCGAGGTGCTGCGCCGGGTCGCCGACGAGCTGGAACGGCGCTTCGACGACCTGGTCGCCGCCGAGGTCGCCGACACCGGCAAGGCCATCTCGCAGGCCCGTACGCTCGACATCCCGCGCGGCGCTGCGAACTTCCGGGCGTTCGCCGAGATCGTGGCCACCGCGCCCACCGAGTCGTTCACCACTGTCACCCCGACCGGGGGCCGGGCGCTGAACTACGCGGTCCGCAAGCCGGTCGGCGTGGTCGCGGTGATCGTGCCGTGGAACCTGCCGCTGCTGCTGCTCACCTGGAAGGTCGCCCCGGCCCTGGCCTGCGGGAACGCCGTGGTGGTCAAGCCCAGCGAGGAGACCCCCGCCTCGGCCACGCTGCTGGCCGAGGTGATGGCCGCGGCGGGCGTGCCCGACGGCGTGTTCAACCTGGTGCACGGCTTCGGCCCCGGCTCGGCCGGCGAGCACCTGACCCGGCACCCGGGCGTGGACGCGATCACGTTCACCGGCGAGTCGGCGACCGGAAGCGCGATCATGCGCGCCGCCGCCGACGGCGTGAAGGCGGTCAGCTTCGAGCTGGGCGGCAAGAACGCGGGCCTGGTGTTCGCCGACGCCGACCTGGACGCGGCGGTCGCCGGTTCGGTGCGGTCCAGCTTCACCAACGGCGGCCAGGTGTGCCTGTGCACCGAGCGCATCTACGTGCAGCGGCCGGTGTTCGAGGAGTTCACCGCGCGGCTGGCCAAGCGCGCCGACGAGCTGGCGTACGGCTGGCCGGACGACGAGGCCACGGCGAACATGCCGCTCATCTCGCACGGGCACCGGGACAAGGTGCTCGGCCACTACGCGCTGGCCCGTACCGAGGGCGCCGAGGTGCGCGCCGGCGGGGGCACGCCGCGCTTCGGGGACGCCCGCGACGGCGGGGCGTACGTGCAGCCGACGGTGCTCACCGGCCTGGGGGCGGACGCCCGCACCAACCAGGAGGAGATCTTCGGCCCGGTGGTGCACGTCGCGCCGTTCGACGACGAGGACGAGGCGTTCGCGCTGGCCAACGGCACCGCCTACGGCCTGGCGGCGACGGTGTGGACGCGGGACGTGGGCCGGGCGCACCGGGCCGGCACCCGGCTCGACGCCGGCATCGTCTGGGTGAACACCTGGTTCCTGCGCGACCTGCGCACCCCGTTCGGCGGCGTGAAGGCGTCCGGCGTGGGCCGCGAGGGCGGCGTGCACTCGCTCGACTTCTACTCCGAACTCACCAACGTCTGCGTGGACCTGTCATGAGCGCGCGCGGTGGGCAGAATGGCCGGAATCCCCAGCGACGTAAGCGAGGAGCCGCCATGACCGTGGACATCGAGGCCGCCAACCGGGAACTCGCAGTGGCCCGGCAGGAGGGGAAGCCCTGCCCGCCGCTGCGCGGCCGGCTGCTGCCCGAGGGCGACATCGAGGCCGCGTACCAGGTGCAGCAGGTCTACACCCGGCAACGGCTGGGCAAGGGACACCGCCGCGTCGGCGCGAAGATCGGGCTGACGTCGCGGACCGTGCAGGAGAGCTTCGGCGTCTTCCAGCCCGACTTCGGGGTGCTGTTCGACGACATGGCCGTCGGCGACGGCGTCGAGGTGCCGATCGGCCGGCTGCTCCAGCCGCGGGTGGAGGCGGAGATCGCCTTCGTGCTCGGCGCGGACCTGCCGGACGAGCGGGTCACCACAGTCGACCTGATCCGGGCGGTGGACCACGTGCTGCCGGCCATCGAGATCGTCGACTCGCGGATCGCCGACTGGGACATCTCCATCGTGGACACGGTCGCTGACAACGCCTCCAGTGGGCTGTTCGTGCTCGGCACCGCGCCCCGGCGGCTCGCCGACGTGGACCTGCGGCTGTGCGGCATGGTGCTGGAGCACGCCGGTGAGCCGGTCTCGGTCGGCGCGGGCGCGGCCTGCCTCGGCAATCCGCTGCACGCGTTGCAGTGGCTGGCCGCGACCATGGCCCGGGCGGGCGACCCGCTCAAGGCCGGTGACGTGGTGCTCTCCGGCGCGCTCGGGCCGATGGTGCCGGTCACGCCCGGCGCCGCGTACGAGGCGCGCATCTCCGGGCTCGGCTCGGTGCGTACCTGTTTCTCCTCGGAGGGAACGTCATGACTGTCGGAGTGGCGGTGCTCGGGTCGGGCAACATCGGCACCGACCTGATGATCAAGGTGTTGCGGCTCAGTGAGAGCCTGCGCATGGTGGCGATGGCCGGCATCGACCCGGCCTCGGACGGTCTGGCCCGGGCCCGCCGGCTCGGCGTGACCACCACCGCCGAGGGCGTCGACGGCCTCGTGGCGCTGCCCGAGTTCGCGGACGTCCAGCTCGTCTTCGACGCCACCTCGGCCGGCGCGCACAAGCGTCACGACGAGGTGCTGCGGGCGCACGGCCGTACCGTCGTCGACCTGACGCCCGCGGCGATCGGCCCGTACGTGGTGCCGCCGGTGAACCTCGACGAGCACCTGGGCGAGCCGAACGTCAACATGGTGACCTGCGGCGGCCAGGCCACAGTGCCGATCGTGCACGCGGTCGGCCGGGTCACCCCCGTCGCGTACGGCGAGATCGTCGCCTCGATCGCCTCGAAGTCGGCCGGGCCCGGCACCCGGGCCAACATCGACGAGTTCACCGAGACCACCGCCCGCGCCATCGAGGTGGTCGGCGGCGCCGAGCGCGGCAAGGCCATCATCGTGCTGAACCCGGCCGACCCGCCGCTGCTCATGCGGGACACGGTCTACTGCCTGTGCCCGGACGCCGACGCCGACCGGGGCGCGATCGCCGCCTCGGTGGCCGACATGGTGAAGGCCGTGCAGGAGTACGTGCCCGGCTACCGGCTCAAGCAGGACGTGCAGTTCGACGCCGTGGACACGTACGCGCCGGTGCTGGGCCGGCACTTCACCGGCCTCCAGGTGTCGGTGTTCCTGGAGGTCTCCGGCGCCGGGCACTACCTGCCCGCGTACGCCGGCAACCTGGACATCATGACGTCGGCCGCGCTGCGTACCGCGGAGCGGCTGGTGGCGCTGCGTTCCCCGGAGGTGAGTGCCCGATGACCGACCTCTACATCCAGGACGTGACGCTGCGCGACGGCATGCACGCCGTCGCCCACCGCTACACGGTCGACCAGGTGCGTACCATCGCCGCCGCGCTCGACGCGGCCGGTGTGGCGGCGGTCGAGGTGGCGCACGGCGACGGCCTGGCCGGTTCCAGCGTCAACTACGGGCACGGCGCCGCCGCCGACGCGGACTGGATCGCCGCCGCCGCCGAGGTGCTGACCACCGCGCGGCTCACCACGCTGCTGCTGCCGGGCATCGGCACCATCGCCGACCTGAAGGCGGCGAAGGCGCTCGGCGTGACCAGCGTCCGGATCGCCACCCACTGCACCGAGGCGGACATCTCCGCCCAGCACATCGCCTGGGCCCGGGAGAACGACATGGACGTCTCCGGGTTCCTCATGATGTCGCACCTCAACGACCCGGCCGGGCTGGCCGCGCAGGCCAAGCTGATGGAGTCGTACGGCGCGCACTGCGTCTACGTCACCGACTCCGGCGGCCGGCTGCTGATGTCGGACGTGGCGCAGCGCGTCGACGCGTACCGGCAGGTGCTGGAACCCGAGACGCAGATCGGCATCCACGCGCACCACAACCTGTCGCTGGGTGTGGCGAACAGCGTGCTGGCGGTCGAGCACGGCCGGATCCTCGGCGACGGCCCGCTCGGTTCGCCGTCCGGGCGGACCGTCCGGGTGGACGCGTCGCTCGCCGGCATGGGCGCCGGTGCGGGCAACGCGCCGCTGGAGGTCTTCGTCGCGGTCGCCGAGCTGCACGGCTGGAAGCACGGCTGCGACGTGTTCGCGCTGATGGACGCCGCCGACGACCTCGTCCGCCCGTTGCAGGACCGGCCGGTCCAGGTCGACCGGGAGACGCTCTCCCTGGGGTACGCGGGCGTCTACTCCAGCTTCCTGCGGCACGCCGAGCGGGCCTCGGCCAAGTACGGCGTGGACGTCCGCTCGATCCTGGTCGAGCTGGGCCGTCGCCGGATGGTCGGCGGCCAGGAGGACATGATCGTGGACGTGGCATTGGACCTGGCGGGTAGGGAGAACTCATGATCGGGCCGGACATCGCCGGCATCGCGGAGAAGCTGGGTGCGGCGGCCGACGACGCCACCGCGATCCCGCAGCTGGCCGCCGAGACCGGCCTCGACGTCGACGCCGCGTACGCGGTGCAGACCGCGCTGGTCAAGCGCCGCCTCGACCGGGGTGAGCGGCTGGTCGGCCTCAAGATGGGGCTCACCAGCAAGGCCAAGATGGCGCAGGTCGGCGTGGACGAGGTGATCTGGGGCCGGCTGACCGACGTGATGCGGGTGCCCGACGGCGGCGGCGTCGACGTCGGCGATTTCATCCACCCCCGGGTCGAGCCGGAGGTGGCGTTCCTGCTGGACCGGCTGCCCGACCCGGGCGAACCGGTCGGCTCGTTCACCCGTGCCGTCCGCGCGGTCGCCCCGGCGATCGAGCTGATCGACTCCCGGTACGCGAACTTCACCTTCTCGCTGCCGGACGTGATCGCCGACAACACCTCGGCCGCCGCGTTCGTGGTGGGGCCGTGGTCGCCGGTGCCGGACGGGCTGGACAACCTCGGCGTGCTGCTGGAGATCGACGGGCGGGTGGCGCAGGTCGGCTCGACCGCTGCCATCCTCGGCGACCCGCGCCGCGCGCTGGACGAGGGGCTGCGGCTGGCCGGCCGGCACGGCGTACGACTGCGCAAGGGCTGGGTGTTCCTGGCCGGCGCGGCCACCGCCGCGGTGCCGCTGCGCCCCGGTGCGCACGTCCGCGCCACTGTCGAGAAGCTGGGTTCCGCCTCTCTGAAGGCCCTCTCGTGAGCGCGAGGAGTGAGCCGGGTCTGCGAGCCCCGCAGTCGCGAACGGAAAGCGGCCCGGTGAGCGCGAGGAGTGAGCCGGGTCTGCGAGCCCCGCAGTCGCGAACGGAAGGCGGTTCTGCCGTGACCGCCCGGGTGGTGGCCGGGAAGGCCGTGCCGCGGGGGGCGTTCCCGCACGTCAAGGTGGCCGGCGGGTTCGTCTACGTCTCCGGTACGTCGTCGCGCCGGCCGGACAACACGTTCGCCGGGGTGTCGGTGGACGAGTTCGGCACCACCGACCTGGACATCCGGGAGCAGACCCGGGCCGTGGTCGAGAACATCCGCGACCTGCTCCGCTCGGTCGGCGCCGACCTGAACGACCTGGTGCAGGTCACCAGCTACCTGGTCAACATGAACGACTTCGGCGGCTACAACGAGGTGTGGGCGGAGTTCTTCGACGCCACCGGGCCGACCCGGACCACAGTCGCCGTGCACCAGCTTCCGCACCCGCATCTGCTGATCGAGATGCAGGCCGTCGCCCTATTTCCGTCGGGAGGTTCCCATGAGTGAGATCGCCGAGCCGTTCAGCTTCTCCGGCTGGATCGGCGAGAACCAGCACCTGCTCAAGCCCCCGGTGGGCAACAAGGAGATGCTGCCCGGCAGCGACGACTTCATCGTCATGGTGGTGGGCGGCCCGAACCAGCGCACGGACTTCCACGTCGACCCGTACGAGGAGTTCTTCTACCAGGTCAAGGGCAACATGCACATCAACCTGATGCTGCCCGAGGGCCCGCGTACGGTGCACGTGCGCGAGGGGCAGATGTGGATGCTGCCGCGCAACACGCCGCACTCGCCGCAGCGTCCCGAGGCCGGCTCGATCGGCATGGTGATCGAGCGGGTCCGCGAGGAAGGCACGCTGGAGAAGTTCCAGTGGTACTGCGGCGAGTGCCACCACAAGGTGCACGAGGTGGAGTTGCAGGTCCGCGACATCGCCGCCGACCTGCCCCCGGTCTTCGCCACGTTCTACGCCGACGAGAAGGCCCGTACCTGCGACAACTGCGGCGCGCTGCACCCGGGCAAGGGCTGACGCGTGCCGGTCGTGGACGTGCACACGCACGTCGTACCGAAGGGGTGGCCGGACCTCGCCGCGGCGTGCGGCGGGTCCGGCTGGCCCTGGCTGCGGGTGGACTCCGAGCGCGCCGCCATGATCATGGTGGGGGAGACGGAGTTCCGCCCGATCGGCGCGCAGTGCTGGGACGCGCCGACCCGGCTGGCCGACATGGAGGCCGACGGCGTGGACGTGCAGGTCGTCTCGCCCACCCCGGTGTTCTTCAGCTACGACCGACCGGCCGACCAGGCGGTCAAGGTGGCCCGGATCTTCAACGACCTCACGCTGGAGGTCACAGCGGCCGGCAACGGCCGGCTGGTGCCGTTCTGCCAGGTGCCGTTGCAGGACCCGGACGCGGCCTGCGCCGAGCTGGACCGCTGCCTGTCGGCGGGGCACGCCGGCGTGGAGATCGGCAACCACGTCGGCGACCGGGACCTGGACGACGAGGGCATCGTGCAGTTCCTGACCCACTGCGCCGAGGTCGGCGCGCCGGTGTTCGTGCACCCGTGGGACATGCCCGGCGGCCCCCGGCTGGACCGGTGGATGGCCCGCTGGCTGACCGGGATGCCGGCCGAGACGCACCTGTCGGTGCTCGCGCTGATCCTCGGCGGCGTGTTCGACCGGGTGCCGGACACGCTGCGGATCTGCTTCGCGCACGGCGGCGGCAGCTTCCCGTTCTGGCTGGGCCGCGCCGACAACGCCTGGCACCGCCGCGGAGACCTGGTGCGCGGCGCGTCCAGCGCGCCGCCCAGCTCGTACGTCGACAGGTTCCACGTCGACTCGGTGGTCTTCGAGCCGGCCGCGCTGCGGCTGCTCGTGGACACCATGGGCGCCGAGCGGGTGCTGCTCGGCAGCGACTACCCGTACCCGCTGGGGGAGCGGCCGGTCGGCCAGGTGGTGCACCGGGCGGACTTCCTCACCGACGCGCAGCGGGACGCGTTGCTCGGCGGCAACGCGCTGCGGTTCCTCGGCCGCTGACGAACTCCGGGTGCGTCTGCCGAGGGCAGACGCACCCGGAACGGCTCAGGAGTGCGGGCAGGTGTCCCGGTACTCCTCGATCGCGGTGCCGCGAGGCGCCGGGCAGAGGAACTGCTCGTAGCGGGTGTCGTCGTCGACGAACCGCTTGAGCCACGAGATGCTGTATTTCGCGACTGTCACGTTCGGCGAGGTCGGCGCCGAGTGGCTGGCCGCGTTCAACTCCAGGTACGCCTTGTCCAGTGTGGCCGGCAGGCTGGTGTAGAACGGCTCCGAGTGCGACGACACCGGCGCCACCGAGTCGTTCTCGGCGCCGATGACGAGCGTCGGCACGCGTACCGACGACCAGTTCTTCGTCGTGTGCCAGCCGGTCAGCGGGATCGCCGCCTGGAGCGCGGGCCGGGCGTTCGCCGCCGACAGGCTGCCGCCGCCGCCCATCGAGTGCCCCATCACGGCGAGCCGGTTGCGGTCGATCCGGGTACGTACCGCGCTGGTGTTGGTCAGGTAGTCCAGAGCGGCCAGGAGCTGGGTGCCGCGGCTGGCCGGCTGGTCGTAGACGGAGAGGGTGTCGATGGTGATGACCACGAAGCCCTGCGAGGCCAGCCGCGGCCCGAGCCAGGAGACTGCCGACTGGCCGGCGGTGAAGCCGGGGGAGATCGCGACCGCGCCGAACGTGCCCTCGGCGGTGCTGGTCGGGTAGTAGATCGTGCCACCGCGGAAGCCGCTGACGCTCGATGCGGAGACGGTGGTCTGGGCGGTCGCGAACGGGCCCCGGGTGGCCTCGATGGAGGCGGTGGTGGGCGCGGGGCCGCGCTCGTAGGGGTTCGCGGCCAGCGCTGCCGCCGGCCCGCCGTCACCGGCGCCGGCCGGGGTCACCGGCAGGGCGGCGAGGCCGGCGGCGGTCAGGGCGAGGGCGAGCAGGGGGCGCAGGGCGCGCGGAAGCCGGGACGGGCGGTCCGGTGTGCCGGGTGCGTGGTGCACGGCGTGCTCCTCGGGGTGGTGGGGGGCGGCCTTCGATCGACTTTCGTCGATCTCCACATCCTGCGCGTCACGCCCGCCCGGCGGACCATCCCGAACCGGTCATGTCACCCGCATATGGACCGGCCGCCGCGGGCCGGATCACCCGCATATGGACCTGCCGCCGGACGTGTCGCCCGGCCTCCCGGCCGCCGGACCGGCAGGATGGACGGCATGGCCGAGCCGCACGACCTGACCGCGCTGGAGCAGGCCGCCGCGATCCGCCGGGGCGAGCTGTCCAGCCTGGAACTGGTCGAGCACCACCTGCGCCGGGTCGAAGGGCTCGGCGACACCGTCGGCGCGTTCGTCACAGTCACCGCCGAGCAGGCCCGGAGCGCCGCCCGTGCCGCCGACGCGCTCGCGGCCGAGGGACGCGGCCCGCTGCACGGGGTGCCGACCGCGATCAAGGACCTCACGCTCACCGCCGGGGTCCGCACCACCTTCGGCTCCGCGGCCTTCGCCGACTTCGTCCCACCCGTCGACGCCGACGTGGTCCGCCTCCTGGCCGACGCCGGCCTGGTCAGCCTCGGCAAGACCACCACCTCCGAACTCGGCTGCTCGCTCTACTCGGAAGGGCTGGTGGCGCCGCCGGCCCGAAACCCGTGGGACCTCGCGTACACCGCGGGCGGATCCAGCGGCGGCGCGGCAGCCGCGGTCGCCGCCGGGCTGGTGCCGGTGGCTCAGGGCTCCGACGGCGGCGGCTCGCTGCGCATCCCGGCCGCGCTCTGCGGCCTGGTCGGCTACAAACCCAGCCGGGGCATGGTCTCCGGCGGGCCGCTCGGCTTCGGCGGCTTCGGGCTGCCGGTGAACGGGCCGATCGGCCGCACCGTCGCCGACGTGGCCGCGCTGCTCGACGTGCTCGCCCGCCCGGTGCCCGGCGAGCCGTACCTGCCGCCGGCCGCGCCCGCCGGCGGCTACCTCGGCGTCACCCGCGCCGCCCGCGTCACCGGCCCCGGCCGGCTGCGCGTCGGCCGCTTCACCACGCCGATGCTCGCCGACGAACCGGTCCACCCGGACTGCGTGGCCGCCGTCGACCGGGCCGCCGCGCTGCTGACCGACGCCGGCCACGAGGTGGTCGACGTCCCCGCGCCGCTCGGCCCCGAGGCGTGGCCGCTGTTCGAGACCGTCTGGTACGCGCTGGCTGTCACCCCCGTCCCGGCCGGGCGGGAGGGCGACCTGCTGCCACTGACCCGGTACCTGCGCGAGCGCGGCGAGGCGCTGGGCGCGGCCCGGCTGATGGCCGCGCTCGGCGAACTCCAGGCGCAGGTACGCCGTGGCGTACGCCGTACCGCCGGGTGTGACCTGCTGCTCTGCCCGACGCTCGCGGCCCCGCAGGCGCCGGTGGGCGCGTTCGCCGCCCTCGAACCGGCAGAGGACTTCGACCGGCAGCGGCGCTTCTCGCCGTACTGCGCGGTCTTCAACGTCACGGGCGATCCGTCCGTTTCGTTGCCTCTCGGACGGACCACCGACGGGCTTCCGGTCGGGGTGCTCCTCACCGGCCGGTACGGCGACGACGCGACACTGCTCGCCACTGCCGCGCAACTGGAGTACCGGAGTGACGGATGGGATCAGCACCCCGCAATCTGGCGGGCCGCCGACTCCGCTAACGTGAACATCACAAGTGACGTGGGGCGCGACCGGTCCTGACCGGCCGACCCGCACCATTCCTGGTCTCTCTTTCCGCCTGGGGGCGTTGGGATTGTCTGTTACCGAGACGTTGGTGGTCTTCGTCGGCATCCCGGCCGCCGCGGTGCTGCTGATCGCCGCCCTGGCGGCCGTCGGCAGCCGCGGCAACGGTGGCGGCGCCAAGCGCTACCGGCCGGGCCGGCCCTTCGACTTCACTCCGGTCTGGTTCCTGGGCCGTCCGGAGCAGCTGGCCGACTCGGCCGGCACGGCGCTGGCCGCCGGGGCGCAGGCGCCGGCGTTGACCAGCCGCAAGCAGGAGCAGGCCGGCCGGGAGGCGCCGGCCGGTGGAACCGGAGGCGCAAGTGACCGTTGGTGAAGCGCGGCCCACGACGGGGACGGGCACCCCGCCCGAGGTGCTGGACGGACCGTTCTCGACCCGTCAGCTGCTCCGCATCGACGAGGCCCTGCGCCTCGCCGACCAGGGCACCGGTCTGGTCTTCTCGGTCTACGTCGGCGGCCTCGACGAGCCGATCCGGGAGCACGCCGAGCGGCTGCACCGCCAGCTCGCCGACCCGGACCGCTCGGTGCTGATCGCGGTGTCGCCCAACCAGCGGCAGCTGGAGATCGTCACCGGCAAGTACGCGCGCAAGCGCATCCCGGACACGTACGCCAAGCTGGCCGCGCTCTCCATGGTGGCCTCCTTCGGCGGCGGCGACCTGGCCGGCGGCATCATCCAGGGCCTCGACCAGCTCGCCAGCCACGCCGGCAAGGGCTGATCCCCGCCCGCACACACGACGAAGCCCGGCCCCGCGTACGCGTGGGCCGGGCTTTCTCGTGTCAGCGGGGCTGGCCCACGACAACGGCCGGGGCCGGCGCGGACTGCCACCCGCGCCGGCCCCGGCCGACGTGCCTCACTCAGGCGCTGCGCGCGTCCCGCTCCCGGGCCTTCAGCGCGCGGACCACGCCGTCGCGGCCCTCGGCGACAAGCCGCCGCAGCGACGCCGGCCGGCCGTCCTGGGCCAGCCACGCGTCGGTGGCCGCGACGGTGTCCTCCTCGACCAGGTGCGCCGGGTAGGCGAGCTGCACGAACTCCTGCGCCGGCTCGCTGTCGCGCTGCGCCCACACCTGGTCCACCGTGGCGAAGTACCGCTCCCGGTAGGGCGCGGTCAGCTCGACCTGCGCCGCGTGGGTGAAGCCCTGCAACAGCGCCCGGTTGCGCCAGTTGGGCAGCGCGTCCGGGCCGGTGAGCAGCGCCCACACCGCGGCCTTGTTCTCGACGGTCGGCACCAGCGCGTACGCGTACGCGGCCTCCCGCTCGCCGCTGGCGGTACGGTCGCCGGCCAGCTCCGCGTCCACGTCGGCGGCACCGGCCGCGCCGTTGGCGACCAGCGACTGGAGCACCGTCCAGCGCAGCTCCGTGTCGACGGTCAGCCCCTCCGGCACCCCGTTGCCGTCCAGCCAGCCGCGCAGCGTGGCCAGGTCCTCACCGGAGCGGGCCGACGAGGCGTACGACCGGGCCCAGGCGAGCTGGAAGCCGCTCCCCGGCTCGGCCGCCGCGAGCGCGGTCCGCGCGGTACGGGCCAGGTCGGCCCAGCCGGTCGGCGCCCACGCCGGGTCGGCGTAGAAGGTGAGCGCCGTGGTCGCCTGCCGCAGCGTGGCCGTCACCAGGTTGATGTCGGTCTCGGCGGTCAGCCCGGCCAGCACCAGCGCCACGTAGTCGCGGGCCGACAGCTCGGCGTCGCGGGTCATGTCCCAGGCGGCGGTCCAGCACAGCGCCCGGGCCAGCGACGAGTCGAAGCCGGCGATGTGCTGCACCACAGTGGCCATCGACCGCTCGTCCAGCCGCAGCTTGGCGTACGTGAGGTCCTCGTCGTTGAGCAGCAGCACGTCGGCGGCCGGCTTGCCGTGCAGCTCGGACAGCTCGGTCAGCTCGCCGGTCACGTCCGTCTCGATCAGCTCGCGGCGCACCAGCCGGCCGTCGGTCAGGTCGTACAGGCCGACGCCGATGCGGTGGGTACGCAGCGTCGGGTAGGCCGACGGCGCCTCCTGCCGGACCACCACCCGCTCGTACGTGCCGTCGGCGCCGATGGTCACCTCCGGGCGCAACGTGTTGACCTGCGCGGTCTCCAGCCACTGGGCGGCGAACTTGCGCAGCTCCCGGCCGGAGGCCGCCTCCAGTTCGGACAGCAGGTCGTCGAAGGTGGCGTTGCCCCAGGCGTACTTGCCGAAGTAGGCGCGCAGGCCGGCCAGGAACGGCTCCTCGCCCACGTACGCGACGAGCTGCTTGAGCACGCTCGCGCCCTTGGCGTACGTGATGCCGTCGAAGTTGACCTCGACGGCCTCCAGGTCCGGCATCTCGCAGTAGACCGGGTGGGTGGAGGAGAGCTGGTCCTGCCGGTAACCCCAGTTCTTGCGGATCGACAGGAACGTGGTCCAGGCGTCGGTGAAGCGGGTGGCGTGCGTGTTGCACCAGTGGCTGGCCCATTCGGCGAACGACTCGTTGAGCCACAGGTCGTTCCACCAGCGCATGGTGACCAGGTCACCGAACCACATGTGCGCCAGCTCGTGCAGGATCGTGTTGGCGCGCTGCTCGTACTCGAAGTCGGTGACCTGCGAGCGGAAGATGTAGTGCGACTCGGCGTGCGTGACGCAGCCGAAATTCTCCATCGCGCCGGCGTTGAAGTCCGGCACCCAGAGCTGGTCGTACTTGGGCAGCGGGTAGCGCACCCCGAACTTCTCCTGGAAGAAGTCGAAGCCCTGCGTGGTGATCAGGTGCAGGTCGTCGGCGTCCATGTGCGGGGCCATGCTGGCCCGGCAGAAGTAGCCCATGTCGATGCCGTCGTGGGTGCGCCGCACCTCGTGGTACGGCCCGGCGCAGAGCGCGGTGATGTAGGTGCTCATCCGCTCCGACACGGTGAAGTGCACCGTCTTCAGGCCCTCACCGGCGGCCTCCTCGCGGGCCACCGGCATGTTCGACACGACCCGCCAGTGGTCCGGGACGGTGGCGTGCCAGGTGTAGACGCTCTTCAGGTCGGGCTGGTCGAAGCAGGCGTAGACCTTCTGCGCGTCGGCGGTCTCGAACTGGCTGTAGAGGTAGGTCTCGCCGTCCACCGGGTCGACGGTCCGGTGCAGGCCCTGCCCGCTGTTGGAGTAGCCGAAGTCGGCGTCGACCACCAGCACGTTCTCGGCGGCCAGACCGCTGAGCGTGAGTCCCTTCTCGGCGGACCAGCCGGACAGGTCCACCGGCTCGCCGTTGAGTGTGGCCGACCGCACCGATTCGGCGGCTGTCTCGATGAACGTGGTCGCCCCCGGTTCGGCGCAGCGGAACCGGACCTCGGTCACCGAGCGGAACGTGCGACCGGTGGGCTGCACCGCGGTCGACAGGTCAAGGCTGATGTCGTACCCGGTCACCTCGAGCAGGCGGGCCCGCTCCGTCGCCTCGACCTGGGTCAGGTTGCGCACTCCCGGCACTGTTCGTCTCCATCCCACTCGTCTCGCCGCGCCCCGCGGCGCCGGTTCTGCCCGGCCGCTCGTGACGGCCCGTCGAGAACCGAGTCTTCCATGCACGGACCGCTCCCGGTGGTCGAGGTCACGCTCTCATTCCGGTACCGGTCGACGGGGTACGGGGTGAGGATCGGAGGTGACCGCGCCGGGTCCCCGGCGCGACGATGCCGTGAAGGGAAAACACCGTGACCGAACGTGTCACCGCGGACATGTGGTTCGACCCGCTGTGCCCGTGGGCGTGGATCACCTCCCGTTGGCTGCTGGAGGTCGAGCAGGTCCGGGATGTGGACATCCGGTTCCACGTGATGAGTCTGTCCGTGCTCAACGACGGCCGGGAGCTGCCGGAGGAGTACCGGGACCTGATGCGCGACGGCTGGGGCCCGGTGCGGGTGTGCATCGCCGTCGAGCAGGCGCACGGCGCCGAGGCGCTGGCGAAGCTCTACACCGCGATGGGCACCCGGATCCACCTCGGCAAGGAGGGCCTGGGCCGGGACATGCTGGTGGGCGCGCTCACCGAGGTGGGCCTGGACCCGGCGCTCGCCGACGCGGCCGAGTCCACCCAGTACGACGAGGCGCTGCGGGCCAGCCACGAGGCGGGCATGCGGCCGGTCGGCACCGACGTGGGCACCCCGGTGATCCACGCCCCGGGTCCGGACGGCGGGCAGGTCGCCTTCTTCGGCCCGGTGATCACCCCGGCGCCGAAGGGCGAGGCGGCCGGCCGCCTCTGGGACGGCGTGCTGCTCGTCGCCGGCACCCCCGGCTTCTACGAGCTGAAGCGCACCCGGGAGCAGGGCCCCATCTTCGACTGAGGGGTAAGGAAGGGCCCCTTCTTAACGCCTCCGGTAGAGGAAGGGCCCCTTCTTAACACCGGCAGCACGCCCCGAGCCCCGCACCCGCCCGTCACCGGGCCGGTGCGGGGCTCGTTTCACCGGGTGTCCCAGCCGACGGCCCGCGGGGCCGCAACACGGCAGCTCCTGGAGGCGTTCCCATGGCCAAGCACCGCCACATGTCCGACGACGCGCCGCGGCAGGCGACCGAGGACTCCGGTGCGACGTACTGGTCGGTGACCGAGAGCCACTGGCCGGCCGGCCCGGCCGAGGTGGCCGACCTGCTGGCCCCGCCGATCGTGGTCGGCGTGGCCCGGGTGGTGGCCACCTCGCGGATGACACCGCCGGGCGAGACCGGCCGCCCCGGCCGCGCGCCGTCGCGGCCCGGCGCCGCCGCCCACCCGGCCGCCGCGGGGGCGACGACGGTACGCCTCAACGCCGGCTCCCGCCCCGCCCCGGCGACCCGCCGCCCGACGCCGGGCCGGCACCGCAACTCCACCGCCTGAGCTGCCCTTCCCGGCGTTAAGAAGGGGCCCTTCCTCTACCGGAGGCGTTAAGTGAGTGTTTGAGATTCCGGCTCAGGTGTGGGTTGCCTGGGCCGGTTTCGTGTGTCGGGCCAGGCGGGTGACCATGACGTGGATCATGGCCCAG